>CAZTZK010000048.1:0-25097 GCA_964618065.1 uncultured Candidatus Saccharibacteria bacterium | reverse complement strand
ACAACAAGTTTAAATATTTAATTAACCTAACGAAATGGTCTACTAGGACATTTCTATATTGCTGGAGGGTAGGACATTTCTACTTTGCCTTGACATCCTCTAGTTTAATTAATTTTATAGTAATTATTGTCCCTCCCCTTTTTATATTTGAGGATTATTTTTTACCGATATTTGCTTTATTTTTTCCTGAATATTTTTCCAGTTTTCTATAGTTAATTCTTGGGCTCTAATTTTTTCCGGATATTCTTTTAATATTTTTCTTAATTTAGTTTTATTAAAACCGAGCCCATTAACTAAATTATTCAGAAGAGTTTTTCGAGGAGAAGCAAAGCCTACTTTAATTAACCTTAAAAGACTGACCAATTTCTCTTCTTTGAAATCTACTTTTGAGTTAATTTTTTCTAAAACAAGCAGTGCTGAACTTACTTTTGGTTCTGGATAGAAACAATGGCTTTTTACTAACAAGGCTATTTTAGGTTTAGCAACCAATTTTATCCTTAAGGCCAAAGGATTCATTTTAGGAGGCTCTGAGCAAATTCTTTCGGCTACTTCTTTTTGAACGAGTGTAACCATTTTACTGGGGCGGTTTTCCATTTCTATAAATAAACGAATAACTTTTGTTGCTATATTATAGGGTAAGTTAGCCACAATTTTGTAGTTATTTGTTTTTGATTTTTGAGTATTTTCTCTTATGAATTTTCCTTTCAGTAGCCTTGGTATATTGATTTTTAAGATGTCTCCCTGGATTATTTCTATTTTTTTATTTTCTTTGCAATTAAATTTTTTTCTTAAATAAGAGGAAAATTTGGGATCTTTTTCAATGGCGAGAACTTTATTAGACTTTAAAAGAATTTTTTCAGTTAAGACTCCTAACCCGGGACCTATTTCCAAAATATTATCTTTTTTATCAAACTTGGCTTTTTGGATTATTTTTTCTAAAACTTTTTGGCATATTAGAAAATTCTGCCCCATCTTTTTTAAAGGAGCCGCCTGAATTTTTTCTAAGACAGAATTAATTTCTGATTTATTCATTTATGAGTTGGATTAATTAAACGGAGGAGTAATTGAGTTAATTTTTTCTAAAAATATTTTTTTCTTTGGAGCGAGAGACGGGGCTTGAACCCGCGACCTTCTCCTTGGCAAGGAGATGTTCTAGCCAACTGAACTACTCTCGCAGTTTTTGAATTATGCTTTATTTTAAATTCTGAAGCAAATTATTTTACCCAATATTTTCTTTTTAAAATTCTATCTTCTTCTATTTTTTTGTCTTCAATTTTCTCTTTAGCTTGCTCTTTTAACAATGTTAAATCTTTTTGATCTAAATCCCTGGCTCTTTTTATAAGGTAGGATTCTTTATTTTTAGTGGTATCTTTTAAAACTTCCCCTAGAAGAATATCTAAAATTATTCCCATTTTAGGGCCTGGCTTTATTTTAGCCTTTTCTTTTAGCTTGTTTCCATCAACTTTCAACATTTTAACAGAAATAGGGTCTTGAGAAACTTTTTCAACAAGATATTCTAAGTGTCTTAATTTATAAGGCTTAGCTTTTGGACAGCCACTTCCCAAACGGTCTGCTATTCTTAAATTTATTAAATCATTTATGTTTTCTAATCCCACTTTTCTAATTAATCTTCTTACACTAGCGGGGGTTACAGTTTCTACTTCATAGTAAAACATATGATTTCTAATAAGCAAAGATACCTTTTTGGCTATTTTATGGGAAAAACGGAGTCTTAGTAGAGCTTTATAAGCAATACTAGCACCGATAATATCATGATTGTAAAAAGTACTATTAGCTCCTTTACCCTTTTTAGTTTGAGGTTTAGCAATATCATGCAATAAAGCTGCTAGTCTAACGGAGAGTTTTCTACTAGGGCAATGTCTTAAAGACATTAGTAGGTGTTCATAAACTGTGTAAATATGATGCAAATTTTGGTTAACACCCACTCCTTTTTCTAATTCCGGCAGTATATAGGACAATAACTTATTTTCTTTAAGCATTTCTATCCCTCTGGCAGGATTTTCCGACCTTATTATTTTTATAAATTCATCCCGGATTCTCTCTTTAGAAATTTTTGCCAATAGAAAAGATTTTTTCTTGATAGCTTCTAGAGTTTTTTTCTCAATTTTAAAATTTAATTGAATAGCAAATCTTATAGCTCTTATTAATCTTAAGGCATCTTCGTTAAAGCGATCATCTGGTAAACCTACCGCTCTTATAATTTTTTTCTTCAAGTCAACTTGTCCTTTATAGAGGTCTATTATTTGCGGAGAAGATTTTCCTAGAGATTCTAAGTCAACAGCTATTGCATTAACAGTAAAATCTCTTCTTTTTAGGTCTTCTTTAATATTATTTGAAAAAAATACTTGGCTGGGATGCCTATAATTAGAGTATTCTCCTTCAGTTCTATAGGTGGTAATTTCAATATTCTTGATATCTTTTTCTTTTGATTTAACACTTACAGTTCCAAAATTGTTTTTATAAAAGCTATCTTTAAATATTTTTTGTATTTCTTCCGGTTTGGCATTAGTGGTAATATCCCAGTCGGTTGGATTTTTTTGACGAATTAAATCTCTAACACAGCCTCCGACTAAAAAAGCTTCAAAATTTTTATTGTTCAGCTTATCCCCAATTTCTTTAATGGTTGAGGGTATTTTAGAAAAATTCATATTTTTTGAAAAATAAATTCCTTATCTTCTTTTTAGAAAGCCCACTTAATGTGTTTTACCTTTATGTTTCTTCCGATGAATATTATTGAAACGACATCACAGCGACATTCTTGTTCGGGAGAATATCCTTTTTCTTCTATAAAAGAGAGGGCTGCTTTTTTTATTTTTTCTATTTTTGATTTGGAGATTCTTGCTTCTGGTTTTTCTTGAATATCTTTTCTTTCTTTGGCAAAACTTGACTTTACTTCTACAAAAACGAGCACAGACTTTTTTTGAGCAACAATGTCTATTTCTCCCTCCCTTTTTAAATAATTACGTGCAATAACATCATATCCTTTTTTTGTCAAATAATAAACTGCAACATCTTCTCCTTTGTTTCCTCTTTTTCTTTGATTTTCCAATTAGATTCTAAATAATACTTAAAATAGTTGCGTATTATTATTAGACAAAATAGCATTAAATCTTAGATAAGTAAATAAAAAAGTAGCAAAAAGATTAGAAGAAAAAGCAGGTCTTTTGTCTCTTCATTATTTTGCGACTTCTACTTTTAATGATTAATATTTTTTGAAAAGAGTGAAGGGTTTAACTCTTTATATTTTATAAATTTAATTTTAAAATATAAAAAATATATTTTGTCAAATTAAATTCTAAAATGTTCCACGTGGAACATTTTAGAATTGGTTTAATCTAAAACTATAAATTTTTGACTAATTAAAATTTAACCAACAAGAATATTTTATTATATTTTTTAGTTAAATTTTTCTTGAAGATGTTTTTTACAGGATATAAGAATTATTATAATAACAGTTAGGATAGAAATCCCCTGACTAAAAGAATAAAGATAATGATCCCAAAGCCCTGTCATTAAAATTAAAAATAACCCAACAAGTATTAGTTTATTCTTAGAATTCAATCCGGAGTTTTCAAATAATATTGAATTTAAGAATAAGAAAAAAATAAATGAGAACAATATAATCCCCAATTCGCTTATTGCTAGAAGATAGATGTTATGTACAGGCTGTAATTCCCAAGTTTTTAAATTAAAAGTATTATTTTCTTGCATTTTAAAGACAAAATTTCCCATTCCAATACCCTTTATTGGATTATTTTTAATTGAACGAAAAGCAAAATCAGAATAAATTTCTCTTAAAGTAACATTTTTATATTTAAAAGATCCTTCTTCGTTAAATCTATTTTTTAATAAAGGTAGAAAAATTAAATTTAAAAAAATAGTAAAGCCTATCAATAAAAGAATTATTCTTTTAAAAGATTCATTCTTTTTTATTAATAAAAAAGAAATAACGAGGAAAAATATTAATAAAAAAATAGCGGTTCTCGAAAAAGTAAGAACGAGAGCCAAAATATTTATTAGAGTAATTAAAATAATTATTTGTTTTTCTTTTTTGAATATAATTCCTAATAATTTATTTTTCTTTCTTTTAAAAAACAAATCTAAAATGTTCCACGTGGAACATTCTGCTGATTTTCCGCTAAAGTAAGCTAAATAAAAAATAGAAACAATAATTCCTAACAATAGAAAACATCCCAAAACGTTAGGATGAGGCTCCGTTCCGTAAGCTCTAATTATTTTTCCAAAAGAAGAATCTATTTTAGCTACTCCCAAAATATTAGTACTTAAGATACTTTCTCCTAAAAATTTCAGACCCAATGATTTTTGAAATATAAATTGGTAGATCGCTATTAAGGATTGAAATAAAGAAGAAAGGATAATTATGGCTATTGTGGAAAATATTTTTTTAGAATTTGAGAGAATATTTATTCCTAAGTAGGCAAACAATATCCAAATAAAAAAATGAAATATTTTATGAAAGGAGAGAAATATATTTGCTGAATTTAAAATATTAAAAGAGGTTAATAATATTATTAAAAAGAATATTACTGTATTTTTATGATTTGACAATAATTTAATAAAATTGTTTAATATAAACCTTCCTTTAATGAAAACTAGCATTAAAATAAGCAACTCTGGGAACGAGACATAAAAACTGCTATAGTCAATAAAAGCTGTCTCATTACAAGTGAAGAAATCTTGGAGAAAAAATCTTTTCTGGAAAGGGACGAGAAAGATTATAAGATAAAATAGAAAATCAGCCGTTCTGTTTAATTTTAAGAAGATTGTTTTTTGGAACATGGTTGTTGCTTGAAAATATCATTTGAAAGAATAACTTTAGCAGAAATATTTTTTTTGTCATCTTTTTAGCCTCTAAAAATAAATTTTTAAAATATTATTACTCCTCTAGCTTTATTAATAGGGGGACTTAGGGATACGGGTTTATTCTATTTGATTTTTTGTTTGATAAGTGGTATAATACAAAAGTTGAAGTTAAAAGGACTTTAAAAATATAGCTATCAGTTCCGATTCGGTAGAAGGTTATTAGTTATATTTTTAAAAGTTGTAGCTAATAATCTTCTACTGAATTTATTTTGATTGTTGTTTCATTTTTTTAAAAAAACAAAAACAAAAATAAAAAAAATAAAAAAACAAAAAATTTCAGCAAAATCTATCCAAAATGGAGCAACAAAAATTGTGAATTTTTATTTGGTAGAAGAAAGGAACTTGATAGTTCCAACCTCATTATAAAGAATATCCAGATGTAACGTAAAAATAAAAGAAGTTACATCTAGCGTTTGTCACCCTTACGCTGGTGGATTGGTGCTTTATCACCCTTTATAACGAGCTTGAGCGGGTGACAGTTCTCTAAAAGTAATATAATCGGGGAATCTGTCCCCGCTTTTTTATTTTTATGTTGTTTGATTTGTCTTTTAAATTTATTCTTGGTAGAATTTAAATTGTTCAATGGGAAAAATAAAATAATTCGGTTTAATCTGGAAGAAACTAAATAGTAAAAACTAGACTATGTTAAATAAAAAAGAAATTGAAGATCTTGAGAAGGATTTATTAGCGAGGAAAGAAAATTTTGATAAACAGCTAGGGAAAATAGCAAAAAAAGATCAAGAGATAAAAGATAATTATAGGACTTCTTTTCCAAATTATGGAAGAGAAGATCAAGACAATGCTGCAGAAGTAAGTGCTTATGAAAGCACTCTTCCTCTAGAGGGGCGTTTAGAAATAGAGTTAAGGAAGATAAACATTGCTCTCAATAAAATCAAAAGAGGGAAGAAATATGGCATCTGTGAAACTTGTGGAAAAGAAATTGAGGAAGAAAGACTCAAGGCCTACCCCCAAGCTAGCAAATGTATAACTTGTGCCAAGAAGAATAACATTGGCTAAAAACTAATTCTCTAAAAATAAATAAACTAGCAGAATATAATAAATACAGATTAAAGCTTCTTGCAGGAAGCTTTAATTTTTAAGATTTTTTCTGAGTAATTTTTTAGTTTGATAAATAATTGATTTATGAAAATAAAAAAATACCAATTATTATATTTTGGCTGTTTTGTTTTAATTTCTTTTTTAGTAGACCAGCTTTTGAAAAGGTTTTTATTACAGAATATTGATCTTGCCAAAAATATTCAGGAATTATTCCCATTTTTTAATTTTGTTTGTAATAAGGGAATAGCCTTTGGTTTTCAGTTTAATGTTTTTTTAATTATTTTTTTAAACTTTTTTATAATTGTTTTGTTAATATATCTCGTATGGAAGAGCCTATTAGAGAAGAAACAAAAAATAGCTGTTTGTTTAATAATTGGAGCAGCTATTTCAAATTTTTTGGATCGTTTAGAGTATGGGTGTGTGATTGATTATTTAGATTTTAAGATTTGGCCAGTGTTTAATCTTGCGGATTCTATAATAACTCTTTCTGTTTTCTATCTGATAATTAATCTAAGGAGAAAAAAGTCTCCTAAAAAATAACTCTACTTACTCTGTCAATTTAGGAGATGACTTTAAAAGAAAGAGATATGTTTTCTCGAGTTAAATCTTTTGTATTGAATGGGCTTGATTGTAGGGAAATTGAAATAGAAGCTGATAAAGCCGGAGGAATGCATAATTTTACGTTAGTTGGTCTTCCTGATGCAGCTGTTAGAGAATCTAAAGAAAGGGTCGGTTCTGCTATAAAAAATAGTGGATTCAAGCCACCTTATCATTTCGGAAGAATTACTGTTTCTCTGGCTCCTTCTTATTTAAAAAAGACTGGCTGTGGTTTGGATCTTGCTATTGCAATTTCTATTTTGGAGGCGACGCAGCAAATTTCCTCTTTAAAAGAGAAATCTATTTATTTAGGAGAACTTTCTTTAGATGGATATCTAAGAGAAACTCAAGGAGTATTACCTATTACCATAGCGGCTAAAGAAGCTGGATACGATAAAATTTTTGTACCGGTAGCCAATGCTAGAGAAGCAAATTTAATAAAGGGGATAACAGTAATTTCTTTAAGGTCCCTAAAAGATTATTTTACTTATTTGAAAGGAGAGTCTCAGTATCTAAAAAATAATTTTTTCAAATCAATTCCGAAAATTTCAAAAAAGAAACAAGAATTTTTCAAGGTAGATTTTGCGGATATTAAAGGTCAAGAAAAAGCTAAGAGAGCCTTACTTGTTATAGCTGCTGGAGGGCACAACCTACTTTTTACTGGTTCTCCCGGGACTGGTAAAACTTTTTTAGCTAGAGCTATTCCTTCAATACTTCCTCGTCTCTCACTGGAAGAACAATTAGAAGTAACCAAAATTTATTCTATAGCTGGTTTATTGCCTAAAGAAGAGCCTTTAATTACTACAAAACCTTTTAGATCTCCTCATCATACGGCCTCAGATGTTGCTTTAGTTGGAGGAGGTTCCAAGATTAATCCTGGAGAAATTACTTTAGCTCACAGGGGCGTTCTCTTTTTGGATGAAATTTTAGAGTTTTCAAGAAAAGCTCTAGATAGCCTAAGGCAACCCTTAGAAGATGGCATAATTAATATTTCAAGAGCTTCCGGTTCAGTTGTTTTTCCTGCCAAATTTATTTTGGTGGGAGCTATGAATCCTTGTCCTTGCGGTTATCTTAATGATCCGGACAGAGCATGTACTTGTAGTGCTTCTGCTATTGCTAAATACAAGCAACGTCTGTCAGGTCCTATTATTGATAGGATAGATATTTTTATTGAAATTAGACGAGTAAAATACCAAAAATTAAAAAGTAATAGAAAGGAAAGAGCGTCCAAGAGTATTAGAAAAATTGTTGAAGCTGCTAGAAAAATTCAACTGGAAAGGTTTGAAAAAGATAAAATTTTTACTAATTCAGAAATGGGATCCAAAGAAGTTGAAAAATATTGTATTTTAGATAATCAAAGTCGTTCTTTTCTTAAGAAAGCGGTGGAAACCTATTATTTATCCACAAGATCTTATTATAGAATTTTAAAAGTTGCTAGAACTATAGCCGATTTAGAGAACGAAGAAAAAATAAAGCGGGAACATATCGCAGAAGCCGTTCAGTATCAAATGAAAAACCTGCAGGATTAATAAATATATCCTTTAATTATAGAGCTACTGGCACTTATTGTTCTACTGCTAACCTTTCCCCAACTACTATAATTCATCTCCGAGACTGTTATTTGACCGCCTTTAACTTTTTCTACTATAGCTACATGGCCATAACGACTTTCTCCTGTGACAACAATTGCTCCCACCTGAGGAGTTTTGCCAGTACTAGCCCCATAAGCTCTAGCGTGATAAAGCCATGTTCCGGCATTACCTCCCCAAGGAACATGTTTTCTGGAAGCAACATACCAAGTACACCAGCCATAGGGAAAACGATGAGCCGGATATTGGTAAATCTTTTTAGATAGAGTTCCACTATTTTGTGAAGAAGCGGAGCCAACTGTATTTACACCGGTAGGACTACCTGCGTATTGAGACTGAGGTTGAATTTTTTGTTTTCCGTCAGGAATAATTATTTCTTCTCCAATTTTCAAGTCTCCATCAGCTGGAATATCATTGAATTTAATTATTTTTTTCTCGTCGGCTTTGTATGCTTTAGCCAGTGCTTTTACTGAATCACCCTTTTTTACTTTATGTTTTATACCTGTTATCGGAAGAATAAAAATTTCATCCCCCGGTTTTATAATAGAATTCTCTGTTAAATCATTAGCCCAAAGTATAGTATTAACAGTGATAGAATATTTTTGAGCAATAGAACCGGCAGTATCACCCTCTTCAACTTTATAAACAAAAACATCTTGGTTAGAGACATCAAATTCTTCCGGCGTAGGATTAGAAACTGGAGTTAAGACGTTTACTATTGTGTTTTTTTCGCCTTCCTCTTTCAAATATTGTTCATATTCGGTTAATTCATAGGCCTCAGCAATTGGAGCTGAAGCTAAAGAATTAGATTTTTCTATTTTTTTATGGATAGGAGTAACAGAGTTATCTTCTGCTAAAAAAGAATTTTCTCCTAGAATATTTTTATTTTGGGATTTTATATTCGCAAAAGAAACAAAAATAGCGCAGAGTAGAATGCCGGCCCGAGCAGCATTTTTCTTTATAAAAGTTATTAAATAAGAAAATTTTCCTTTTCTTAAAAAGGTTACTATCTTCCATTGATAACGGTTTAATCTTCCACAAAATTCTTTTCCTTTAACAATGAGAGGAGAATGCTTAGAAGAAGATCTTTTAGCTTTCCATTCCCTCTTTAAATCACCAGAATCCTTTTTCTTAAAGAGGTTTTTAGCGAATTTACAAATAGATAAAAAATCCATTTTAGAAAAAAACTTCTGACTTTTTCTTCCCCCAATAACACGCTCTTGCTGTTTTAAATAAAGTCAAGAGAAGCTTTTTCTTAGATTAATTTAATTCGACTCTTAGGATCATATTTCTTACTTCAGTGAGTATCCTAATGGTTTTTTCCATAAAGTCAAGGGCTGAAAAATAATAATTTAGACTATAATTTTCATTCTAAAAAACAGTTTTTTTTAAGAACACCACCATTTTTTTCTCTTCAGTCGCTTATTTTTAAAAAAACCTTAAAATTTTTACTCAGAATACTAAAAATTTGAAGAAATTTTGGAACAGATAAGTGACTTTTTTTACTTACTTTTTTACTTACGCAATTTTTAAGCTAATTCTTCCTTTACCTCCTTTTCTCCCTCTCTCATTTCTTTTACTTGCTCTTTGTCAATCTTCAATAGAAGAGTTTGAAATTCTCCCACGTGAGTTTTTTCCTCTCGTGCAATATCTAACAATATTTTTTTCATTTCTCTGTTATTAGTCATGGCTGCCATTTGTTCATAGAGATTGATAGCATCTAGTTCAGCTATAAGTCCAGTTCTTAAAATTTGCTGATCTAATATTTTTCCTTTTAGGTTCTTTAGATCAGTAGGCATTTTAGCTAACATAGCTTTTTTTTATTAATTAAAATAATTTTTAATTAGTTGCTACCCTTAATATACTTGGTTTATACCTTTAAAACAAGGTATCCCTTGAATTTAAAAAAAATTTCAGTCAGGTCTTTGATTAAAGATTTCAGAATTCTTTTTTTAAAATTTTTTTCCTTTTTGCCCGCCCGAGTTTTCAGTTTAATATGGAAAAGGAAAATTCCTGAAAGTTTAATATTGGTGCAATTATATGACCAAATCCGAACCTATTTTGAACAGAACTGACCCGCTCCGCCGTTGCTCGCTGAAGCTCGCCAGCCAGCAAAAAAGTTTTCTCTGCTTTTCTTTTGCGCGCCTGCTTGGACTTAGTTCAAAAAAATTCAGTGGCGAGACTAATAATAAAAGTGGTGCGTGGGTTTAGATTTCAAAACCCTGCCTCTGTTTTATTTTATACAATCCTTCCAAAAAATCAGTACCAGCATATCCGGCAATTACTGCCAATCGCCAGTCATGGTTAGCGATAGCTCCAGCTATTCCGCCAACTAACGCGGCAACAAAAAGCAAGAAACCAAGATACAAAAATCGGATTTTCTGGTTTTGTTTATTCTTTTCAAAATATTTAACAATACCAACCAACGCACAAACAAATCCGCCTAAAATTCCGAAAAGGATTGACGAAAATGTTGGGTCCATAACAATCTATAATAAATATACGTCTGAAAGTTTTTATTCCTTTTTCTCGGCCAGTTTCAACAAGTCAACCGCCTTCATCTCTATTCTTTTACCCTGTCGCATCTCTACTTCATAAGCATTATCTGACCAAACCGATCTGCTATTACCATTCTTATCAACTATATAACCTTCCCATTTAAACTGTTTACCACGCCCCGCAGCATGATCTATTTGCGACTTAATAATGACTGCTGCAACACCCTGCGTTTCGTCAACGAATTCTTCGACCACACGTGGTCGTTTATAAGGAACCATTCTTTCGGTGCTTGTGCCAGAAGGCAAGGCACCCTCAAAAGATTCGTAGTTTATATAATCCGGCATTATAGCATTTGACAAGAAGCTGTCTTCAACTAATTTCTCTCTAATTTTATCATAGTTTCTTTTCCAGATTTTCTGTTCTTCTTCGGCTAGCACTTCTTTTACTTTCGGTTTTTCAATTTCTTTAACATTAAGCGTCAATGCCATTTCAAAATTTTTAGAAGAGTTGATTAATTTTATCTTAACAGAATCTTTTTCAACTTTTAAAATTTTTACTCTGTCAAAGTAAAATCTTCTGTCGTCTTTTCTTTGATCATAGGGATCGCGCCATATATAGTATTTGCTGTCTTTATTGCTCGGCTCGTTGCGGATAATTGATGCTGTAACTCCAGATTCACAACCGCCCGATCCATAGTAATGACTTTCGTTGTTAAGCATTACTACAACGCCATCTCTAGGTTTAACTTTCACAAAAGCGGGATTTTCCTTTCCGACAAATTTAATAACCCAAGGCATTAAATCTTCTATATTTTTAATTGGATTTCCGCGCTTTATTAATTTTGAATAGCCGTTAAATTTAACCTCAAGGTCTTTCTTATTTTCTTCTGTGCCCGTTAATTTTTCTTTTAGAAGTTTTTCTTGTTCTTGCAAATCTGTTAGCGTTTCTTGAGTTGTTTTTTCATCTCCCTGTATGCTTCCGTATTCCTTGATAACGTGTTCCCTCGCTTTTTCCCAAACCCTGTCTTTGTATCCTATGTATGTATCGCCATCACTATAACGACCATCTGCCGTAAACATGTCTATTCCCATCGCCTTTGTACTATCTTTAAATTCTCTAACACCGTGGGGGCTTTCATATAGAATGCTTTCTCTATCATAAGTTAGCCCAAGAGCTTCTGCTGCAACAAGGCGAAGATTATCATCGCCTATACTTTTTTTGTTAATTAAGGTTTTCAATTCTGAACTTATTTCGTCTCTTCGTTCACTAATTTGTTCCTGCTTTTTTTGCAAATTGCCCCATTCTTTCTCCCATTTTGGTCCTCGGTCTTTTTGTTTTCGTAAAGCCTCAATTCCATTCTCCACTAATAAATTTTCTCTTTTTAACGATGCCCTTTCTTCTTTTATTTTATTGTATTGTTCTCCGCCTATAAATTCTTCCGCTTTCTCAATTGCAATATTGCCGGCGACTCTTTTTGTTAGTCTTTTGTTATCAAATTTTTCAATTTCTTCCGTCTCTAATCCTTGCTGTTTTGCTATTCTGATTAGTAATTCTCTGTTTGATTCCAAATTGTCTTTGCTTTGCTCTAATCTTTTCAGGTTTTCTTGATATTCTTTAATTTTTTGAAATTCAGTCTGAATTTTTTCTTTTAAATCTTTTACCTTTTCCAATGATCCGGAAAGTTCTTCAAACGAAAAATCGGGCGATTTTTTATACTCACTTAAAATTTCGTCAGCTCGCTCAAAGTTTCCTGCAACCCCGGAAGACACTAAATCATTTATAGCGTACCCTTCTTCTGCTTGGGATTCAATAAATTTTTCTCGTTCCTTTTTGGGAAGTTTTTCTAATTTTTGTTGATCCTCTGCTTTAGAGAAATCGAATTGTTCTGGTGATTTTGGCATATTTTTCTCATTTCCCTTATATGGCCGTAGGCCAATTTCGGAAAATTAAGTTTGGCTAATTATTAATTATATTATAATCGACTTATTGCTTATAGTTTACCCCCCCCGACTAATTTAGCAATAACACTTATTTGTTAATTAAATCATTAATGTCAATCTCTAATGCTTTGTCGATTTTCTGAACAGTATCAATACTTGGGCCTTGTATCCCGCCCGAGTTTTCAGTTTAATATGGAAAAGGAAAATTCCTGAAAGTTTAATACTGGTGCCCGGAGCGAGACTCGAACTCGCATGAGAGAACATCTCAAGGGATTTTAAGTCCCTCGTGTCTACCAATTTCACCATCCGGGCTTGGAATTAAAAATTTTTATGAGGCCAGGAGGGGAATTGAACCCCTGTAGAAGGTTTTGCAGACCTTTTCCTAACCACTCGGACACCTGGCCTTTTACTATTAATTTCTAACTCTTTTTACTTAATTTGTGAAGTTTATTTCCAAGCTTCAATTTTTAAAGTGAGTGGTTCAAGCTTCAAAGCGGATTGCTCTTTAATGATAAGTATTTTTATAGTCTTTGCTTTTAAATTAACGGCTTCCATTCTTTTCTGAATATTTTTATAAATAGGCTCAATTTCTTCTTTATAATTAATGAAATTGCTTGATTCTTCTGTAGAACTTTCTTCTAAAACTTGAATTTCTTTCATTAATTCTTGATGGAATCCTTCTAATTCCGGCGGAGGAGTTATGGAAGCTAATTTTTCTCTGATAGTTTCTTCTAAGCCAGTTAAATCTTCTATATTATTTTCACTTTCTTGAATTAAATTATTTATTTGATCCTTTAAATCATTAAAATTATTGAAATAATGAAGATAATTTAGATAATTGGAGTAAACAGATTCAACTTCTTGATAAAACGTAATCATTTCTTCTGATAACTGGGAGTTTTTTTTAGTAAAAGAAGTTTCTTCTGTTTCTTTAAATTTTTTAATTTGGTTGTCTGAAATTTCAAGGGCTTTATTAACGGTTTCAATTTGCTTTTGAATATTTGTTAATATTTGAGAATCATTATTTGCTAAAGTTTCAATTTCTTCTTGAAGCTTGCCAGATTCATTTAGTTTTTCAACAACTAAGCTAAAATTCTGAGCAACATTTTTAATAAATTTTTCTCTAGAATCTTTTTGATCTCTTGCATAAAACAGAAAAGCGACAAAAAGAAGGCTCAAAATTATTAAAGAGAAAAATAAAGATATTTTTATTTTGGATTTTTTAGCAATTTTTTTCTTATCGCTAATTTTATTAGTTTCCATCGTTTTATTTTATTTCAATTATGTGCTAATAATGAATTGGTATTTATTATTTTATTTCTTCAATTTATTGCAAGGATATATTAACTTTACGAAACAAGCAATATTAGAGAATGGAGAGGTCTGTTAATGTTGAATCTTAATCTTTAAAATTTTTTACCAACCAAAAATGATAAACGAAAAGGAAGTTGAGAGAATTGCCGAGCTTGGCTATCTTAAAATGAGTAAAGAGGAAATTAAAAAATATACTCAAGAGCTTTCAAGGATAATGGATTTTTTTAAAATTCTTCAAAAGATAGATACTAAAAATGTTGAGCCACTTTTAGGATCTTCGGAATTGGAAGATGTAATCCGGGAAGATAATTCTAGGATATCTTCTAAAAACCAAAAAATTGTTGGGGGAGCGCCTCAGAAAAAAGATTCTTACATAAAGACAAAAGCTGTGTTTAGTTAGTATTCTAACGAGAGATTCTATTTTTTATCTATAAAAATTATTTATGGGAATATTAGAAATAAAGAGAAAACTTGTAAAAAAGAAGATTAGTTGTAGTAGGCTGGTGGAAGATTGTTTAAAGAAAATTGAAAAATTTGAACAAGGAAATAAAAAAATTAATGCAGTTATTACTCTTAACGAAAAAGAAGCAAGAGAAAAAGCAAAAGAAGTAGACATTAAAACTAAAAACGGAGAACAGCTAGGTTTATTAGAAGGCATTCCTATAGCTATTAAGGATGTAATTTGTACAGAAGGATTAAGAACCACAGCTGCTTCTAAAATTTTGGATAATTTTATTCCCACTTATGACGCGACTGTTGTTAAAAAGCTTAAACAAGCCGGAGCAATAATCATTGCAAAGACCAATTGCGATGAATTTGCTCATGGAGCCAGTGGTGAAAATTCAGCGTATGGCTTTACTAGAAATCCCTATGATTTAGAGAGGGTTGCCGGAGGGAGTTCTTCTGGTTCAGGGGCGATTGTTGCTTATGGAGGAGCTATAGCCGCTTTAGGTACTGACACCGGAGGATCTACAAGAGTTCCGGCTAGTTTCATGGGATTAGTTGGCTTAAAGCCAAGCTATGGAAGAGTTTCTAGAAGAGGTTTAATAGCAATGAGTTCCTCTATAGACACCATTGCTCCAATTACTCAAAGCGCTGAAGATGCTGCTATTCTACTTTCTGTTATAAGTGGCAAAGATCCTCAAGATTCAACATCTTCCGGTTTCTCCGGTAAAGATTTTACTGTTGATTTTAAAAAAGGTATTAAAAATCTAAAAATTGCTTATCCGGAAGAAGCTTTATCTGAAGGTCTTGCTGAGAAAAACAAAATTATTTTTTTGGAAGGTCTCAAAAAATTAGAAGAAAATGGAGCAGAAGTAAAAAAAATTTCTTTGCCTCTGTTTGGAGAATCTGCTTTGGCAGTTTATTATATTATTGTTTCCAGTGAAATAAGCTCTAATTTAGCTAGATTTGACGGAATACGTTTTGGAGTTCAAGAAAACGAAGCGAAGAACTTGAAAGATTTCTATGAAAAAACAAGAACTAGAAATTTAGGACAGGAAACAAAACGAAGAATAATGCTGGGAAATTTTTCTCTAAGTGCTGGTTATTTTGATGCTTATTATAATAAGGCTCAAAAAGTTAGACGGCTGATAAAAAAAGAAACCGACAAAGCTTTTGCTGAATTTGATTTGATAGTTACTCCAACAACAGCTGTTCCCCCTTTTAAAATTGGAGCCAAGGCTGATCCTCTAGCTATGTATTTAGTGGATATCTATTCTACTTACGCCAACTTAGCCGGAATTTGTGCTATATCTGTAAATGGAGGTTGGGTGGAAAATAACACTAAAGCAGACTCTATTTTTCCAGAAAGAAAAAAACAATTGCCGGTCGGTTTTCAATTCATGGCTAAACGTTGGGATGAAGAAACTTTATTAAGAGCAGCTGTTCATTTTGAAAAGATGGTAGACTAAACTGATTATAAAGAAAATTATTTATTATCAGATTTAAATTTTAATGAAAAAATAATCAAATAAATGATTTTAGCAGATTTATTTAATTGGCTAACTAAATTATCTTTTGAGTTTAGAAATTCTTATCAAGGGAAAGTTATTCTTTGGGTTATTGCTATTTATTGTTTGGTTATTTTGGCTTGCATAATAAAAATTTTTCTAAAACATCCTTCTATTTGGGATTACACAACTTTTGGTTATAAGCGGAACAAGGGAATAAAGAAGGAAGAAAAAATGAAGAGCAAACTAGCTGGTGGAAGCTGGGAGAAAATAAATAGCAAGCTTAGTTCGGTTTATCCAAATGATTGGAAAATTGCAGTAATTGAAGCAGATAAATTATTTGATGAAACTCTTAAGAAAGCAGGCATTGTAGGAGAGACTGAAGGAGAACGTTTAAAGAATATTGTTGAGGCTGATATAGGAGATAGTTTAAATAATGTTTGGAACGCTCATAAAATAAGAAATAAAATTGTTCATGATTCGGAATTTGAATTAACAAATGATCTTGCAAGAAAAGCAGTAAGAACTTTAGAAAACGCCGGCAAAGAATTAAAAGTATAATTTTGAAAATAAAATCAATAAAAAATTAGAAGATTTTAGACAAAAAGTTTTTGATTCTTTTAATCCAATTTTTAGTTACTAATTTTTTTGGTTTTTTGCAATGACTCTAAAAACTTATCTCAATTTAATGTCATTGGCTACTTTATTCGCTGCAATCTCTTGGATTCTAGTTATCTATTATGTTGATCCTACGGATTTTGGTGTAATGGGAATTGGTTTATTTTATGCGACACTTTTTTTCACTCTAGTAGGTATTTTTACTATAATTGGCTTTAGTTTAAGGAAGCATTTTTTGAATAATGAGCTTCTTTTTTCTTTAGTTGGTCTTTCTTTTCGTCAAGCTGTTTGGATAGCCATAATTATAATAGGACTTCTAATTATGCAAGGAGCTAGAATTCTTAATTGGTGGGATGCAGCCTTATTGATCATCTCCGTTTCTTTATTGGAGGCTTATTTTCTAGCGGATTAAAAAAACAACAAGTTGCTTTTTATTCCTTTTTGAGCGATAATAAAGAAAGGTCAATTTTACAATAAGGCACAGGAGTGTCTTGTTTTTAATAGTCAAATGTATGATAAAAAAAAGCAAAAAAGATTCTGAAGAATATTCTGCAAAACAAATTCAGGTTTTAGAGGGACTTGATCCTGTAAAAAAAAGGCCAGGAATGTATATTGGAGGAACTGGGTCGGAGGGATTACATCATTTAGTATGGGAAGTTGTTAATAATTCCATTGATGAGGCTATGATTGGTTCCTGCAACGAAATTACCCTGGAACTTCTTCCGAATAATCGTATTAAGGTTACGGATAATGGGAGAGGGATTCCAGTGGAAAAACATCCTAAAACGAAAAAATCAACCCTGGAAACAATAATGACAACCCTACATGCCGGAGGAAAATTTGATAGTAAAAGTTACAAAGTTTCAGGAGGACTTCATGGAGTAGGGGTTTCTGTAGTGAACGCTCTTTCTAATTGGACTAGAGTAGAAGTAAAAAGAGATGGCTTTTTGTGGGTACAAGAATATTTGGAAGGCAAACCGCAGAATGCTGTTAAAAAAGAGAAAGAAATTAAAGGGAGAGGAACAACTATTATTTTTGATGCCAACCCTAAAATCTTTCCGGAGATCAATTGGAATATCAATAAAATCTTAGAGTATTTACGTCACCAAGCCTATCTTACGAAAGGCGTAAAAATAACAATAATTGACCGCAGGGAAGAATTACCCATAAAAGATTATCAAGGAAAACATTATCAGTTTTATTTTGAGGGAGGAATTGTCTCTTATCTAAAACATCTGAACAGAAATAAAATTATTGTTAATGATATCCCAATTTACATTGAAAAAGAGATAAACGAAACCTATGTTGAAGTAGCAGTACAATATAATGATGACTTAAAAGAGAATCTTTTTGCTTTCACCAATAATATTTATAATCCTGGCGGTGGCACTCATGTTTCCGGATTCAGAATGGCCCTTACTCGTTCTTTAAACGATTATGGTAAGAAGCAGGGATTTATTAAAAAGAAAGACGAAATGTTTGTAGCTGAAGATCTTAGAGAAGGTTTGACAGCGATTATCTCTGTAAGAATGTCTCAGTCTCCTCAATTTGAAGGACAAACTAAAGACAAACTTGGCAATCCAGAAATAAAAGGAATAGTTTTTAGCGCGGTAAAAGAGGGACTAGGTTATTTTTTAGAAGAGAATCCTTTGGAAGCTAAAAAACTTTTTGGCAAGTGTACATTAGCCGCTAAAGCTAGAAGAGCTGCTAAAGCAGCAAGAGACACTATCATTAGAAAAGGAGCTCTAGATGGTTTTGCTCTTCCCGGAAAATTAGCGGACTGTTCAAGTAAAAACGTTGAAGAGGGAGAACTCTATTTAGTAGAGGGAGATTCAGCAGGAGGATCCGCTAAACAAGGTAGAGATAGAAATTTTCAGGCAATTCTTCCTTTGAGGGGAAAGATTCTGAATGTGGAAAAAGCTAGATTAGATAGAATGCTTACTTCTGAAGAGATTAAAAATTTAATTATTGCTATTGGCACTGGAGTTGGAAACGAATTTGATATAACAAAATTGAGATATCATAGAATTATAATAATGACAGATGCGGATGTTGATGGAGCTCACATCAGAACCCTTTTGCTTACTTTGTTTTTTAGGAATTTTAGAGAGCTTATTGAAAAAGGTCATCTTTTTATAGCTCAACCTCCTCTTTTTAGAATTCAAAAAGGAAAAAAGATTGAATATGCTTACAATGATGAAGACAGAGAAGAAATTGTTGAAAATTTTAATAAAACTCAAAATGTCTCTCAAGATATTAAAGACAATAGTGATAACGAGAATGGAGAAAAGAAGAAAAAAGAGAAAAAAGGAGGAGTTGTAATATCACGTTTTAAAGGTTTAGGGGAGATGAATCCTAGTTTGTTATGGGAAACAACAATGAATCCGGAGAATAGAATTTTACTACAGGTTACCATTGAAGATGCTGAAAAAGCCGATAAAATTTTTAACGTGCTTATGGGAAGCGAAGTCGGTCCAAGAAGAAAATTTATTCAAGCTTATGCAAAAAGTGTGAATAATCTAGATGTTTAATCTTAGATAAATCTCTCTACTAAACTGTAATCTTTTACTTTTTACTTCTTATGCCCGAGCTTCCCGAGGTGGAAACAATCAAGAGAGAACTTAATAGAAAGATAAAAGGAAAAACGCTAGAAAAGCTTTGGACGGATCATCCTAAGATGGTTAGAGATACTAGTTTTGATAAATTAGAAAAGGAAGTCCAAAAAGCTAAAATTGTTAAAGTATTTCGTCGGGCAAAAAATCTTTTCCTTGAACTTTCAAATGGGAAATCTCTTTGGATTCATTTAAAAATGACAGGTCATCTGCTCTTTAAATCTAAAAATCCTACTCTTAGAGAACTTAATTTTTTAGAAAAAGATAGATTTAATTCTTATATTCATTTTATTTTTCATTTTACTGACGGCTCTCAAATTGCTTTTTCTGACCTGCGTAAATTTGGAAGGATAAAACTTATAAAAGCCAAGATCAGTGAAATTCTTAAGGATCCTAAAAGATATGGATTGGAAAAAAATGGTCCGGAACCTCTCTCAAAAAAATTTTCTGTTCAAAAATTGCGGGAAATTCTAAAAAAGAGAAATAAAGCTATAAAACTTATTTTAATGGACCAAAGTTTGCTAGCCGGTATTGGTAATATTTATGCCAGCGAAATTCTTTTTCATGCCAAAATTAAACCTACCCGGAAAGCTGGAAAACTTACCAAGAAAGAAATTAAAAAACTTTATATTTCCATAAAAAAAATACTTACCAGAGCAATAAAAAATAAAGGAAGCTCTGTTAATGATTATCGCGACCTTTCAGGAAAGAAAGGCAAATTTCAAAATTTACTTAAAGTTTATGGCAGAACTGGAAAAAAATGTTACAGTTGTGGTAGGATAATTAAGAGAATAAAACAAGGGCAGAGAAGTACCTTCTTTTGTCCTTGCTGTCAAAAATAGAAATATTTTTAACTAGAATTTTCCTAGTTTTTTTATTAGTGCTATATTTAGAAAATAAAATATAGAAACTGGGAAAAATAATTTATATTTTTAAACTTAATAATTAAATTAAAAATAAAAAATGAAATCAAAATCGCCACTAGCTGATTTTGTTAAGAAGCTAAAAACAAATCGCCAGACTCAAATAACAGTTATTGCGATAGTTGTAGGCATTGTAGTAGTTGGAGGAATAATCTTTTTTGCTAAAACAGCAGGTAAACAAACTAAGGGAACGGCTGGAAATGGTGACACCGCAGAACAATCTAAAAAACCAAGTTATAATTCAGAGTTTCCTAACCTAGAAGAAAAACAAGAACCTCTTAATCCGGGAGAAATTAGCCCTTTGTCGGGTTTAAAGTGTGAACCGGTTGAGAATAAAGACAGAAGACCTATTGCTGTTATGTTAGCTGCAGATACAAGTGTCAGACCCCTTTCTGGGATAAATGCAGCGGATTTGGTATTTGAGATGCCGGTAATTACAGCAAGCATTACTCGTTTAATGGCGGTTTTTGTTTGTAACTCTCCGGAAGAAATTGGTTCCATTAGAAGTGCGCGTCATGATTATATTACTTTAGCCAAAGGATTAGATGCTATGCTGGCTCATTGGGGAGGTTCTCATTTTGCTTTGGAAATGCTTAATAATAAAGACACTGTTCCGGATTTAGATGCTTTGAAAAATGAAGGAGGAGCTTTTTTTAGAAAAGCTGGTATTCCAGCACCGGATAATGGTTTTACTTCTTATAATGGTCTTTTAAATACAGCAAAAACTTTAGGATATCGTTTAGAAAATAATTTTGAGGGTTACCCCCACAGACAGGAGGGTGTTTTAAGTGAAAGAGAAAAAGGAGGAAATTTGATTGTAGGTTTTGCCGGTCCTTATCGAGCAGAATATACTTATGATCGGGAAACTAACTCTTATTTAAGAACTTGGGGAGGAAAAGCTGACATTGATAGAAATACCGGAGAAAGAGTAGCCCCTAAAAATGTGATAGTTATCTTTGCTACTTCTCGTCAAATTGAGGGTCAATATAATGATGTAGATGTTGAAGGAGAAGGAGAAATGTATGCTTATATGGAAGGGCGTGAATTCACAGGCAAATGGGAAAAGAAAAAAGGAAATTGTGTTATCGGGAATGAATTGGTTTGTGTAAATTCTGCCAAACTCAAATTTATGAAAGACGATGGTCAGGAATTAGAATTTGTTCCAGGTCAAATCTGGGTTGAAGTTCTTGAACCAGGACAAAAATTAGAGTGGAACCCTATTGAATAAAAATGCTCTATTTTTATTACGGAGAAAATACCTATTTTCTCTCTCAAAAGAAAATTGCAGTTAAAGAAAAAGCCAAAGAGAAGAAATTCTCTTTAGCTTTTTTTGATTCTTTAGCAAGTCTAAAAAATGTTCAACTGAATCAATTTTTTTCAAGTGATGATTTTTTTTCCAAGAGTAAGGTCTTAATTTTTTCGGATATTATGGCAGAATTAGATTTTAACAAAGCAAAAGATATTAAAGAAACTCTTAAGAAACTGAAAAAAAGTATTCATGGAAGCCAGAATCAAATTTATTTTTTTGAAAGTAATCCTCAAAAACAAAATCCTCTTTTTCTTTATTTGAGGAAAGAGGCTGACAAGTCTTTAGAAATCAAGCTCCCCAAGGGGAAAGAGTTAGAAAACTTTCTTGAAAAAGAGACTGAAAATTTGGGCATCAAAATAAAAACAAGAGAAATTGCTAAACTTTGCTTTTTTGTTAATTACCAACTTTGGCCAGCGATCAATGAATTGAAAAAATTAAATGCCCTTAAAAAAGGTGGGGAGATTACTTTGGAGGATTTAGAAAATTCTGTTTCCGGAGAACTTGTCAATGATATTTTTAAAACTATTGATGCTCTTGGGAGAAAAGATAAAAAAACAGCTCTCTCTTTGTTACAGAACCATTTGGAAACAGGTGATAACCCTCTTTATTTACTAGCTATGTTTGTTTATCAGTTTAGAAATTTAATTAAAGTAAAGAGTGCTTTAGAAGAAGGTGTTTCTTTAACTCAAATTCCTCATTCAACCAAGATGCACCCCTTTGTGGTTCACAAAATGTTAAACTTTTCTTCGGGAATAAGTCTAGATAAGCTAAAGGCTCTTTATAAAAAATTGGCAGATTTAGATTATTCAATCAAAAAAGGCACGATAGAAGCGAATTCTGCTTTGGATCTCTTTGTTTCCTTCTCTTAGAAATAATTTAAAGTAGAGAAAAATAATTTAGGATTTTTCTTTTAGGTTTTTTAAATTTCTAAACAATTGTCTTTTTTTACGACTAGCTTTATTCTTTTTGATAACTTTTTTTTGACTAGCCTTATCAATCGCCTTTACTGCTTCTCCAGCATATTTTGTAGCTTCTTTAAGATTACCCTCCTTGATTTGATCAAGGGTATTTTTTGTAAGCGTTTTCATCTTTTTTTTCACAAGCAGATTGCGAACCCTTCTTTTTTCACTGCTTCGCATGAATTTCTTGGCTGATTTTGAAATAGGCATAAATATTTAATTAAAAATTAGAATAACAATAAAAGATTAGAGCTAATAATAAAGCTCAACAATTTTTTAATAATGTAGTAGTATTAGCACGAAGAGAGAAGAAAGTAAATAATATTTTTTTGTAAGGAGTAAAGAGCTTTAAATCTATTAAATATTATTCAAAAAGCTTTGTCTATAAATGGTAAAATTAATTTTTAATTTTTTTTATGATTTCTACAATAACAGGAGTTGTTTCAGAAAAAATTTCCGGCAGTTTGATTATAGAAGTTAGTGGAATTGGTTATCGGGTTAATGTCTCCCCCGATGCTTTTTTAAAAACTGAAGAAAAAGAAAAAATAAGTCTGTTTACTTATCTTGCTGTTAGAGAGAATGCTTTAGAACTTTTTGGATTTTTAAGAAAAGAGGAATTAGTTTTTTTTGAACTCCTGATCTCAGTTTCCGGAATTGGCCCCAAAGGTGCTTTGAAGGTTTTATCCCAAGCCACTCCTTCTCAGTTAAAAAGTGCCCTTGTTACTGGAGACCATTCAATACTTACTAAGGTTTCCGGAATTGGAGAAAAAACAGCAGAAAGGATCATCCTAGAGCTTAAAAATAAAATAGGAGGGGTTAGCTCTCTTGAAGATTTTGAGAAAAAAGCTTCTTCTTCCGACATTGAAACAATGGAAGCTTTAGTTTCTTTAGGCTACTCCCAAGTTGAAGCTCGAGAAGCTCTTAAAAAAACAGGTACCAAAACAAAGAATATAAACGAAAGAATTAAAAAAGCTTTAAAATTTTTAGGAAAATAAGATTTTTTAAAATAGCTAACTAAAATTATTACGCAAGAGAGAGTTATTTTTTTAAAAGAAAACGAATTTTACTAAAAAGAAAATATTTTATTTTTTGGACGGGCATTTCATACGTGGGCTGAAATTCTGCTCTTGTGCCTCCAAACCCCATCTTAAATCTGGTCACTCCCGGCCATTTTTTTTCATCTATCCCCCAAAAATCGTAGTAGTGTAAGTTTTTCTTTTTGGCATCTACAATTGCTTCCCATTGAAGTAGATAAGGAGCCATTAAATTTCTGAAATTATTTGAAGAGGCTCCGTGAAGATAAGTGGCTGTATCTTTGTAATAGATTATCAGAATTGTGGCTAAGGGCTTGTTTTTGTAAGAAGCAGTATATATTTTTAGGAAATTATTTTTCTGAAAAACGCTAATCATTTTTTGATAATATTCTTTAGGATAAGCAGTAAATTCATTTCTTTTTGCAGTTTCTTTGACTAATTTTAAAAAAGCATTCAGGGCTTCTGGAGAATTTTCCCGACTAAGAGAAATTTTTTTTCTACCGGCAAGTCTTATATTGTATCTAGTTTTAGCTTTCATCTCTTCCAGTAATTTTTGAGAAGATTTTTCTAGAGATAAATAAAGAGTTTTCTCTGGTTGTTTAGTTTTAGCCTGAGAAAGTTGCCAACCAATTTCTTCTGCTGGAAAAGAAAATTCATTTTTAGAAAGGGGAGGATTAAATCTAAAGGAAAAGCAATTTAATTGCTTACAGAATTTTTGGATTGCTCTAAAAATCAAAATAATTTCAGCTTTTTTAAGATTTTGGTAATCTAAAACTGGCCCGTAGGGGCAATAGGCATAAGAAAAAAAAGGACCTATTTTTTTAATAATTAAAAGAGCTTTGCCAACTATTTTTTTATTTTTATTCTTTATTGAGATCCTCATTACTCTATTGCCGATTTTTTTCATAAAACTTCCCCAATCCCAAGCTTGTAAAAAAAGCCCTCCTTTAAAATTTAATTTAGGAAAATTTATTTTTTCGTAAGCGTCTTTTTGATTTAGTTGTTCAATAAAAAAAGCAGCCATTTCTAAAAAATATTGCTGAAAGATTCTTTATTTCTATAAGATAAATAGTGAAGTTGCAAGTAGCAAGAGAGGATTTAAGAAATAATTTTAAAAACTTGAATAAGAATAAAGGCACCAACTATCCCCAAAAGAGCTCCAGAGAAAACTTCACTGAAAGTATGTCCCACTCTTTCTTTCACCTGAGGATATTTTTTCTTTCCTGTTTCTCTAGCGAGGCGATTAAGAGTTTTCCCATATTCTCCCACATAGGTTCTTAATTTTATTGCATCGTAGATAATCAAGGTTCCTAAAGAGAAGGCTACAGCAAAAACAGGAGAATCAATTCCTTCATAATAACCAGCTGTAAAAATTAGAGCAGTTACGCAAGCAGTGTGAGAGCTGGGCATGTGACCATATTCAAAAAGATATTTCCAGTTGAACTCATGTTTGGAGGAGTAAAGGACGAATTTTATAATTTGAGCCGAGATCCAAAGAATAAGAGGAATAACAACGAGAGCCCATTTTTTTGGATCAGCAAGAAAAAATTCCCAGTTCATTTTGTTTTTATTAAATGTTTTTTATTCTAAATATTTTTTAACCTTGATTTTAATTTACTATTTATAGTTTACTAGAAAATAGAAGAAACGGAAAGGAAAAAATATTTTACAGGTTTAGATTTGCTTTTTTATGTCAAGGCAAAGTAGAAATGTCCTACCCTCCAGCAATATAGAAATGTCCTAGTAGACCATTTCGTTAGGTTAATTAAATATTTAAACTTGTTGTT
>CAZTZK010000047.1:0-16982 GCA_964618065.1 uncultured Candidatus Saccharibacteria bacterium | reverse complement strand
AGGATTGTTTTTTTTAAAATTTTGAATGGCTATTTTTAAAGCTTTAGCAGATTTATCAGACGCAAAATAATTTATCTTCTTCTCATTTTTTATATTTTTAGCAACAGCAGTTATTATACAACCGCTACCACTGCCAATATCTAATATCAAAATTTTTCTTTTATCTTTTTCTCTAATCTTTTTTATTTTATCTAAAACTAAATCTACAATGAGTTCAGTTTCAGGACGAGGGATAAGCACGTTTCTATCTACATAAAATTCTAATCCATAAAATTCTTTACAATTTACCAAATAAGCAATTGGTTCTCCCAAACTACGTTTTTTTATCAGAGATTTGATTTTTTTATATTTTTCTGAAGGAATTCTAAAATTGAGATTGCTATATAGCCATTCTTTTTTTTGATGAAGAACTTTATCAATTAAAATTTCAGTTTCTAGATATGGCAAAGAGGAGTTAACTAAAACTGCCTCTATATTTTTCTCTGCTGGATTTTTCTTCTTTAAATTCTTTCGTGAATCCATAATAAAAGGATTTTCTATTTTATGATTTAGGCAATTATTTTGTTGATTTCTTTTTTATTTCTAGATCTTTTTCTTTCAAAGATTTTAAAATTTCATTTAATTCGCCATCCATAATTTTTTCAATATTATGCCAACTTTTACCAACTCGGTGATCAGTAACTCTATCCTGAGGAAAATTATAAGTCCGAATTTTCTCACTTCTTTCTCCGGTTCCTATTTGAGAGTTTCTTAGATTGGAGGTCTTTTCTTGCTGTTCTTCTCTTTCATGAGAAAGTAAACGGGAGCGTAAAATAGAAAATGCTTTAGCCTTATTCTTATGTTGAGATTTTTCATCTTGGCAAGTTACAGTAATACCAGTAGGTAAGTGAATTAAACGAATGGCTGAATCTGTTGTATTAACACTTTGTCCTCCCGGTCCAGAAGAACGATAGGTATCTATCTTTACTTCTTCAGGTTTTATTTCTACTTCTTTTTCTTCTGCCTGAGGGAGAATGGCTACTGTAGCTGTAGAGGTATGAATCCTTCCATTTTTTTCTGTTTCGGGAATACGTTGGACTCGATGAACTCCCGATTCATATTTTAGCTTGCCGTAAACATTATTTCCGCTAATTTGAGCAATAATTTCTTTTATTCCTCCCAATTCATTTTTGTTAGCACTAAGAATAGTAATTTTGAGATTGTTTTTTTCTGTATAGCGTTTATACATTCTAAAAATGTCTCCAGCAAAAATACCAGCTTCATTTCCTCCGGTACCAGCTCTTATTTCTAAAATAGAATCTCGAGAATCATCAGGATCACGGGAAAGGGTTAGATAGTCCAGTTCCTTTTGAAGTTTTTTTAAATCTTTGGAAAATTTTAGGTTTTCTTCTTTGGCGATTAGAGACAATTCTTTTTCCTTTGAGCTTTCAATCAATCCTTCATTATCTTTCATCAAATTCTTCAAACGAATAATTTTGTCAACAGTATCTTTTATTTTTTTTAATTCCGCGTGTTCTCTGCCCAAATCTTTCAATTTTTTAAAATCGGAAGCTACTTCAGGGTCACTAAGCTTTTGAGATATTTCAGAATATCTCTCTAAATATTTTTGATAGAGATTAGCCATGAGAGGTTATTTGGTCTTTTTATGCTTTTTTTGCCCTAATTTTATTTTAAGAGCTTTATTTTTTTTCGGAGAAGCCTTTTTTCTAGAAGAGAGCTTTTTTGAAGAAGTTTTTGAAACTTTTTTGATTTTTTTAGATTTCCCTAATCTTCTCATAAAGCGACTAACTCTTCCGGTAGAATCAACAATTTTTTTCTTTCCGGTGTAGAAAGGATGGCAAGCATTACAAATCTCTACTTCTATTGTAGGAACAGAAGCTCTAGTTTCGACTATATTTCCGCAAGCACATTTGATCGTACAGGGACCATAATTGGGATGAATACCTTTTTTCATATTTAATTTAGTTATGTTTTCTCATGCCAATAAAATTACATATTTACTTAGATTAGTCAATCTATTGCTTCAGTTCCTAACATTTGGGAAAATCCAAGTTGTTTAACAAATATTCTTTAAGTAATATTTATTTCATTTTTTTCTGAAGGACTAAGCTATCTAGAAACGATTAAATCTTAGAGGAGCTAGATATTTTTTATTTATACTGGGCTTATTCTATGACCTTTAGATTTTTATACAAGTTAAATTATTCAATAATTTGCACTGCTTTTTTAACAGTATATAATTAAAAAAGAATCCAGTATTAAAAAAGTAAAGACATCTTAATTCTTTAAGCTGAAGGATAATGGAGATAAAAACAATTGAAAAAAGTGATGTTTCTAATAAAACTGTTATTCTAAGAGTTGATTTTAATTGTCCAATTAAGGGAGGGAAGGTTTTAGATTCTTACAGAATTAAACGTAGCCTAGATACTGTGCAATATCTTTTTAATAACGGAGTTAAAAAGATAATTATTTTAACCCATTTGGGTCGTCCGGATGGAAAATTTCAAAGTGATTCTTCTTTACTTCCGGTAGTGTCTGATTTTGCTGAAAAAATGGCCGATTTTGGTCTGGGAGATCTTAATATCAAATTAATAAAATACAAAAAAGATATTAAAAATTGCACAGAAGAAGCCAAAAAAACAAAAAGTAGGATAACCTTTTTAGAAAATATTCGTTTTTGGAGAGAAGAAACTGAAAACGATAAAAAATTTGCCAAAAAACTGGCTTCCTTAGGTGATATTTTTGTCAATGATGCTTTTAGTGTTTGCCATCGTGTTCATGCTTCAATTTTTGGAATAGCGCATTATCTTCCCAGTTATGGGGGACTTCTTCTAGCAAAAGAAATAGAAGAAATTGAAAAAAATGTTGAAAAACCAATCTCTCCAGCGATCGCTATAATTGGAGGAGCTAAATTAGAGACTAAAATGCCGGTAATTCAATCTTTAGCTAAAAAATACGATAAAATTTTAGTTGGAGGATTAATTGCAGTTGAGTTCATAAAAAAGTTTGGTAAAGAGAAAAAAATTCCTAACTTCCCTCATTCTGAAAAAATTATTCTTCCAGTGGGGTTTAAAGGAGATAAAAAACAAGATATAGACGAAGAATCAGCTGAAAATTTTGCTGGTTTGCTAGCTTCTGCCAAAACGATTCTTTGGAATGGCCCCCTGGGCAAATTTGAAGATAAGCCTTACAGAAAAGGAAGTCTTATTGTTGCCAAAGCTGTCGCTGAATCAACTGCCTATAAATTAGTGGGAGGAGGAGAAACTCATGAAATGCTACAACTTTTTGGTATTTTTGATAAAATAGATTTTGTTTCTACCGGAGGGGGAGCCATGCTTGAATTTATCGGTAAGAAAAATTTACCGGGTATAGAAATATTAAAAAAATAAAAAAAGGACGAAGTAAAGCTTCAATCCTATCTTTAAATTTATTATATGAAAATAAAAAAAATAAACGCTTTTGAAATTCTTGACTCAAGAGGCAACCCTACTGTTCGAGTTAAAATAACTCTAGAAAATGGAATCGTTTCCTTTGCCAATGTTCCTTCCGGAGCTTCAACTGGAAAACATGAAGTTTTAGAGTTAAGAGATAACGATGCGGGAAGATTCAATGGTAAGGGTGTTACTAAAGCCATCCAAAATGTAGAAAATAAAATTGCTGCTTCTATTATCGGAATGGACGTGAATGAACAAAAAAATATAGATCAAAAAATGATCCAGTTAGACGGAACTCCAAACAAGGCTGAGTTGGGAGCTAATGCCATCCTAGGTGTTTCCTTAGCTGTTGCAAGGGCAGCTGCTTTTGCAAATAAAATTCCTTTATACAAATATTTGACCATACTTGCCGGTTTTTCAAAAGAAGAAATTTCTTTTCCAGATCCAATGTGTAATGTTATTAACGGAGGAGCTCATTCTGATTCCAAACTTGATTTTCAAGAATACATGCTAGTGGCTAACGGTATTGAGAGAATAGAAGAAAAAATAAGAGCTCTGGCGGAAATTTATCAAGTTTTAAAAAAGAAATTTCAAGAAGATAATCAAACTATATCAGTTGGAGACGAAGGAGGCTTTGCTCCTAAACTCAAAAGCAATGAAGAGCCTTTGTTTTATTTGAAAACAGCTGTTGAGAAAGCTGGTTATAAGGTAGGCGAGGAAATCAGTTTTGCTCTTGATGTAGCCGCTTCTCAATTCTATGATTCAGATTCTAAAAAATATTTACTCAAACTTGATGAAAAGCAATTAACCTCTGAAGAATTAATTGAGTATTATAAAAAATTGATTGTTGAATATCCTCTAGTTATTATAGAAGATGGTTTGGCTGAAGATGATTTTGCGGGGTGGACAAAGTTTAATCTAGAATGTGGCGCAGATGTTAATGTAATGGGAGATGATTTTACAGTAACCAACATAGAAAGAGTAAAAAAGGCTCTAGATGAAAAAGCGTTAAATAGTTTGCTCATCAAGCCTAATCAAATTGGCACCCTCAGTGAAACCTTAGAATGTATGAGATTGGGGCACAAAGAAGGAATTAAAATGGCGGTTTCACATAGAAGTGGAGACACCCAAGATGATTTTATTGCGGATTTAGCAGTGGGAGCTAGAGCTAATTGGCTTAAGTCAGGCGCAATGGCAAGAAGTGAAAGAGTTGCCAAATATAATCGCCTTTTAGAGATAAGAGAAGAAGAAAAATAATTTTTAGAATAAAATGAAAAATCAAGAAAAAAATAGTCCTTGTGTTGCCGTAATTTTAGATGGTTTTGGTATTGCTCCAAAATATGAAGGTAATGCTGTAGAAATAGCTAAAAAGCCTAACTATGAGAGATTAAAAGAAGAATATCCTTATACGGAATTAGGAGCTACAGGAGAAGATGTAGGGTTAAGATCTCAAGAGACTTCAGGAAGTGAAGTTGGCCATTCTAATATTGGAGCCGGAAGAATTGTGGATCAAGAATCAAAAATAATTTCTCAAGAGATTGAAAAGGGAACATTTTTTCAAAATCCGGTTTTAACAAAAGCGATTGAGCATGTTTCAAAAATTGGTTCTAGGCTTCACCTTATAGGTCTTATTTCTAACGATGATAGCCCTCATATTAAAGTTGATCATTTTCTAGCTCTTTTGAAAATGGCAAAAATGAAAGGTGCCACTGAAGTTTTTATTCATTTTTTTACCGATGGTCGGGATTCTAAACCTAAAAGTGCATTAAAACATTTAGAAAAGTGGCAGAGTCAAATGGAAAAAATTGGTATTGGCAAAATAGCTACTCTCGGAGGAAGATTCTATGGGATGGATAGGGTTAAAAATTGGGATCGCTTAAAAAAAGCTTATGCTTCTATGGTTGATAGCAAAGGAGAAAAAGCAAACTCAGCTCAAGAAGCGGTTTCTAAAGCCTATAAAAAAGGTTTAACTGATGAATATATTTTACCTACTGTAATTTATGAAAACGGAAAACCCGTTGCTCAGATAGCTGATAATGATTCGGTAATATTTTTTAATTTACGTTCTGATAGAGCAAGGCAATTTACTAAACTTTTTGTCTTAGAAGAATCGGAAGAGACAGTACTCCCTCAGCCAAGGATCAAGAATCTATTTTTTGTAACCCTAACTGATTTTGGTCCCAATATTGATACTAAAACTGTTTTTACTTCTGAAAAAATTTATCAGACTTTACCGAGTGCTCTAAGTAGTTTAAAACAATTATATATTTCAGAAACGGAAAAATTTGCCCATGTAACTTTTTTTCTTAATGGAGGCTTCTCTGATTCTGTTGCTGGAGAAAAAAGAATTATGATTCCTTCTCCAGAAGTTGATTCTTATGCGAAAACTCCAAAAATGTCAGCCAAACCGATTACAGATACCATCGTTAAATATTTGCAGGAAGAAACTTACGATTTTATTCTGGTTAATTATCCCAATCCTGATATGTTAGGCCATACAGGAGATATAAAAGCAACGGTTCAAGGTATAGAATTTCTGGATAAATGTTTGGGAAGAATTTGGAAAGAGGTTAAAGAAAAAAAGGGCAGTTTATTTATTTTTGCTGATCATGGCAATGCAGATGAAATGCTTGATAAAAAAAATGGAGGAAAATTAACTTTCCATACAAAAAATCCAGTTCCTTTTATTGCGGCTTGTGATAAAATAAAAGGGAAGAAACTTGTAAGCGGAGGAAAATTAGGTAATGTTGCTCCTACTATTTTAAGAACTATGAGAATAGACAAAGAAGAAAGAATGATAGAAAGCTTATTCTAAAAAATCATTATTTATTTAAAAATGGAAAATCAACTAACCACAATTGGTTCTGCCACTAGAGACATTTTCTTAATTCCTAAGAAAGTTTTTGTTATTGATAACAAAGATGATTTGACCTGTCAGAAATTAATGGCTTTTGAATATGGTGCCAAAGAAACTGTTGAATATTTAAGTTTTCATCCAGGAGGAACCGCTATTAATGTCGCTGTTGGTTTAAAAAGGCAGGGGATAAATACTGCTACTCTTTGTGCTGTTGGCGATGACGAATCAGGTAAGGCAGTTTTAGAAACTTTAGAGAAAGAAGGAGTAGACATTTCCTTAGTAAAAGTAATACCAGGAGGCAATACTGATCGGTCTTTGGTTATCCTTGATAAATCAACCGGGGAAAGGACTGTTTTTGTTAATAAAAGCGCTGGCCAAAAACTAAAAATTAATTGTTCTTCAATCCAATCAGATTCTATATTTGTTTCTTCTCTGAAATATAATTGGGAGAAGAAATTTAAAGAACTTGAAAGGTGTGCCACTACTTTTCATAAAAGATTGTTTTTTACTCCCGGAACAAATCAGGTCAAAGCTGGAATGGAAAAAATGGAAAATTTTTTGAAACAAGTTGAAGTGATATTTCTTAACGAGGATGAAGCTATTGAAATTACTCGTCAGCAAACAAAGAAAGAAATTAAAGAAATAATGGCAGCTATTTATCAGCATGGTCCCAAAATTGTAGTGGTTACTTCTGGGGCAGAAGGTGTTTATATTTACGATGGCAAGAATTTTTCTCATCTTCCGTCCAAGAAAATTAAAATTAAAGATGCTACTGGAGCAGGGGATGCTTTTGTAGCCGGTTTTTTAGCAGTTTATCTTAAAGAAGGACCTCTAAAAATTGCAGCCGAGAATGGTATTCGCAATGCTGTTTCAGTAATAACTCATATTGGGACACTAGAGGGATTGTTAAGAAGTTAATTTTTTTTATGAAAAAAATTCTTATTGAAGTTTCAGCTAGACATTTGCATCTATCAAAAGCTGATGCAGCTATTATTTTTGGGGAAGGATATAATTTTAATTTTTTGAAAAAATTATCTCAACCAGAATATTTTTCTACTCAAGAAACCGTCCGAATAGTTTATCAAGGAGAAAAAGGAGAGAAAAGCTTGGAAAACCTAAGAATTATAATTCCTTTTAAAGAAAAAACTCAGTTGGAACTTGCAAAAACCGATGCTCGTTCGTTGGGAGCCGATCCCCCTGTTCGTTTAAGTGGAAATATTGAAAAAACTCCTGGTTTTAAAATTATAGGTCCTGCCGGGGAGTTAGTTAAAAATGAAGGTATGATAATTGCCAAGAGGCATCTGCATATTTCTACCGAAGAAGCAAAAGAATTTAATTTAAAAAATGGAGCGGAGATCAATGTTAGAGCTGGTGAAGATGGAGAGAGAGAATTAGTCTTCCATAAAGTAGTTGTAAGAGTAGCTGATAATTTTAAATTAGCAATGCATATTGATACTGATGAAGGTAACGCAGCTGGAATTTCCGGTCATTGTTTAGGTGAGATCATTTAATAGAATTTATTTTTTTTAATTTTCTCAAGTGTACCGACTTATTAATTAACGTATTTTTTATGTTTATTCTAGCGATAAATTCAGGAAGCCAGACTTTAAAATATAAACTTTACGAAACGGATAATTTTAAACTTGAGAAAGAAGGAAAGATTAATAATATCGGCTTTGGAAATGTAAAAAATCACTTTGAAGCCATTGATCAGGTTAAAAAAGAGTTAGAAAATTATATTTCTGACTTAAAAGTTATTGGGCATCGTTATGTTAATGGAGGCCTGGAATTTATCGATCCTCAAATTATAGGTGAAGATAAAATTAAATCTATTGAAAAATATAATGATTTGGCTCCCTTACATAACCCTGCTAATTTAGAAGGAATTAAAGCTACTCTAAGCGTAATGCCTCAAGCTACTAATGTAGCAGTTTTTGATACTTATTTTTATAAAGAGCTTCCAGAAAAAGCTTGGCGTTATGCCTTAAATAAAAAAATAGCCGATGCTAGTGGCTATCGGCGTTTGGGGTTCCATGGGATTTCTCATTCTTATGTTGCCGCTCAAGCTTCTCTTGCCCTTGAAAAAGATCTCAAGAAAATTAAAGTAATTTCTCTTCATTTGGGAGGAGGCGCTAGTGTAACAGCTGTTAAGGAAGGAAAAGCGATTGACACCAGTATGGGCTTTACCCCTGCGGAAGGCTTGATGATGATGACTCGCTCCGGAGATATTGATCCGGGTATTCTTATTGATTTAGCCAGGAAAGGAATGAAGGGGGACGAATTAGATAATTTATTAAATCGTCAAAGCGGGATTTATGGAATTTGCGGAAAGCAAAGCATGTTAGAAGTTTTAAAAAACTTAGATGATAAAAAAGAAAAGGATATTCGCTTGGCATTTGAAATGTATGTTTACCGAATTCAAAAATATATTGGGGCATATTATGCCATTTTAGGAGGTTGCGACGCTTTAATATTTACGGGTACTGTTGGTGCCGGAGATCCTCAAACGAGAGAAGCTATAATTGACGGCTTAACTTTTGTTGATAAAGGAGATACTAAAGTTTTAGTTATTCCTACCGATGAAGAAATTGTAATTGCTCAAGAAGCTTATCAAATATTTGAAAGGAATAATTAAAACGTTTAATTTATTTCTTTGGTCTGTCTGCAAAACAGGTCTTATTTCTTTTTAATCTATTTTTTATGAAAAATTGGATTTTAAAATCTCAACCAAAGAGTGAATATAGAAAAAAATTTTCCAGCTATTCAAACTTTGTTCAAACTATTCTTTTTCAAAGAGAAATAAAAACCAAGGAGGAAGCGGAAAATTTTTTTGACTTAGATTATAAAAAAGGATTGCATAATCCAGAAATGCTTTCAGGAATGAAAAAAGGAGCCGAAAGAATAATTAAAGCGATTAAAAACAAAGAAAAAGTTGCTATTTATGGAGACTATGATGCCGATGGAATAACAGCGTCTTCTGTTTTGAACCAATTTTTTAAGGAGTTAAAAATTAAGCCGGTTATTTATATCCCCGAAAGAGTTAAAGAAGGATATGGTTTAAATAAGGATGCAATTACTTATTTAAAAAAAGAAAAAGTGAAGTTGGTAATTACTGTAGATACTGGTGTTAGGAATGTAGAAGAAGCTAAACTTTTTAAAAAAGCAAATATAGAATTAATTATTACGGATCATCATGCTTTACCTAAAAAACTTCCTGAAGCTGTTGCTCTAATCAATCCTCATCAGGACAAAGGTCGTTACCCTTTTACAGATTTAGCAGGAGTTGGAGTAGCTTTTAAATTGGTTCAATTTTTAATTAAGAAAATAGGAGAAGATAAATTCTCAATTGGATTTGAAAAATGGTTACTTGATTTAGTAGCTATTGGAACTATTGCCGACATGGTTCCTCTTCGGGGAGAAAATAGAGTTTTAGTTAAGTATGGTCTAATTGTTTTGAGTAAAACTAGAAGGCCAGGACTAAAACTTTTAATGGAAAATGCTAAAATTTTAACGAATGGCGAAAAGCCAATAAAAGCAGAAACTGTTGCTTTTCAAATTGCCCCTAGAATAAATGCTGCTGGGAGAATGGATCATGCTAATAAGGCCTACATCCTTTTAAACGAAGAGAGCAAAAATTTAGCTAAAAATTTAGCGAATCAATTAGAAACCCAAAATAAAAACCGCAGAAGTTCAACTACAAAAATTTTGCAAGAAGCAGAGAGCTTGGATTTCTCCGGAAAAAAAATTATTATCGCAGGCAAGGACAGTTGGCCGCTTGGGATAGTGGGTTTGGCGGCTGGTAGACTTTGTGATAAATTTAATTGCCCCGCTTTAGTTTATGGAAAAAATGGTAATTATATTCGTGGCTCTGCTAGGAGTATAGAAAAATTCAATATTGTAAAAACTTTAGAGAGACTGGAAAATTTATTAGTTGAATTTGGAGGGCATAAGCAGGCAGCAGGATTTACAGTTGAACAAAAAAATCTTGAAAAATTTAAGAAAAGTTTGGAAAAAATTGCAGAGGAGGAAATAGACGAAAAAGATCTAAAAGCGGAATTAAAAATTGATTACGAATTACAATTTAATGAAATAGGAGAAACATTAAGAGAGGAATTAAAAGCTCTAGAACCCTATGGAGCTGAAAATCAAGAACCAGTTTTTTTGATTAAAAATGTTCAAGTATGTCAGGCAAAATTTGTTGGTCAGAGTAAAAAGCATTTAAAAATGTTAGTCTGTCGCCAAAAGGATAAAGTAGGTTCCTTAAAATATTTTGCTTGTATTGGTTTTAATTTTGAAAATTTTAACGGAAAAGTAAAAGTTGGAGATTTTGTAGACATCGTTTTTAATTTAGTTGTTAATCATTTTAATGGCAACGATTCTTTAGAATTCAAAATGATAGACTTAAAAGTCAAAAGTTCCTAAAATAATAAAATTAAAAAACAAAATTTTATTATTTTACGAATTTTACTAACTTGATAAATTTTTTATCATGGAAGACAAAATCATAGTTCATTCTGATGGAGGAGCCAGAGGTAACCCCGGTCCAGCAGCTATCGGAGCTGTAATGGAAATAAACGGCAATATTTTTAAACTTTCAGAGAAGATTGGAAAGGCGACTAATAATGTAGCCGAGTACCAAGCCATAATTGGTGGATTAAAAAAAGTAAAACAGATTTTGGGTAAAACTAGAGCTAAAAATGCTAGATTAGAATGTTTTTTAGATAGTGAGTTAATAGTTAAACAATTAAACGGGCAGTATAAAATTAAAGAATCGGGTCTTCACAAATTTTTTATAGAACTTTGGAATTTAACTCTTGATTTTAAAGAAGTTGAGTTTAAACATGTAAGGAGAGAGATGAATAAGGAAGCTGATCTTCTGGTAAACCAAGCTTTAGACGGAGCCTAGTTCTTTATTAATAGAGTTTATAGAAATTATTTTTTAACTAGTATTTTTATTGAATAATCTTAATTTTTAATTATTAGATCATGCAAGTTGTAATTTTAGCTGCCGGTAAAGGGACACGTATTAGACCTTTATCTAATAATTTCCCTAAACCACTTCTAGAAATTATGCCGGGTGTTTCAATAGTAGACAAAACAATTGAGGCCCTACCTCAAGAAATAGATGAAATTATTTTTGTCGTTAATTATCATCAAGAAAAAATTAGAAAGAAATACGGAAGTGCTATAGGTAAGAGGAAGGTAATCTATATAGTGCATGAAAAATTGGATGGAACAGCTAAAGCTCTTTGGCAGTGTTCTTCTGTTTTAAAAGATGATTTTCTTGTGCTCTGCGGGGATGATATCTATAGCCGAGAAGATCTTAAGAGGATTATTAAGCACCCCCTAGCTCTTTTAGCTGCGGAAAAAAGTGGAGTACCTAGTGGAGGACAAGTTATGGTAGATAAGAGGCAAAGATTAACTGAAATTGTGGATTACCCTAAAGTAAAACTTAACGAATATTTATTTAATACTGGAGCCTATAAGCTTACTCGTTTATTTTTTAAGACTAAGCCGGTTTTAATAAATAAAGAGAGTAAGGAGTATGGACTTCCTCAGACATTGGCAGTAATTGCTAGATCCCATGAAGTTATTGTAGAAAAGACAAAAGGAATCTACTTGCAAATAAATACTTTGGAAGATTTTAAAAAAGCACAGAGACTTTTTAGTAAAAATAATTAAATCTTACTTTAAAATAAAAAAAACTTTTTTCAAAGTTTTTGGAGGAGAAAGGAGAAAGAGGTTAATTTTTCGAAGATCAATGTCTTCGGCTCTTTCTCCTTTCTTCAAGAGATGAAAAAAGTTATTATTTACACTATACACTTTTAATGATTTTTGTCAAGGGCAATTCACTAAATATTACTAAATTTGTTCAAATTATTAAAATAATAGCAAATTGCTTATTTTTTATTAGAATTTGCAGTCTATGGAAATTTTTCAAATAAAAAAGAAGAAAGATTTTTCTGAAGCAGCAAGAATTGCCGTTTCTTATTTAAAGGCAGGCAAGGTGATTGTTTATCCTACCGATACTGTTTACGGTTTTGGTTGCGATGCTAGAAATGAAGAATCCTTAAGAGCAATTAGACGTTTGAAGATGCGTGAAGAAGAAAAACCTTTTTCAGTGGTAGCTCAAGATCTAGCAATGGTTAAGAAATATGCTATTCTTGAAAAGCAAAAAGAACTTTTCCTAACCAAGCTTTTCCCAGGTAAATTTACAGTTATTCTAAAGAGTAAAAATAATCTTTCAAAAGAACTAACAGGGAAAAACAAAAATTTAGGTATTCGCATCCCGGATTATTTTTTAACCGAAGAAATCTCTAAGAAATTCCACGATCTTTATGTGACGACCAGTGTTAATTTGTCAGGAGAAAATCCAGAGATTGAAGGTGATGCAATTATTAAAAAATTTCAAAGAAGATTCCCTCGGCCGGATTTAGTAATAAATGCCGGGATTTTAAACAATAATGGCAAAAAGCCTTTAGCTTCAACGGTTATTGATTTGACCGGAGAAAAACCTCATATTATACGTTTAGGTGTTATGAACCCCCAAAAGTTATTAGGTTTCTTGAAGGCCTGGGAAGAATAATAAAGAATAAAAATAATTTTTTAAAAATATGTTTTCTATTTTTAGTCTTTTTCGGAGGCTTAAAATTTTTCCTAATCTCTCTAGAGAGTTATCAGAACAATATCTTTCTGTTCTAATTCGTAATCTTGGAGTAGGGCTGATTCGTCTTTTTGAGCCGGTTTATATTTATAAAATATTCGGAGAGGAAATTAAGTGGACGGCACTTTATTATATAGCAGTTTATCTTGTCCGTTTCTTTTTTATACCTTTGGCGGGGAAAATAGTTGCCAGGTTTGGTTTTGAGAAAACGATGTCTCTCTCTTTACCTCTGCAGATTATTTATCTTTATTTATTAACTTTTGCAATTAATTATCACTATTTATTTTTTATTCTTCCTTTTTTATCGGCTTGTTCTTTAGCCCTTTATTGGATATCTTACCACACAAACTTTGCCCATTATGGCGACGACAGGGTAAGAGGGGGTCAATATTCAGGGTTAAATTTTATTAACGATATCTTTGCTATTTTATCTCCAGTCATTGGAGGAATTGTTTTATATTTTTTTGGTTTTCAAGTTCTTTTTATTATTGCTAGCTTAGTTATCATGCTTTCTTGTGTACCTATGCTTTCTACAAAAGAAAAATTTACTCCTTCAAAATTTTCCTATTTTAAGACTTTCAGAAGATTGTTAACCTCTTATAAAACCTATAAGCATAATTATTTTTTGGCTTATCTGGGTTACGGAGTAGATGTAATTTCAAAAACTTTTTGGCTGATTTTTGTAGCGATTATGTTGAAAGATAATTTTTCTTTGATGGGAATTCTGAATGGAGCGATAGCTTTATTAATCGCTGCTTATTCTGTTTATATTGGGCATGCTTACGACAAATGTAGCTTTGACAGAAACAAATCTTCTTATTTTACCGCTTTAATTATTTATGCGGTTTCTTGGCCTTTGAGAATATTTGCTATTGGTTGGTGGCAAATTCTTTTAATAAAAGTTGTGACTGGTCTGAGTGGCCGAGGTTTAGATATAGGTATAGTTCCAGCTATGTACCGCCGGGCGGGCATTTATGGAAATTTAAAATACGTAACCTTTTTTTCTCAATCAATGAATTTAGGAAGAATTATTTTATTATCTCTTGTCCTCCTTTGGGATGTTTATTTTGAGGCAAACTGGCAAACAATATTTTTGCTAGGGGGAGTCTGGTCACTTTTGATGGGAACAGTCTGGAGAGGGGAAAATAAAGGAAACACTTAATTTTTTTTGGAGCCGTTAAATACAAATATTTTTTAATAGAACTTTGAAATCCGGAGATTATTTAATCATGGCATCTTTAAAATAAAAAAAATTTCTGTTCTAGAAAAATAATTTCAAATTGTCAAAGCAATCTGGAGAATATTTCTACATTGCTAGGGGGTAGGACTTTTCTATCCTGCTTTAACAAAAATAATTTAAAATTTGACAGTTACGTTTCCTTTATCTATATTAAATAAACCGCTGGGCAATATAATAGTCAAGCGGTGCTTAAATTAATGCCCTTTAACAATTTAGAGTAAAGATAATTGTACAATTCTAATTTTGTACGGTTACCCAACTATTTTTTTTAGAGAGTTTGATCCTGGCTCAGGACAAACGCTGGCAACGTGGATAAGGCATGCAAGTCGAATGCGCTTCGGGCGCATGGCAAACGGGTTAGTAATGCGTGAGAATCTACCCTAAAGTTTGGGATAACTCGGAGAAATCCGAGATAATACCAAATATGTTCTTCGGAATAAAGCCTTCGGGCGCTTTAGGAGGAGCTCGCGTACTATCAGCTTGTTGGTAGGGTAATGGCCTACCAAGGCTATGACGGTTAGGGAGCGTGAGAGCGCGATTCCCAACATTGGCACTGAAATACTGGCCAAACACCTACGGGTGGCTGCAGTCGAGAATCTTCCACAATGGGGGAAACCCTGATGGAGCGACGTTGCGTGCGGGATGAAGGCCTTCGGGTTGTAAACCGCTTTTGTAGGAGATGAATGTGCCCAACTTTTTTGATTTTATCTTTCATTATTTTTTAATTAATGGAATCAAAAAACTTGGGCACATGACAGTATCCTTTCGAATAAGAGGTTGCTAACTCTGTGCCAGCAGCAGCGGTGATACAGAGACCTCGAGCGTTGTCCGGATTTATTGGGCGTAAAGGGTCCGTAGGGGGCTTGAAGGGTTTCAAGTAAAATCTTAAGGCTCAACCTTGAGTTGGCTTGAAAAACTAACAAGCTGGAGCATACCAGAGGTGTTTAGAACTCATGGTGTAGGAGTGAAATCCGCTGAGATCATGGGGAATACCAAAGGCGAAGGCATAACACTGGGGTATTGCTGACCCTGAGGGACGAAAGCGTGGGGAGCAAAATGGATTAGATACCCATGTAGTCCACGCTGTAAACGATGAGTGCTAGATATTTAGGGCTTCGACCCCCTGAGTGTCGCAGCTAACGCGATAAGCACTCCGCCTGGGAAGTACGGCCGCAAGGCTAAAACTCAAAGGAATAGACGGGGATCCGCACAAGCGGTGGAGCGTCCGGTTTAATTCGAGTCTAAGCGTGGAACCTTACCAGGGCTTGACATCCCACGATAGCTTTAGAAATAAAGTTTCCTTCGGGCGTGGTGACAGGTGCTGCATGGTTGTCGTCAGCTCGTGCTGTGAAGTGTTCCGTTAAGTCGGGAAACGAGCGCAACCCTTGTCATGTGTTAAATTTCTCACATGATACTGCTCGGGTTAACCGAGAGGAAGGTAGGGATGACGTCAAATCAGCATGGCCCTTATGTCCTGGGCGACACGGGCGCTACAATGGCAAATACAAAGGGTAGCCAAGTCGTAAGACGGAGCTAATCCTCTAAAGTTTGTCCTAGTTCGGATTGAAGGCTGCAACTCGCCTTCATGAAGCTGGAATCGCTAGTAATCGTGAATCAGCCACGTCACGGTGAATATGTTCCCGGATCTTGTACTCACAATAAAAGCGCCAGGCAGTTTAATAATCTAGAGAGTTAAAATCTCTCCCTCTGTTCGTCACAGAGCGTAATGGAAAGATAGGCCTTAAACCGCGAGGTTAAGGCTGAAGGATCTTAAAGTAAACTGCAGTCAGATATTTTCACAGGCAGTATTGACCCTTGATTGGGCGGTGAGCATGGGGAAAATACACTAAAAATGTCTATCTGAATGCAGGGAATAGAATATTAAATAACCCTGGGAGATCTTGCGTTGTCCTGCTCAAGTTTTTTGGTTATATTTTAAGCAGAAAAAATATAATGAGGAATAGAATCAAAAAATTTGGGCGGGTAAAGAAACCTAAGCAACGTAAGAAGTCAGCTGAGCCATAGTAACTTTCAGCACTATGCTGGAATGAAGGGCTCATTCTAATACTATGAAGAAAATAAATTTCAATTATATTCTTGGATTGGTAGATGGAGAAGGAAGTTTTACGGTTCATGTAAAAAATCCCTATCTATTGAAAAAAATAAAGCGTCGATCCAAGGTGGAACCAAGATTCTATCTTAAGCTTATAGATAAAGATAAAGAGATTCTCTATAAACTGAAGGAATTTTTTGGTTGTGGAAATGTTTATTTTCAAAGAGACAGAAGAATCAACCATAGAAATTGTTATCGATACGAAGTAGCAGCAAGAAAAGATTTACAGAAGATTATAATACCTTTTTTTAAAAAACATAGATTAAAATTGAGATCAAAGGTTTATGATTTTAAAATCTTCTGTGAAATAATGGAAAAAGTTGAAAGGAAAGAGCACTTAACTCAAAATGGTTTAGAGGAAATATTTCTTCTAAAGACGAAAATGCATTAGAACTCGTCGTATGCGGGAAATCCGCAGGTACGATGGGAACTTCAATGTCAAGTTTCTGACAGAAAATCGCCCGTCACACCAAGAGAGTTGGTAAGTCCTGAAGCGTCGTTTTTAAACGGCATCACGGACAGATCAGCGATAGGGGTGAAGTCGTAACAAGGTATCCGTAGGGGAATCTGCGGATGGATCACCTCCTTTCTATGGAGAAAATCTTGATTGCTTTCTCGTATTTTACGAGATACCTGCAATCTACATTGGTCGAGAGATAGTTCTAAATTTATTT
>CAZTZK010000046.1:0-12719 GCA_964618065.1 uncultured Candidatus Saccharibacteria bacterium | reverse complement strand
AGATGGCGATCAGCATTTTTTGGCTACCGTTAATGCAGAATTTATTATAGAAGCTCAAAAAAATAAACGTTTTCGTAATATTTTAAAATATACAGATTTAAACCTGGCTGATGGAATTGGGATTTTATGGGCAGCTAAATATTTAAGTATTAAAGTTAATGAAGCTCAACTAAGCAGGGTGAATAGAGTAAGATATTATAAGTTTATTGTCCTCTGGCAAGCTTTTTACAGTTTATTAGCTATTATTTTTTATCCTCCTTTTTTAAAAACAGAAATAGTTCAAAGAATTACCGGAGTTTTTTTATTAGGAGAATTAATTCGTTTGACTGGCGAAGGAGAATATTCGGCTTATATTTTAGGAGGAAAAAAAGGAATAGCCGCTTCTGCTAAAAATGAATTAGAAAAAAAACATCCGGGCGCTCTAATTGTAGGAAGTCGTGGAGGAAGTTTAAATCAGGAAGATGCAGGGGAAAAATTTAGAAAAGCTATCAATAGTTTAAAACCAGACATCTTAATTGTTGGTTTTGGTGCTCCTAAACAAGAAGAGTGGATTTTTTCTAATATGGATAAAATGCCAAGTGTAAAATTGGCAGTGGGAGTGGGGGGAGCCCTTGATTTTTTAGCTAAAAAGAAGAGGAGAGCTCCTAAATGGATGAGAAAAAGAGGAATGGAATGGCTTTTTAGATTTTATCTTGAGCCACAAAGATTCCCCAGAATTAAAAATGCTACTTTTAATTTTATCAAGGAAGTAATCAAGAAAAAAATAAAAGCCTGGTAATATTTTATTAATTTATTTTTGGTTTTTAAAATATTAATATGGATACTGATAAATTTACTCAAAAATCTCAAGAAGTTTTAGAGGAAGCTCAAAAACTTGCTCTACAAAATAAACAGCAACAAATAGATGTTGTTCATTTAGCTTTAAAATTAATTGATCAATCTCAAAGCATTGTTCCGGTTATTTTAAAAAAAATTGGAGTTGATGAATTAAAGTTAAAAGAAAAATTAGAAAAAGTTTTAGACAAGGCTCCTCGTTTAGCTGAAATTTCTCCAGAGCAACTTTTTATTAGCCAAGAATTAGGTAAATTGTTAGATATGGCTCAAAAAGAGATGGAGAAATTAAAAGATGAATATGTCAGCACGGAACATCTTCTCCTGGCAATTTCTGAAATGTCTTCAGAGGTATCTCAGATATTTTTAGAATTCGGTCTAGAATATAATGCTATTCTTAAAATTTTAAAAGAGGTTAGGGGATCTGGACATGCTAATTCTTTTAATCCTGAATCAAAGTATCAAGTTTTAGAAAAATATGGACAGAATTTAACTAAATTGGCTAAAGAGGATCAATTGGATCCAGTAATTGGAAGAGATACGGAAATTAGAAGAGTTATTCAAGTGCTTACCAGAAGAACTAAAAATAATCCTGTTTTGATTGGAGAAGCAGGGACTGGCAAAACAGCTATTATTGAAGGATTAGCTCAGCGAATTGTGAAAGGAGATATTCCTGAGAATTTAAAAGATAAAGAAATAATTACTTTGGATTTAGGATCTTTATTAGCTGGTTCAAAATTTAGAGGTGAATTTGAAGATCGCTTAAAAGCAGTAATCAAAGAAGTTGAATCTTTGGAAGGCAAAGTAATTCTTTTTATTGACGAGCTTCATACTGTTGTGGGAGCAGGATCTACTGATGGAGCAATGGATGCAGCCAATCTTTTAAAACCCGCTTTAGCAAGAGGAAAATTAAGAACTGTTGGAGCAACTACTTTAAAAGAGTATCAAAAACATATTGAGAAAGACACTGCTCTAGAAAGGCGTTTTCAGCCAGTAATGGTAAAAGAGCCAAGTGTAGAGGATACAATTGCTATTTTAAGAGGGATAAAGAGTAAATATGAAGCTTTTCATGGAGTTAGAATTACTGATCCAGCTGTTGTAACTGCAGCTAACCTCTCAAGTCGTTATATCAATGACCGTTTTCTTCCTGATAAAGCCGTTGATTTAATTGATGAAGCCGCTTCTACTCTAAAAATGGAAATTGATTCTATGCCTACCGAACTGGATAATCTGAAACGTAAAATTATGAGAGATGAAATTGAAAAAAGAGCATTAAAAAAAGAAAAAGATCCTCAATCTAAAGCCAGACTTCACAAGATTGAAAAAGAAATCTCTAATCTTAACGAAAAAAAGAATTCTATTGAAGCCCAATGGAAAGCGGAGAAAGAAGTAATAAATACTTTAAAATCTAAGAAGAGGGAAATAGAGCAATTGAGAACACAAGCTGATTCAGCCGAAAGAGATGGTAATTTAGGGAAAACAGCAGAAATTCGCTACGGTAAAATCCCCCAGTTAGAAAAAGAAATTAAAAACAGCCAAACTAAACTTGATAAAATGCAAGGTAAGGCAGGAATATTAAAAGAAGAAGTTACTGAAGAAGACATCGCGCGAGTAGTATCTCAATGGACAGGAATTCCAGTTGCTAGAATGTTAGAAGAAGAAGCTTCAAAACTAGCAAGAGCGGAAAAAGAATTAAGCAAAAGAGTTGTTGGCCAAAAAGAAGCAGTAAAAGCTGTTTCCAATGCTTTAAGAAGAGCGAGAGCTGGCATTTCTCCAAAAAATCAACCCTTAGGTTCATTTCTTTTTTTGGGACCAACCGGAGTAGGTAAAACGGAGCTAGCTAAAGCTCTTACAGAATTTATTTTTAATGAAGAAAACGCTTTAGTAAGATTAGATATGAGTGAATACATGGAAAAACACTCTGTGGCAAAAATGATAGGCTCTCCTCCAGGTTATGTAGGTTATGAAGAAGGAGGGCAGTTAACTGAAATCGTTAGACGGAAGCCTTATGCTGTTATTCTTTTTGATGAGATTGAAAAAGCTCATCCCGATGTATTTAATATTTTGCTCCAAATAATGGATGACGGGAGATTAACCGATGCCAAAGGAAGAATTGTTAGTTTTAAAAATTCCTTAATAATTCTTACCTCGAATCTTGGAAGTGAAATCATTTCTGCCGGTAGTCTTGGATTTGGAGAAGGAAAAAGCAAAAATATTCTTTCTCAAAAAGAAATGCAAGATAAAATAATGGAAATTCTGAGAGAAAATTTTAGACCGGAATTTATCAATCGCTTAGATGAAATAATTGTCTTTCACTCATTGCGGGAAAAAGATATTGAGGCTATTGTAGACTTACAAATCAATCAAGTTCAAGCAACTTTAAGAGAAAAAAAGATTGGGATTAAGCTAACTCAAAAAGCCCAGAAATATTTAGCTAAAAAAGGATATGATCCTGTTTTTGGAGCTCGTCCTTTGAAAAGAACTATCCAAAATGAACTGTTGAATCCTTTGGCGCTAGCTATTATTAAGGGAAAAGTAAAAACAGGGCAACAAATTAAAGTAGCTGAGAAACAAGGTAAAATAGTCTTTAGTTAATTTTTTAAATAGAATTAAAACTTATGTTAGATATAAATTACATTCGCAAAAACGCTCGTAGAGTAAAAGAAGCTGCTAAAAATAAGAATGTGGAAATTGATATTGAAAAATTATTACAGATAGATCAAGAAAAGAAAAAGCTTCAAAATGAAATTGAAGAAATTCAAAGGGAAAGAAATAAACTAGCAAAACTTTCTCAAGGTAAAAAACCAACTTCCTCTAGCATAAATGAGGGGAAAAAGCTTAAAGCAATTGCCAAAGAAAAAGAAGAAATGTATAAAGTTTTGGAGAAAAAGTTTTTCGATTTAATGACAAAAGTTCCTCAAATTCCTTCGGAGGATACTCCAATTGGTAAAGACGAGAAGAATAATGTTGAAATTTTTAGCTGGGGGAAAATTCCTCAATTTGATTTTAAAGCTAAAAGCTACTTAGAGCTGGGAGAAGATCTAGATTTGATTGATTGCAAAAGGGGAGTAAAAATTTCTGGGTACAGAGGATATTATTTAAAAAACGAAGGGGTGCTTCTCCATTTAGGCGTGATGTTTTATGCTCTAAAAAAACTTATAGCTAAAGGATTCACTCCTATGATTCCCCCCACTTTAGTTCGCAGCTTTGCTCTTTTTGGTAGTGGTTTTTTTGGAGGACGAAATTATAATTCTGAAATTGACGAAGTCTATAAAATATATAATAGAGATAAATTGGCCGATGGAAAGATTGGAAAAGAAGATAAATTCTTAGTGGGAACCGCAGAGCCCTCATTATTAGCTTATTATGCAGGAGAAACACTTCCGGAAGAAAAACTTCCTCTTAAAATTTGTGGGCTTTCTCAATGTTACCGTTCTGAAATAGGAAGTTATGGAAAAGATACTAAAGGAATCTATCGGGTTCATGAATTTATGAAAGTGGAACAAGTTTGTTTCTCCAAAGCTGAAATAAAAGAAGCAGAAAAAATGCATCAGGAAATGGTTGGTATTTCTAAAGAGCTTCACGAAGACTTAAAACTTCCTTACCGTCAATTACAAATCTGTACTGGAGATATGGGAGTGGGAAAATATAAAATGTATGATTTAGAAGCTTGGATGCCCAGTCGTGACGGTTATGGAGAAACAGGTTCGGCTTCCAACCTTCTTGATTGGCAATCTAGAAGGTTGCAAATCAAATATAAAAACAATAAGGGAGAAAAAAAATATGTTTATTTATTAAATAATACCGCTTTAGCTAGTCCAAGAGTTCTCATTTCTATTATGGAAAACTATCAGCAAAAAGATGGAAGCATTAAAATTCCTGAGGTTCTGCAAGATTTTGTTGGTAAAGAAAAAATAGCTAAAAAAGAATAATTGCATGTTTAAATTTCTTAGATCTAGAATATTTTTTTTGAGAAAAAAAAGAAGGTTTACTTCTTCTCAAAGAAGGCCTCTCAATCGTAGAAAAATACGTTTTAAAAGAAAACCCAAAATAGATTTGTGTACTAAAAGTTTAAGAGTCTCCAGGCGTAAACTTAAACTAGCCCTTTTAGTCTATCGTTTTTCTATTATTTTGATTGGATTGGGGCTAGGTTATTTAATCTTTTTCTCTCCTTTGTTGAGAGCAGACGAAATTGTTTTAAAGGGCGACCTTAGAGATGAAGAAGAAGCTATAAGAGAAAAGGTTTACTCTCTTATGGATAAAAAACATTTAGGATTTTTTCCTGGAAATCATTATTTTTTCTTAAAAAAAAGTAAAATCACTAATACTATTCTGGAAGATTTTAAAATTTTTGAATCTGTAGAGGTTAAAAAGAATCTTTTTGGTAAATTAGAAATAGGTCTTAAGAAAAAAAATAGTACAGTCTTAATTTGTGGACAAGAAGATTGTATTTCTTTGGATGAAAATGGTGTAGCTTTGGAAAAAATCTCTTTTGGGGATCTTTCCCAATTCGGTTCCAATCTGGAAATAGTCTATGATGAATCTAATAGTAAGATAGAAATAGGCAAAGGTCTAAACAACAAAGAGCATCTTAATTTTATTAAGAATGTTAGAAATTTTATAAATAAGAACAGTAAAGTTGAAATAACAGAACTTTATACTCCTTTGCCTTCAGCTTCTGAAATAAAAGGAAAAACTGCTGAAAAATGGTTAATCCTTTTTAATACTGAGATTCCTCTTGCCACTAACGCAGAAGCCTTGAGAATTATTTTAGAAAAAGAAATAAAGCCTGAAAACAGAATTTGTCTTGAATATATAGACCTTAGAATCAACAATAAAGTTTATTATAAACTTTTTGACGATTGTGAAGTTTTGAAAAAACAACAAAAAGAGAAAGAGAAAGCAGAGAAAAATCAAAAAGAAAAATAATTTTATTCTCCACCCTTTTACTTCTCGGGTAGATAGTAAAGAAAAATAGAATGGCCTACTCTTTCTATCGGTTCGTGATTATCGGTAAGCCAATGATAACTTTTCTGATCTCCTTGATTGGAAGAATTCCACTGAATAGCATTTATAGAAACTGCTAACCATCCTGTGGTAGCTCCTTTGTCAAAGCCCCACAGTTCGTAGTCTTTTTCTCCCAAATAATAACTTACGTCTCCTCCTCCAAAATAATCAATTTTAATTTCCTGAATATTATTGTCATCCAGGTACTTTTTTAAACGTCGTAAATCTTGTCCCCAGTCTATATTTGAATCTACTAAATACTGCCAACCATTTTGAGGTCCTCCAATAATTTCGTTAAAGTAGGCTAAATAATAAGGGTAGGTTTTAAGGTTAGCCCAAAAAAGCCAAACGATTAACAAAGAGACGAGTCCCCAGCCTACTCTGGATAAAATCTTTTTCCCTTTCCATTGATTTAGTTGAAAAACTATAATTCCGCCAACCATAATATAGAAATAGGGGAAAATTGGAACGATATAACGAATGCCTAATTGAAGCTTAGCTTTCATCCCCATTATCATATAGAGTAAAATTAAAATTCCAAATGGAATCAAAATACTGTATTTCTTTAAACCCTCTTCTAATTTCTTTCTTTTTTGTCCAGACGTTAGAAAGGTAAGCAAGACGCTAACTAAAATTAAAAAAGCAGAAACGAATAATATTTGAGAAGCTAGAGGTTCCTTGAGTAAATAAGCAACAAAATAGTATTCAGGCCAATTTTGGCCAGTCTCTCCCATAAAGTAAGTAGAATGACCGTAAGAAGCATGAGCGGCCACCATTACAAAGCCAAGCAAGTATTGGGCGTAAGGTCTTAGTGGATAGAATTCAGTCATTTTAGTAAGCTTAGTAGCTAAACCGGCGTTTCTAAAGTCACTATCGGCAATTGAGTCTTCAATTAAATTTTGCTGAACTTCCAACGGCATTTTAAAAGTGCACACTTGGTACCAAACTCCTACAACGACATAAGCAATAATAGTAGCTAAAACAGTTGCTCCTATGTATAATTTTGCTTTTTTAGCTAAACTCCATTTTGGTTTTTGATAAAAAATAGCAATAATTGCCATTAAGCCAATTATCGGGAGAAAGAGGGGACTGGAAAACTTAGCTAGATGAAGCCCGGCCTGTAAAAGAGAAGCTACGATAAATTTTTTTCCGGAGGGATCTTTTAAAAATCTCCACCAAGAATAAAGAGCAAAAACAGAAAAAGCAGTTACTCCCATATCGGTAGTTATAAAACGTCCGTGAGCAATTATATTAGGAGATATGGCAAAAAGAGTAAGACTTATTAATCCTGCTACTTTATTTTTAAATATTTCGTTAGTCCACTTAAAAATAATCCAACCGGTAATTAACATTAAGATTACGATAGGAATTCTGCCCCAAAATAGCATTTTATCAGCGTCATTACCTGAATGGTAAAGGAAAATATTTCCTAGTGTCCATTGATCATTAACATTATCTTTCCAAGCGGGATCTTCGGCAGGAAAATTTAAATTTAAAAATAATAACGGTAGAGCGGAAAGCTGTTTTACCAAAGGAGGATGCTCCGGGTTTATACGATAATCAAACTTAGTAAGATAAGAATAACCAGCTACAATGTGAGGCATTTCGTCGCGAATAGCTGAATCATTCTTCATACTTCCCAATGCTAAAAAGAACATAATTGCTAAGATCAGAACTGCCAGATAGTTAGCGTGTTTTTTTAAAGTCTCCATTTTTTTATATTTTTATATTAATAGAAATAATTATACTTAATCTTTCTTTTTCTTCTTTTTCTTATCTTCCTCTTCATCTTCTTCACCAGGATGAGGATATTTGCTAGGAGAATCGTATTTACTTAAAAATTCTTTTTCAAATAGCAAATTACCGTCAGCACGATAAACTTTTTGAATCCACTTAGCCCTCATAGATCCATCCGGCTTTCTATCATAAATAGTGGGACCGCTGGTTTTTACTTTTCGTTCATCGTTTGTTCCGTAAAATTCAAAAGTTAAAATGTTACCAGTGATTTTTGTTTGGATTAAAACGTGAGCCGGAGTATTATTCAAAAATTTTAGATCCGGACTGGGAATATAAACAGTAGCATCTGTTCCTTGAGGAGAATAATATTGAACAGGATAAGCGTGATTTACTCTTTCAATTATTTCAAAACCGGAATTAACAGCTCCCCTAAAAGCTGTGGTTGAAACCTGGCACATTCCTCCTCCATATTCGGGAATAGTTTTATCTAATTTTATAACTAATTCAGGAAGATAGCCAGTAGAAGCGTTCACTGGTCCTAGTATTTCCAAAAAAGAAAAAATTTCGTTTGGTTTTACCAATACTCCATTAAATTTAGAAGCTCCAACGGCGATATTATGTCTTCTATTTTTAGGTGATCCGGAAAAATCAGAATTACCTTGTCCAATCAAGGTTTCTATACCTAACTCTTCTAGATTATCTTGAGAAATAAGAGCTTTTTCTCTATTAACAGCTAATTCTACTGGATCATTACCATTTAATATCCCTTCAGCTAGAAGAAAAATACTTTTCTCTATATCAAGGCTTATTTGATCTTGGCTCTCATTTACGATAATCATTTTACCATCTCGGAATCCTAGATTAGCATTAACTCCCTCTTGCTCTATCCCTGGAGCTAAAATTTCCAAGTAATCTTTAATTTTTTCTCTATTGAAAGCTATTCCTAAGCAATAATTTTCTTTAATATTTTCAAATTCAACACCTTTGGAATGATAAGCACAGCTTATAATATTTTCTTTTTCATTATCTTCCGAAAAAACAACGTCGTTTTCAAAGTCAGTGCAAGGAGCCTCTTTAAAAATTAAAAAATTAGCTATTGTATTTTTATCAGCACTCCAATATTTATTTCCAGCATTAAAATTAGCTGTTTTTTCTAAAAGATCATTGGCTTTATCTCTTATTTCTAAAGCCCTTTCTTGAATTATTTTAGGTCTTTTTTCAATTTCAGCTAGGGGTTCAATAGTATTTTTTTTAGAATCACTAATTGCTTCAATAATTTGGATAATAACCGAAGAATGATCAACGCCCCAGCCTTCTTTAGATGGAGTAACCTCAAAATTATTATTTTTATAAATTATCTGGGCGTCTTGGGGTATTCTTTCTAAAGATTCAAGATTTTGCGTGATAAAATTATTTAGTTTATTTTCTTCTATTTCAAAATAAAATGGTGATTCAAAATCTTGAAAGAAACTTTTCGTCAAAATCCAAAAGTTGCTTAAAGCGTTAGTTGATCTTCCAATATTGTAAGCTGAAGAGATAGTTCTTTCTTGATTAATTTTAATTCCCAATTTTGGAAGAGACGTTTTAATATTTTTTTCTTCTCTTTTAAAGATAATTTCCTCATTTTCTAATGAGCCTACCTTTTTGTTTAATAACTGTTGAGCTTCATTTTTAGTTAAAGATCCAAGATTAATTCCATCTACAAAAATTCGAGGGTAAAATCTATTTTGATAAGCGTAATAAAGATTGAAAAAAACAAAAAAAACTAAGAGTAAAATTAAAACTCCTATTAAAGAAAATAAATTCTTTTTATCTTTTTTAGTTCTAGGAAATATTTTTATTGATTTTAAATTTTTTTTAAACACATTTATTTAGAAACCTCTTACTTGAATTTTTCTTGCTTGAGCAGAATCTGCTTTGGGAAGCCTTATTGTTAGGATTCCATTTTTCATAGTAGCTTCTGCTTTATTGGCTTGAACATCTACGGGAAGAATAATAGATCTTGAAAATGCTCCCCAATAACATTCTTGGTAATAGAAATCTTCTTCTCTTACTTCTTCGTCTTGTTTTCTTTCTCCTTTAATAGTCACCATATCATTATTAATTTGAACATCTAAGTCTTCTGGCTTTACTCCTGCAATTGTTGATTTAATAACAATGTCAGTTTCTGTTTGGTAAACGTCAATGGTTAATTGACCTTCTTGATCAGCTACCCATTCATTATTGCCTTGGGTTTCTGATCCTTGTTGAATAAACTGTCTTCCTGCGCTCTCTTGCTCTCTAGGAATATAGCTTGAATCGCCTTGAATATTTACTTTTTGATTCATTCCACTATTTTCTAAATTAGTTTCATAATTAACTTCCTCCTCAGGTTCTTCTTTTCCAATTAATTTTTGGAGAAAAGATTTTTTTGATTTAGTCATAATAAGATGATCTTTAAAGTTTAAATACTTATTTTATCTAGAAAACTTTTTAAAGTATAGCTAATTTATTAGGGATAATCAAGATCATGCAGAATCTTGATTAATCTTTTTAACTTTGATCGCATTTTTGATAAGTTCTCCGTATTTACTAAGGTTGATTTTTTCTTTTAGTGAATATTCAGCTAGTTCTGAGCCTAAAGATATACCTTGACTTGTTTTGTACCTTCTAATTTCGTAAATGGCATTTAAAGCTTGCTGGAAGTCCTTTATATCAACCTGACATTTTATTTTTAAAGATTCCGGCCAGGAGTTTAAGTGAATGCTTTTCTTTCGTTCTGTTTTTTTAAATAAGATCTGGTAAATTTCTTCAGTTATAAAAGGTAAAAGGGGAGCGTACATTTTTAAAACAGCAAAGAAAATTGTATAAAGAACAAAAAGCGCAGTTTCTCGTGATTTTTTTGCATTACCGTTTAAACGATATTTAACAAGCTCAATATAATAATCGGCAAACTTAGACCAAAAAAAAGTGTCCAATTTTTTTCTGGCTCTAGCGTAGTCATATTTATCAAAGGCTTTAGTAATTTCTTGAATTGCTAAATTTAGTTCTCCAATTATCCAACAATCAGAATGCTCTAAATTATTTGGTATCCTTCTACTTTTGAAAATATAATTTTCTGAATTAATGGCTAGAAATCTGCCAACGTTCCAAAGTTTGGTAACGGTTCTTTTGCCTTTTTTTATTTCTTTAGCATTAAATCTTAAGCTTTGCCCCAGGGAAGCTCCAGTAGCCCAGTACCTAATAGCGTCAGCTCCCCAATCGTTAAGGAGCTTATTGGAAGGGACGTAATTGTTCAACCGTTTAGATATTTTTCTTCCTTTTTCATCTTGGCCATGTCCGGAAATCATAATATTTTTAAAGGGTATTTTGCCAAAATGGTAATGGCTTTTGACTATTGAGTAAAAATCCCAAGTTCTAATGATTTCAAAGGCGTTTGGGCGAAGACTTACAGGAAAAAATTTCTTTTTTTGCTTTTCTTCTTTAATCAATTCTTTAAGCAAAAAAGGAGTACAAGAAGATGTTGCCCAAGTTTCTAAAACATCAGTTTCCGGAATAAATTTATTATGACCGCAATGGGGGCATTTTTTTAGAGGGGGTTCATCTTCAATAGGATTAACCGGTAAATCCTTTTCGTTTGCGAAAATAGGAGTTTTACATTTAGCGCAATACCAAACAGGAAAAGGTATCCCATAATAACGCTGTCTGGAAACACACCAGTCCCACTTTAAGGAATTAACCCATAGGTTATAATTCTTTTCCATTGTAGCTGGATGCCACTTTATCTTTTTTCCATACTCTAGCCATTTTTTCTTTAAATTGGCAATTTTAATGAACCATTGTTTACTCTGAATGAGTTCTACAGGAGTATCACATCTTTCATGGACATTTAAAGAGTGTTCTATTAATTCTTGCTTAATCAAATATCCTCCCTTTTTTAAATCTTCAATAATTTTTTGACGAGCAACTTTTATCTTTAAGCCTTTGTATTTTTTCCCGAGTTTATTCAACCGCCCGTCTTTTTCTAAAAGAGGCCTGGTTTCTAATTTATCAATTTTCCACTTGGCTAGATCTTCTTGATCTCCCCAAGTACAAACCATCATCATTCCTGTTCCTTTTTCCTTTACAACTTCTTCACTTGATTTTATTGGAACTAGATTTTTAAAAAGAGGAACCTGAGCCTTTTTCCCAATTAGATGGAGATACCTTTTGTCTTTAGGATTTACATACAAGGCTACGCAAGCAGGTAAAAGCTCTGGTCTAGTGGTAGCAATAGTAACTTTTTTATTTCCCAATTTAAATTGGATATAATTCATTTGGGATTTCATTTTTTTATCTTCCAAGTCAGCTTGGGCAATAGCTGTTTTACAGTGAGGGCACCAAAGTATGGGAGATTTTTTTCTGTAGAGAGCCTTTTTTTTATAGAGATCAATAATGGACCATTGGGAAATTTTAGTCGCTAAAGGGCTAATAGTACTGTAAGTTTTATGCCAATCTACTGATATCCCTAAATCACACCACAATTTTTTATAATTTTGAGCGCCTTTTTGAGTTTCTTTCAGACAAATTTTTATAAAATCTGAACGTTTTATTTTAGATTTATCTAATTTATATTTTTTCTCAACAAATCTTTCGGTGGGAAGTCCATTATCATCAAAGCCCATTGGATAGAAGACATTGTAGCCTCTCATTCTCTTATAGCGAACAATAAATTCAGCTTGAGCGTAAGACATAATATGACCTACGTGAAGATGATCCGCTGAGACATAAGGAGGGGGAGTATCAATTGTAAAAAGAGGTTTCTGCTCTTCATATTTGAAGGTAAACATTTTTTCTTTTTCCCAGAATTTTCTCCATTTTTCTTCTCTTTGCGAGAAATTATATTTTTCGGTAAAAAGATCGGACATAAGAGTGAGTTGAAATTTATCAGCCAGAGGCTGATCGCCCTCTGGGCGAAAAGTTTATAAAGTAATATATCATTCCTGTAAAATTTAACTAATTCACTGACAGACCTGTCATTCCCGCGGAGGTGAGAATCTCGTCCGAAGGACGACCAGCCTCTGGCTGGCAATTCACGTTCTAGGTAGAATTTACATAAAAAACAAAACTCTGAGATCCTTCAGCTTTATTTTATCATAATAGCAGGATTATTAGTTTTTAACAGA
>CAZTZK010000045.1:0-26943 GCA_964618065.1 uncultured Candidatus Saccharibacteria bacterium | reverse complement strand
TCAAAATTCACCTGCTGTCACTGCGGAAAAGAAATAACTTCTAACAAAAAATCCGGAGTCCAAAACCGCAACCACTGCCCTTACTGTCTTTATTCTGTCCACCTTGATCTAAGTATTCCCGGCGATAGAAAATCTTCTTGTGGAGGTGAGATGGTACCTATTGGGTTAGCTTTCAAAAGGATTAAGCCTGATAAATACAAAAAAGAAGATCTTGGAGAATTAATGTTGATCCATCAATGTCGGAAATGCGGTAAAATATCAATCAATAGAATCGCTGGGGATGATGATCCAAAAGAAATACTAAAAATTTTTCGTAAGTCCTTTAAACTTCCTTTGAGAATTAGAAAAAAGTTAAAGAAACTAAAAATAAAAATAGCCAGAAGAGAAGATCTGGAGAAAATTGAAACCCAGCTTTTTGGAAAATTGTAAATATTTGTATTTTTGTTATTATCCCTCTATAGTCCAAAACAATTAAAAAGGGCTCGTAGCTCAGTGGTAGAGCACTCGGCTCATAACCGATCGGTCGCAGGTTCGATCCCTGCCGAGCCCACAAATTGAACAAAAAAACAATAGCTATTTTAAAGAGTAACTCTAATCAGCTTTATGAAAAAAACACTTTTAATAATTATAATAATTTCTTTAGCTGGATTAGCAGGAAGTGCTTTTTATTTAATGCAAAATCCTAGCAAAAAAGAGAATTTAGAGAAAAAAATAGAGCCTAACTACCAAGATTTTTTGAAATCAGCTATGGAATACTATGAAGACGCAGAAAGTGCTTTAATCTATAAAGATTACAAAAAGGTAGAAAAATTATTGGAGAAATCAAAAAATTATGCCAAGCAAATTGCACCTTCTTCTGATTTATACAAAGAAGCAAAAGATTTATTAAGTCAAATAGAAGAAAAAATAGAAAAAGTAAATTTAGAAAAAAAGGAAGAATAGTAGAGACGGGTTTGAAAAACAATAGAGACGGGTTTGAAACCCGTCTCTATTGTTTTTTGGTCAAAATTCTTTGATTTTTTTATTTCAATTCTACGGTAGCTCCGGCTTCTTCTAGCTTTTTCTTCATTTCTTCCGCTTCTTTCTTAGCAACATTTTCTTTAATTACTTTGGGAGCTCCATCTACTAAATCTTTTGCTCCTTTTAATCCCGCTCCAGTGATTTCGTTTACTATTTTAATAACGGCAATTTTGGAATCACCTGCTGATGCTAATTCAACATTAAAAGCATCTTTTTCTACTGTTTCTGATTCTCCTTCTCCGGTATTACCTGTAGAAGCAACAGCTACAGGAGCAGCTGCTGAAACTCCAAATTTATCTTCCAAAATTTTAACTAATTCTGAAAGATCCAAAACACTCATTTTCTCAATTTCCGTTACTAACTTTTCAAATTTTTTAGGTACTTCAACTTCTTTTTTTTCTTTTTCCTCTTTAGCTGGAGCTGAAGCATTGTTTTTTTCTTCTGCCATTTTTTTTAAATTAATAATTTATTGAATATAAAAATTTAAGCACTCTTTTTCTCAATAGCTTTCAAAATATAGATAAACTGACGGAGAGAACCCTTTAAAACACCCACCAAGTTACTAGAAGGAGCCTTTAAAGAGCCCACAACTTGAGCAATTAAACCTTCTTTGCCTGGAAGCTTCGCAAGAGCTAGCATTTCTTTGTCTGAAAGATACTTGTTTTCTAGAACTCCTCCTACAATTTCCAAATTCTCTTTTTCTTTTGCAAAAGAAGCTATAATTCTAGCAGGGGCAATTTCATCTTGTTCAGAAATTGAAAGAGCTAAGGGTCCTTTTCGACTTTTAACATCTCCTTTAATTTCAGAATTGTTAAGAGCCAATTGAACTAGACTTTTTTTGATTATTTCATAACTAGCTTGTTCATTTTGCAATTTTTTTCTAAGGTCTCTTACCTCGTTGGCTGTTAGCCCTTTATAATCAGTAAAAACAACTGATTTGGCCTTTTTAAGAGCATCAGTGACCCTTTTTACTGTTAATTCTTTATCTTTTCTAGTTAACATTTTTGTTCTTTAAATAAAAAAAGCTGTTTTAAAAGACAGCTACAAATGGAGGAATTACTTAATTCCTCTTTGATCCTCGGCAAGACTTAGAGGCTTGCTGTCTTTGGAAAAACGAAAAATCATTTTTTACAATATACATTATCCTCTAAATTTAGCAAGCTTTTTTTTAAAAAGCCAATCCTCTAAAATAATTCTAGCTGCTTCTTGGTGCTCTTTGCTCTTGCTAGCATAACGATTAACTAGCTTGGTGGTCATTTTTTCATCTGCTTTTTCAATTTCTACTTTCGGGAGTCTAATTTTTATTTCACGAATAAAATTTTCAATTTTATCCTTTTGTTTTTCACCAAATACCTTAGATTCAGGGATACCAACTACTATAGTTTCAATAGAATTTTCTTCAACTAGCTTGGCTATTTTTTCAATAAATCCATCCGAATCTCCTGAAAAAGAGAATAATCCCAAAGGCATGGCTAAATCAAGAGAAATAGCTACACCATAATGTTTACTCCCCCAATCAATACCTAAAAAATTTTTAGAATTCATAACTAATTGCTAAATATTCTTACTACCATTTAAGTCAAAAGTTCTCCTCCTTTTTTTCTCACAACCAGAGTATCTTCAAAATGACAAGACAATTTCCCATCTTTGGGAATAAATGTCCAATCGTCTTCTGCTAACACAACTTCCGGAGCTCCTTCACAAATCATTGGTTCAATTGCAATACACATATTTTCTCTTAAAATTTCTCCCTTACCTTTTCTCCCATAATTAGGAATTTGAGGATCTTCATGAACTTTATGCCCTACTCCATGGCCAACAAGAGTTCTTACCACGGAATAACCATTTTTTTCAGCCCAATCCTGAATAGCAGCTCCAATATCTCCAACTCTATTTCCTGCTTTTGCCTTTTTTACCCCCAAATTTAAACATTTTCGGCAAACTTTTATCATTCTCTCTTTAGTCTCTGAAATTTTACCACAACCAAAAGTTAAAGTAGCGTCTGTATAAAGACCTTTATATTTAACTCCTAAATCAAGACTTACCATGTCCCCTTCTTGAATAATTTTTTTTCCTGGAGTCCCGTGTACCACTTCTTCATTCAAAGAAATACAAAGATTAGCCGGAAAGCCTTCATAATTTAAAAAAGAAGGTTCAGCTTTCTTCTTTTTTAAAATTTCACCAGCCATTTCATTAACTTTAACACAAGAAATTCCCGGTTTTACTCTGCTGGCTAGTTCTTTTAAGGTGTCTTTGAGAATCTTGCCTCCTTCTCGCATTTTAGAAATTTCTTCTTCAGTTTTTATAAAAGACATACTCTAGAGCAACAATAATAATTTTATTAAAATTAATTAAATTAGGTATTTTTAAATTCTCTCGTAACTTCTCATTATCAATTGACCCTCAACTTGTTTTATCGTTTCTATCACAACAGAGACAACAATTAAAAGGCTGGTTCCGCCTATTGAAAGAGTCTGGATGCCTGTGGCCCATTGCATAATAAAAGGCAAAATTGCTATTGCTCCCAAAAATAAAGCTCCTGTTAAGGTTATTCTATTAACAACTGAACCTAAATATAATTCTGTTTTTCCTCCGGGACGGATACCGGGGACATAACCTCCGTTTTTTTGTAAATTCTCAGCAATTTTTTTAGGATCAAAAGTAATTTTAGTGTAGAAAAAAGTAAAAGCTACCACCATTCCAAAATAAAGAATTCCATAATAAAGTTGATTACTTAAGAAAACATTAATTGCTTGAGCAACGGTTTGTAATTTTTCTAAATTTAAAGAAGTAACAAAATTAGCTATCATTCCCGGAAAAAGCATAACCGACATGGCAAAAATTATTGGAATAACGCCTGCCTGATTAACTCTCAAGGGCAAATAGGTGCTACTTCCACCTAAAGTTCTATTACCCCTTATTCTTCTAGCATAGGAAACAGGGATATTTCTTTGCCCTTCGGTAATAAAGATAATAGCGTAAATAATAACAAGGCTAGCCAAAGCAAAACCGGCATAAGTCAATAATTTAGTTTCATCCCAGGTCGCGATTAATTGCTTGGTAGCTGAAGGTATACTGGCAACAATACCACCAAAAATAATTAAAGAAACTCCATTTCCTATTCCTTTTTCCGTAATAAATTCTCCTATCCACATTAGAGCAATAGTTCCTGCTGTTACTATTAAGAGAACAACTGCCATTTGAGATAAACTCAAATCTCCAATTACATCTTGGCTTTTTAAAAGAGAAATCATTCCGATCCCCTGCATTATTGCCAAAGGAACCGTTAAATAACGTGTGATTTGGTTAAACTTTTGTCTGCCGGCTTCTCCCTCTTCTCGGTACCATTTTTCAACCTGTGGAATAATCATGGTCATAAGTTGCATGATAATAGAAGCCGTAATATATGGTCCAACTCCCAACATAACAATAGAAAAATTAGCCATTCCTCCTCCGGAAAAAACATTTAACATTCCAAAGAGCTGGTTATTAGAAAAGAAATCTTTTACTCTCTCAATATCAATGCCCGGGACAGGAATTGACGCCATTAAACGAAAAACTACCAACATACCAAAAACCATTAAAATTTTATGGCGTAATTCTTTAATTTTAAAAATTTGAATTAATTTATTCATTCTTTAGAGCAAGATAAAAAAATACTCTTATTCTTATAACTTATAAAGATTCTATACTATTTAGCAATACTCCTTTTTAAAATAAACTTCAAGACTTTAAATAATAATCAATGAATATTTTAAAAATATGAAGTTGCCCGGGCAGGGATCGAACCTGCGAATAATGGCTTCAAAGGCCATTGCCTTACCACTTGGCGACCGGGCAATTAAACTATTTCGCCTCCAAATTCATCAAGCAATTCTTGAGTAGCCGTCTTATTTGTTCTTTTCTTAAACTTGGAAGGTATTTCATCTTCTAAGAAATAACAAAAAGAACAATTTAAAGCAAGAACTTTTTTAGCAATTTTAGTAATAAGTTTCCTATTTTTAGGTTCTTCTAGTTTAGCTTTATAGAAATCATATTTAGTCTGAACAATAATATCTCCCTCTTCATCAACTCCGATTGGCTGACAATTTTGGATAATACCCCAAAGTGAATGATTAAAAGGTTTTAAACCATCAACAATTTTTGGCCAGGCTTGAGATACTTCCTTTAAAGTAATTGTATCACCTCTAAATTTTTTTTCAGATTTTGACTTGTTTTTATTTTTTCTCTTCCTTAAGATTTTTCTGCTTGTTTTTTTTATCTCTTGAATTTTTTCTTTCATTGCTTTGCCGATTCGGTTCTTTTGTTTTTTCCCCTTATCTCTTCCTTTTTCATCCTCTTTTTTTACTTTCTCTTCATTTTTATTTTCCAGTTTGATATTTTCCTCACCTATTATTTTCACTAGAGCTAATTCTAAAGGAAGATGCGGTAAAGGAGAATCATCAATTAAATTTTTAGCTGAAATTAATTCCAGAATAGATTTACCTATAAAATTTATCTCCATTTTTTCGCTTAGTCCAATAAGATTGTTTAGATCTTCTTCCGTAAGCTTATCAGCTAATATTTTTTTATGACCAGTTGAATTAATTTTAAAAATCAAAATATCCCTAAAGTAATCAATTAGGCTTTTTAAATAATTTTTAATATCATATCCACTATAAGCTAGCTTGGTAATAAGCTGAAACCCTTTTTGGATATCTTTATCCGCAATAGCTTTTACAAATCCATAAAATTTTTCAGTGCTAGGAACACCTAAAAGATCTCTAACTTCCTGAGAATTAATTTTTTTATCTTGATCTAAATTAATAATTTGATCCAAAAGACTTTCAGCGTCTCTCATCCCACCGTCGGAAGAAGATGCAATTTGAATTAAGGCTTGTTGACTTATCTTTATTTTTTCTTTTTGCGCTATTTTCCTTAATTTCTCAAAAATTTGTTTATTCGGAATTCTTTTGAAGTCAAAACGCTGGCAACGAGAAATAATGGTTGGAGGAATTTTATGAATTTCAGTTGTAGCCAAAATAAAGATTACAAACTCGGGAGGTTCTTCCAAAGATTTCAGCAAGGCATTAAAAGCTCCCTTAGAAAGCATATGAGCTTCATCAATAATATAAATTTTATATTTTAAAGTAGAAGGTAAAACATTAATGTTTTCTTTTAGCTCTCTTATATTATCAACGCCCGTATGAGAAGCGGCATCTATTTCTGTTATATCTAAACTTTGACCAGATTCAATTGACCGGCAATTTTTACATTTTCCGCAAGGCTCACCCTTTTGAGGATTCTCACAATTGACTGCTTTGGCAAAAATTCTAGCCAGAGTAGTTTTACCTGTTCCTTTAGACCCGGCAAACAAATAAGCATGCGCTATTTTTTTTAATTCTACAGAATTTTTTAAAACCGCCACTGTATAATCTTGGCTTGAAACAGACGAGAATTTTTTAGGACGATATTTATTATAAAGAGAAAGCATAATTCCAAACTAATAAAAACCAAATAAAAATTGCATTTCAATTAATGCAATTTTAGCAGAAGAAAAAAATAGTAGCTAGTTTTTATTTTTTAAAAACCCAAAATTTATATCCAATAAAATTCCAAATTAGGGAAACTCCTGTCGCAAGTGCTTTACCAAATAAGACCCATAAGTTTTGAATTTCTTCTGGCGCAAAATAAGCATTTAAAATACCTAAACCGAAGAAAGAAGGAACAAAGTTGCTTATAATATAGGTAATTCCTGAATTTATTAAAAGACCAACCAATGTAACTGATATAAATTGAGCAAAGTCTTTGATCCCTTTTTCTTTTTTTTGTTTTTTCTTTTGTTTAAAAGTCCAATATCTATTTAGAAAAAAACTGTTTATTGTAGCTATACTGAAAGAAATAGCAGGAAAAATAAAAGTATAAATACCTGTATTTTTCTCACTGATAACCATAAGTAAATAAAGAGCACCAAAATCAATTCCGGTGTTTATAAAACCCGTAACTATAAATTTGCCAAATTGTTTTATAAAAATTTTATTAAAAAATTTTTTCTTCATAAACCAATTCTAACTTTTAAAAAATTCTCTTGGGGTATCGGGAAAATCATCTTTAACTATTTTTTCACTGGGCTTTTCACTTAGAGGAAAATTCTTCGGAGAATTCATTCCTCCTTCACTCCCTACTTTAATTGGTATTTTTTCTCCTAAATCGTTGTTTTCAAATTCAGGAACATTTGGATAATTTTTTAAATTTTCATCCGTTCCCTCATCTTTTCTATTTTCTTTTTCTATCTCCGAAATGTTAGGTATCCATTCTTCAACAACTTTATTTGCTTTAGAGCTGGAAGAAGAATTTTCTGCTGTTTCTCCTCTATTCTCCGTCATATTTCTATCGACAAAAGGATCTTCTTTCTCCACTTCGGAAAAATTAAGTTCCGACTTTCCAATTTCAGAATTTTTTTTGATTACATTTTCAATAGCACTCCAAACAGGCGTTCCATCTTTAGGAATAATAATAGCCACTTCATCTCCTGGCTGAGCTCTAAAAAAAGTTACTGAAGCTAATAAAACCTTATAGTTCCCTCCTTCAGATTGAACAACATAATTGCCAGATTCGTCTTCTTTTATTATACCAATCAAGCGTTTTCTTTCTACGGGACCAATCTGTTTATAAATAAAATTACCGTCATCAGTCATAGTAAGTTTTAGCATATCTCCTTCTACTAATTTAGATTTGCTGGCATAATTAGCTGGTACTGGATATTGCTTTCCGTCATTGCTAATCATTATTTGACCATCAAAAATTCCTTCTACGATTTTACCATTTGGACTAGCTCCATAAGTTTTTTTCTGAAAGCTGGGTTTCTCTTTCTTTTCTAAACGAGCCAACATAGCTTTCGCTGAATATAAATTCTTTTCTGCTTCGTCAATAACACTTTTCAAAGAATCAATCTTTTCTTGATCTTTTTTGTTAAGTTTTTTAGTTATAACTTTTCTTTCCTTTTTGATTATCATTTTTAATTTATTAACTTTAGAAAAGCCATCTTTAGCTTATTCTTGGAATTAATTTTTTTATTATTTTCTATTTTTCAGGTTTTTAAATCTAAAATGAGTATAATATAATTTTCAACTTTTAGCAAATCTATAAAGAAAGTTTCCTCTTGCCCATTTATAAATCAATGCTATAATCACCCGTTAACTTAAGCACTTTAGCTTACTATCTAATTTAGGATATATTAATTTTTTTATCAATAAGAAATGGAATTTCCTTTCTTTGCTTCACCTAATTTTACTCCCGGTCGAAAAAAAGAAATAAAAGCTATTATTATCCATAGAACTTTTGGTAGTTTGGAAAAAACAGTCCATCGTTGCCTTGATTCTAATTTCTGGGAATCTTTCCATTTTTTAATTTCTCAAGAGGGAAAAATAATTCAATTAGTTAAATGCCAAGATACCGCCTGGCATTGTGGCTGGATTTCTAATCCTAAAGCTCCGGCTTTTCTAAAACCAAACCCCAATCTTTATTCAATTGGAATTGCTTGTGAGGATCAAGGAAGAGAAGCAAAAAAAATAAAAGAGAGTTTTTTCACTGCTGAGCAAGAGGAATCATTGAGAAATCTTATAGCCTTCCTAGGAGAAAATCTTGAAATTAAAATTGATTCACAACATGTTTTAGGACATTCCGCAATTGACCCTCAAAGAAATTCTCAAGATCCCGGTTCCTTTTTAAACTGGAATAAAATTCTTCCCAAAAATTCCATTCTTTCTAGTAAGAAGAAAAAAAGAAGCCAAAAAAAAATAGTTTCTTACACTATAGATAAAGTAATCAAAGAATTATTTTACGGAATTCTTAACCGAGAACCTAATCTCTCAGAGCTTGATTATTACAAACATTCCGGGTTGGAATTATCTCAAATAGCCGGTAAGTTAGCTAGAACAGAAGAGTTTAAAAAAAATATATTAAGTCACAAAAAATAATTCTTGAAAAAAATTTTTAAAATTATTTTTCCTTAGAATAATTGATTTCATTCCTGACCATTCTAATATCATGAGAATGTCCTTCCTTAAATCCGGCATCACTTACTTTATAAAAACGACCCTTATCTTGTAGCTCTTTAATACTAGATACTCCTATGTTTTCCATCCCGGCTTTTACTCCTCCGATAAAAACTTCAAGAATAATTTGGGCACTTCCTTTATAATCAACAAGTCCGGATACTCCTTGAGAGGTATGCGCTTCTTTCTTCCTCTTTTTTGTATAATAGCGATCTCTAGTTCTGTTATTCATAGCTTCTTTTACACTCATCCCTCTATAAAGTTTATATCTATGACCGGCCCTTTTTACAATTTTACCCGGAGTTTCATTGGTACCAGCTAAAAGGCTACCACACATCCCGCAATCAGCTCCTGCTGCGATAGCTTTTACTAAATCTCCTGAGAAACGTAATCCTCCATCAATAATTATAGGAAGCCGATAAGAGCTTAGAGCTTCTTTGACATCTAAAATAGCTGTTATACTTGGAACACCTACGCCGGTGATAACTCTTGTGGTACAAATAGAGCCTCCTCCAATTCCAACTTTGATACTATCAGCTCCAGCATCTGCCAGATATTTAGCACCTGCTTTATCCGCAGCATTACCAGCAATAATATTTATTTCTTGAAAGCGTTTTTTAATTTCAATTATGGCTTCTTTTGCCCATCTAGTTGAACCGTGAGCCAAATCTATTGATATTATATCAACTCCCGCTTCAATTAAACTTGCTACTCTTTTTAAATAATCACCACTAGTTCCTATAGCAGCAGCAACTAAAAGTTTTTTGTCTTTAGAAACCGCAGCTCCTTTGCCAATTTTAGCTTTCTTGACTTTTTTTATTTCTTCAACTTGTTCCTTAATACTTAAATTTCTATGAATTACTCCCAGACCTCCCAATTGAGCCATTTTAATTGCCATTTTAGATTCAGTGACTGTATCCATTGCTGCACTTATTAGAGGAATCTCTAAACTGATATTTTTAGTGACTTTAGCTTTGGTTTTTACTTTACAAGCAGGTACTTTAGCAATATTAGGAATAAGAGTAACATCATCAAAAGTCAAAGCCTCTCCAACAATTTTATTTTTTAAAAATTTTTTCATCGTTTTAATTAATAAAAAATTTATATTTCTAAATCTTTAAATTTTCACAATTTCTGCAACTCCTCTAGTCACATCATAAATACTAAGAGTAGGAGCTGTTTTTACCGGGGGATTTATGTTATAAAAACCAGCAATTGTTCCCGGATTAATGACTAAAGTATGTTTTACTTTATCGATTTTTGGTCGATGGGTATGGCCACAACAAACTAAATCATATTTTTCAGAATGGATTAAATCTGAAAGTAATTTTTCATCATCTCCATGAACAGCCGCTATTTTTTTATTACCAAGTTCTAGCTCTAAATAAGGAGTAAAAAGTTTTACTTTTAAATTAAGTTTTTTAAAATCCCTTTCCAGTTTATACGAATAAACTGCTAAATCTGTGTCGCAATTCCCCAATACTCCTTTTAGGGGAGCTTCTAAATTTTTTAAAATTTCTAAAATTGAAGGGTTTGTCCAGTCGCCACAATGAATAACTAAAGCAACTTTTTTAGAATTTAAATATTCAATTGCTCTTTGAAAGTTTTCCAAATTATTATGAGTATCAGAAATAATACCTATCTTCATTTTAATAAAAAAATGAATAAATCTATTAAATTACCCGAGACTTTTTAGTTTATTTTTTAATTCTATCTTATGTTCTATTCTAGCAACTTTATAAAAAACTAAAAAGAATTAGAATCACTTAAAATTTTGTAAGTTTCTTGAGCACATTTTTCCCAGGAAAAATTATTAACTTGTACTAGTCCTTTTTGCTTCATCTCGTTTCTTAGAGCATCATCTTCTAAAACTTTTTCTAAATTTTTTGCTAAAGATTGGGCATCTTCTGCCTGAAAATAGCGAGGAGCTTGCCCGCCTACTTCAGGAAGGCTTGAATTATCAGAACTAATCACCGGAAGTCCGGAAGCCATAGCTTCTAAAACTGGAATTCCAAAACCCTCATAAAGACTGGGAAAAACAAAAACTTCCGCCCCTCCCATTAAATGAGGTAAATCTTTAGTTTTATAATGCCCCGTAAAAATAATATCTTTAGAATGTTCAGAAATTTTAGCTTTCTGCAAAATCTTTTTCCAAAGCCAAGCTTTAGGTCCCGCTAAAACTAGTCTCAATTCCGCAAATTCTTTTTTCCCTTTTATTTTATTGAACGCTTCCAAGAGAACTTCTAAATTTTTGCGGGGTTGTAAAGCTCCAACATATAAAATATATCTTCCCTTTATTCCATATTCTCTTTTAATGTTTTTAATTTTATTTTCCTCTTTCGCATTCTTTAAGTTAAATATTTTTTTATTATAACCATGGTAAACTACTTTAATTTTAGCTGGATTAACTTTATATTCTTTTAGAAGATCTCTTTTAGTATTTTGCGAAACAGCAATGATTTTATTAGCTCTTGCCACCGCTTTTTTCGTGAAAAAAGAAAGAAACAGCCAATCCTTTAGAGGAAATTGATTTTTAAAAAAACGAAAAGCTAAATCATGAATAGTGACTACAATTTTTATTTTTTCTTTAGCTAGAAAAGGAACGGTTTGAAGAGGCATCCAAAGAATATCCGGATTATCCCTTTTTAGCTCAGAGAGAAGTTTACTTTGAGTCCAAAAAAAAGGAGCTTTTGACTTTCTCAAAAAATAATTAGGATATCTTTTAAACCTTAGTTCTTCGTTTAAATCCCCTTTAAGATAAATAAAAAAAGAGTCATTTTTGCCAATTGCGCCTAAATGATCTAAAACATTTTTAATATAGATTCTGGTGCCATCTACTCTCTGATCACATAAATCAGCAGCATCAATAGCTATTTTCATTTTTATTTAAATTAAAAACAGTGCTCCGATTATAAAAACTAAGAAATACTTTTTAAAAACTTTTCCTCTTGATCACTATCTTCAAGCCAACGTTTGAAATCTTCTCCGACATCAGGATGTTTTTTACCATAATTAACAATAGCTTTTAGATAATCTAATTTATTGCCACAATCATAGCGATCTCCTTCAATTAGACAAGCATAAATCGGTTTAATATTTTTGAGGCTATTAAATCCATCTGAGATCCATAATTCACCACCAATGCCTACTTCCGTTTTTTCTAAAGCGTCAAAAATATCAGGGGTAAGGATGTATCGTCCGGGATTAGCATAATTAGAAGGAGCTTCAGAAAGTTTTGGTTTTTCCACAATAGCTGCAATTTCAAAAACTTTTTTAGGAACTTTTTGCGGATGAATTGGTTCTACAATGCCACACCTTTCAATTTGACTCGGAGGAACTTCAATAACTCCCACCATTTCCTCTACTATTTCATTTTTTTCATATTCACGAATCATCTGTTTCATCGCTGGAATTGGAGAAAAAATAAGATCATCTGCGTTACAAAAAATAAAAGGCTCGTCCTGATTGATAAGTTTACGAGCGCATAAAAGAGCATGCCCATTCCCCAACTGTCTATCTTGTCGAACATAAACTATATTTATTTTCTCTCTTAGTTTTTCAAAGTTTCTTATTTCTTCAAAAAGACCCTTTTTTACCAAAATATCTTCTAACTCAGGCATAGAATCAAAATGATCCTCAATAGATCTTTTATTTCTTCCAGTTATAAAAATTATTTCTTCTATTCCTGAAGCAATACATTCCTCAACTATATACTGAACAACAGGCTTATCTACAATAGGAAGCATTTCCTTAGGTTGAGCTCTGGTAACCGGTAAAAAACGGGTGCCGAAACCAGCTACCGGCAAGACTGCTTTTTTTATTTTTCTCATTTTTTTTCCCATTGGATTCTTTTCTCAAAAACCTAATAAAAAATTCTAAACATTTTTTCCTATGAGCCAAAAAATTATTGCCGCTAAACCTATTCGGTAAATAACAAAAATTAAATAACTTTTAGAAGTTAGGTATTTTAGCATATATTTAATAGCAAAAAAACCAACAGCAAAAGATGTTAAGACGCCTAGAATGAGAAGAAGAAAATCGATCTCTCCTTTTAAAAAAAATGGAAGCTTTACTAGAGTTGCTCCAGCAATAATTGGGATAGAAAGAATAAAAGAAAAAATTGCCGCTCTCTTTCTGCTAAAACCCAAAAAAAGTCCTCCAGTTATTGTTATGCCTGAACGAGAAGTTCCCGGAACAAGGGCCAAGGCTTGAAAAATTCCAATAATAAGAGCTTTGGAAAGAGAAAGATTTTTAAAATTTAATTCTTTTTTTTCTTTTTTAGCTGTCCTCTTTTGATATTGACAATATCTATCCGCTGCTAAAAGAAGTATTCCGTAGAATAAAAGTGTAGTAGCAACAATTTGGGGATTTCTAAAAATATTAATAATTTCATCTAAAAAATAACCGGCTAAAGCTCCCGGTAAGGTTGCTATTGCAATTAAAAAAATGAATTTTGTCTCTTGACTTTTATAACGCCCAGAAGAGGAAAAATCTCTAAAAATTTTTTTTAATCCCCAAATAATTTTATCTCGGAAAAAGAAAATAACTGCTAGTAAAGTTCCTGAATGCAAAGCAACATCAAAAGCCAATTCTTGCGAATCGTTTAAATTCTCCAACTTGGAACTTAAAAAATGATGCAATAAAACCAAATGCCCCGAAGAAGAAATAGGTAAAAACTCACCTAGCCCTTGAATAATACCTAAAAGAATAGAAGTAAAGATTTCAAACATAAAATAAATTGCTAATTACTAATTCCTAAAAAATTAGTTAAGACTCTAAATGGCTTGCAAAATAATTTTCCAATTCATCAATTTTTATTCTTTCTTGTTGCATTGTATCACGATCTCTTACCGTAACAGTTTTATCCTTCAAGCTTTCAAAATCAACGGTCAGACAATAAGGAGTACCAATTTCATCTTGACGACGATAACGCTTCCCAATATTTCCATGATCATCAAATTCACATGAATATTTAAATTTTAGGTTATCATAAATTTTCTTTGCTACCTCAACTAACTCCGGTCTATTTTTTAACAAAGGAAAAACAGCCAACTTAACAGGAGCTACTTTGTTAGAAAATTTAAGAACTGTCCTTGATTCATCGCCGACTTGCTCTTCATGATAAGCCTCGGCTAGAAGAGCTAACATGATTCTGCCTACTCCGGCTGAAGACTCAATAATATGAGGAACATATTTTTCTCCGCTTTGAGGATCGGTATAACTTAAATCCGTTTTGGAATATTTAGCGTGCTGACTCAAATCATAATCGCCTCTAGCATGGATACCTTCTACTTCATCAAAGCCAAAGGGAAATTTATATTCTATATCAAAAGCCTTGTTGGCATAAAAAACTAAATTTTCATGCTCTTGCCATCTTAAATTTTCTTTTTTAAAACCTAGACTTAAATAAAAATCCCAACGAAGTTTTTTTAATTTTTCAAATTCTTTTAATTCGTTTTTGGGAGGAACAAAGTATTGCATTTCCATTTGCTCAAATTCCCGCGTTCTAAAGATAAACTGGCGCGCTGTTATTTCGTTACGAAAAGCTTTACCTATTTGAGCAATGCCAAAAGGAATTTTTACTCTGGTTGAATTTAAAATATTTTTATAATTTACATAAATTCCCTGACAAGTTTCTCCCCGCAGAAAAACTTTTTCTTTATCAAAATCTCCGGTAAAATTTCCTAAATTAGATTGAACCAACAAATTAAATTTTTTAACTTTAGTAAATTCGCTGGAGCCACATTGAGGACATTTTAATTCTCCTTTTTTCTCTGAGAATATTTTATTAATTTCTTCTTCAGCCATCTTTTCATCAGCCTTAATCCCGAATTCACTCAAAAGATGGTCCGCTCTAAATCTGGCATGGCATTTCTTGCATTCCACTAGAGGATCAGAAAAATGAGAGACATGACCACTTGCTTCCCAAACTCGGGGATGCATAAAGATACCAGCATCAATTCCCACTATCTCCCTTCTGAATTGGACCATGGTTTTCCACCAATAAGATTTAATTGTGTTAGCCAATTCAACACCATAAGGTCCATAATCATAAACTGCCGCTAAGCCTCCATAAATTTCCGAGGAAGGGAAAATAAAACCGCGTCGTTTGCACAAAGAGACTAATTGATCCAGGGTAGTTTTTTTCTCTATTTTTTTCATATTTTTTATATTTTTTACAATCAAAAATTAAAAAACTCGTCTCAAACACCTTAATATTTTAAAGTGTCCGGGACGAGTTTTTTCTAAAATATCATTTTTATTAACCCGCGGTTCCACCCGCTTTCTTTGCTAATAGCAAAGCACTTTTATCAATCTAACTTTTAGGAAAAGCGCCAATCTCTTTTACCTTTTAACAAAAGCTAGATCTTCTTAAATTTTAAAGAAAGCTGTTCTTAATGTCAAACTGATGTGTTTAATAAATTTTTCTCTTTTTTCTTTTGTTGCCCGCCCTGCTCGGCAGCTGCCGAGCAGGGCGGGCAGAATATAATAATTTAATAATTTAATAATATTGTAAAAAATAAATACTCTTAGAGATAGCAAAAGAAATAATATGCTAAAAATAAGGGGTTTTATTATTAGTTCTGCTTAGAAATCGCCTAGGGGTTCAAAAACTATTGTTCTTTAAGGAACAATATGGCATATTTAATAAGTATTTGGTTAAACTCTTGGAAAATTTTTTAGAAGAAATAAAAACCATTGACGATCCAAAATTATCTGAACAGAATAAGAAAATTATCTTATCAAAAAGCAGAGAGATAATATTTTAGTTGTTAATTAATTTTAAATGAATCTTATAACATTCTCCGGATTAGATGGAAGCGGAAAAACAACTCAAATTATTTTTTTCACTGATTACTTAAAATCTCAAGGCTTGAGTTTTAAAAAGTTTCACACTATTCAAAACTCTATTGCTAATAAAATGAAAAAGCAGGGAAATAATTCTCAAGAAAAAGCACCCGTTACAGAAGCTGGCTATTGGGGAATATTTTTAAGAAAGGTAGCTTTATTTATTGATATTTTATTGTTTCGCCTATTTTTGAAAAAAGAAAAAAATAAGCTTGATGTTATAATTTGTGATCGCTATTTTTACGACTCTTTAATAAATATCTATTATCTAGAAGGAAAAACTATTCCTCAGGTTTCTTCTTTCCTAAAAAAAATTATTCCTCAGCCGAATCTGGCTATTTACTTGAGAGCTCTCCCCAAAGTAGTTTTAAAAAGGAAGGCAGAGCAACCAATTTCTTATTTAAGAAAAAAAAGTCAGCTTTTTGAAACCCTGAAAAGAGATTTTAATTTAACAGAAATAATTCCCCAAAAGAAAAAACGAGATACCGCTAAAGATATTGTTGAGCTTTACAATAAAAAGTTTTCCCTTCCTCAAAACGAGCCACTAAATTAATTTTTTAATTTAACCTTGATTACCTATTTATTTTTATCCAAATAAATGCCTAGATTACTGCGTTCCTTTTTAATCATAAATTTATCAGAGATTATTTTTGTATTTTCTGGATACTTTATTCACGCCTACCTAGGAAGACTTTTTAATCCGGCTGATTATGGACGCTATGGATTAATTATAGCCCTAACCACAATGACAATAGTTTTTATCGGAGATGGAGTTCCAAAAGCTCTTTCAAAATATATTTCTCAATATCCGGAGAAAGAAAAGGCTATCAAAAGAAAAGCGGCTCTTATTCAAACAATTATTATTCTTGGGGTTTCAATAATTTATTATATTGGAGCTCCCTTCTTAGCTAGTTTTTTTAAAGATGAAAGTTTAGTTAAACTTATTAGATTGTCTACTTTTATTATTCCCACTTTTGCTGTTGCCAGTTTTTATAATAATTACTTCAACGGCTTAAGAATGTTCGGAATGCAAGCAGCTCAACGTAGTATTCGTTCGGCCGTTAGAATAGCCGCTATAGTTCCGTTATCATATTTTTATGGAATAAAAGGAGCAATCCTTGGATACATAGCTGCTCCAGCAATAGTTTCTGTTTTTTCTTTCTTTGTAGACAGTCATCGAAAAAAACCAGTTGTAGGTAATTTCTCCGCTAAAAAAATTATTCGTTTCAGTTTAGGAATAATAGGATTTATGGTCGCCTACAATCTAGTTATTAACATTGATCTTTTTCTTATTAAAAGAATAATTGGGGATGATTATTGGGTTGGAATCTATAATTCTGTGATAACTATCGGGAGAATCCCTTTTTACTTCTTTTCTACCCTAGCTTTTATTCTTTTACCTACAATTTCAAATATTTTAGAGAAGCAATCTTTGGAAAAGGCTCGTGACTTGGTTAAGAAATCAATGCGTTACCTCATAATGCTTATCGTACCAACGGTTGCAATTATTATGATTTATTCTAAAGAAGTTATTACTCTTTTCTATTCTAGTCGTTACGAGGCCGGAGATATGGCTTTAAAAATTTTTGTAGCTGGAATTGGAGCTTTAACTATTTTCTATATTTGTGCTTTTGTCCTTAACGGATCAGAAAAAGTAAAAGCATCAGCTTATGTAGCTTGGGCTGGTTTAATTTTTAATATTATTTTGAATTATTTATTGATTCCTAAATTTGGAATACTCGGATCTGCTTCAGCAACTGCGACAACATTTTTCATTATGATGATAATTTCTCTTATTTTAGTAAGAAATATTTTTGGCAGTTTTTTAAATTACCTATCTATTCTCCGTTCTTTGCTAGCCGTCTTAATAACATCTGGAATATTTTATTTTATCCCCAAATCTGTTTTGCTACTTTTCCCCGGAGGGTTCGCCTTTTTTATTATTTATTTCTTAATTCTGTCTCTTATCAAAGAGATGAGTAAAGATGACAGAAAAAGATTAAAAGAAATATTTTCTAAAAAACTATAAGAGGAATATTTTTAAAAGTTATTTTTTCTTCTCTCCATAAGAATTTTCCTAGCATTTATATCTTCGGCAGAAAAATCTTGATGCATTTCATTTTTTTCCTTTTCCTTAGCTTCTTTATTTCCAAGAAGAGATTCTGTGTTATTAGATTTTCTAGATTCGAGTTCTTTCCTAATGCTATTTTTCATTTTCTTGAAAAAATCCAGTTTAAGATCTCCTGAAAAAAGAAGATAAATAATTTCTATTATGCCTAGCATATTGATAAAAACAAAAATAAAGAACCAGCCAAACTGTCCCCTCCGAGCGCTTTTCCAAAGAGCTACTGCTTTCCAAGATAAAGTCCAAAACATTAGAACAAAAAGCAGAGCAAATAGAGTTGGATTTGTTGCAGGAAGATTTTCCATATTCAAATAGTTTTATTTAAAAATAATGAAACTATAAAAAATTATAGCAAAAAATTATATTTTAAAAAACATTAAAGAAAATTAAAAAGAGGTACTTCTCATTACCTCTTTTTTAAAAATAAAAAATATTTTATTTAATTGTTGCTAAAATATCTTCACCTTTTAGAATTAAATGTTCCTTGCCATCTATTTCTATTTCGGTGCCAGAGTATTTTGCAAAAATAATTCTATCCCCTTCTTGAACCTCCGGTTTTATTTCTTTTCCATTCTCAATTTTACCGGAACCAACTGCTTTTACTATTCCTTCTTGGGGTTTTTCTTCATTAGCAGTATCAGGAATAACAATTCCTGTTTTAGTAACTTTATCTTCCTTTTTTAATTCCACTAAGATATTCTCCCCTAGCGGTTTGATTTTAGTAGCCATTTTTATTTAGTTATTTATTAAAATGAAATATTTAAAAGAATAATTATTGTCCAAAATAGAATTTTAGAAGCTTTCTTATTCTATAAAAAATACTAGCACTCGTCAAGGTTGAGTGCTAATGATAGTTAAAGCGCTTTGAATTTAGCCGGTTCCTCTGATATTCGCAATTATCAATGTAATTGTGCTCTCTGTGGAGTATAGAAGCCACTTATGCAAATTTTTTAGAACAAAAAGTTTGCTTTGGGGGGTAAAAACCGTAGCCGAATATACGTTATTAGTCAATGTATTCTTTTTTTCTAACAGCAAGCGGAATTGTTTTTTAAAAAAAATTAATTTTTTCCGTTTTGGGCGACTGGTAGGGAGGCGACGAAGATAATTTGCAAAAATTACGAACCGAGCAATTTTCCTTTTTTAGCGTTTACAATTATGCCGTTTATTTGAAAGCAATGATTTGATAACCATATTTCTCAATATCTTCTTTCGACCAGAATGTAAAATTTCTAGTTTTGTCAACATAAGTTACTTCTTTTTCAATTTCCCTGCCAGTATATTCTTTGGTTTCTGGATTCCACTCTTGCAAAAATAAAATATCTCCTTCATTGCATTCCCAGTCAGCAAGACGAAGCTCAAATGTTTTTTTACCATTAAGGATTTTTTGAAAATATTCTGGCCAAACTTTTTTTTCGTGTTTCATGAAAATATTGCTATCTCTTAAATTTATAAAACTTACTAGGCACCATTACATATCTCGCCTATTAGACTTAGAACAAAAAGTTTGCTTTGGGGGGGGTAAAAGTCGTAGCCGGATACTTGTTATTGACTGATGTATACTTTTCTTTCCTGATAATAACCAAACACTTTTCTATTATAAAAACAAGTTTTATTTTTGTCTTGGCGTGGGAGTAGAGGGGTTGGGGGTGAATGCCCCGGAGCTAAGACTTCTTGTTATAAAAGGTTGTTTTCAGCAAAACTATAATAACTATTTGTAGACACAATCATATGATCTTGCACAGATATACCCAAAATCTTACCTGCCTCGACCAATCTCTTTGTTGTACTAATATCTTCTTCTGATGGTGTAGGATCGCCAGAGGGATGATTATGTGCCACAATAATATAAGATGCATTTTTTAATACCGCACTATTAAATACCTCTCGAGGATGCACAATACTTGCATTTAGAGAGCCAACTGAAACATTATTTACTATTAACTTATTTCTTGTATCAAAGAACATAATTGCAAAATGCTCTTTTTTTTCCTTACCTATTTTTTCTTTAAGGAATTCAAACAACATTTGTGGTGTATTTAACTCCTTCTTCAAAGTAATTTTCTCTTTTGTGTATACTTGTAAAATATTCTGAAAAATTTTTATTCCAATAGCATTTGATGGCCCAATTCCATTAATCTGCATGAGTTCGTCAATTGATGCATCTAAGACACCAACTATGCCATTAAATTGTTTAATAGCTTCTTTAGCCATTGGTTTACAATTTTTGCGGGGCGTATTTAATGTAAGTAATAATTCTATAATTTCATAATCAGCAAAACCATCGAAACCCGATTTTAAAAATCTTTCTCGCAATCTTTTCCTATGATTTAAATAATCCGGTTTTTGTTCCATAAAATAGATTTATTTATCAAAACTAATCGATTCTTCAGATTTTGAATTATATTGTACATTTATATTTGATTTCTTAGATAATCTATCCTTAAAATATTGTTGTGTTTCTGAATCGGTGCAAAATATATAACACCCCTTCATTCCGCGTGTCATTAAGGTTCTGTATGTATTTTTTATTATCATTTCAGCTGTGGCTAATGCATCTCTTTCACCATTTCTAATTTGTTGTGTTATGCCCCATAAAGATCTGTCAGTCGATGCTCTTTCTCTCCCATTCGTAATTACTTTTCCATCTCTAACAATAAGATCTGGGCCGATAATTACGCCTACATAATCCAGCTCTAACCCTTGACATGTATGAATACAGCCAACTTCACTAACTGAATTTGGATGAATAATCCAAGCTTGCCCATGCTTTTCTAAATTCCAAGTCGCAGAATAATCGTCGATTAAAATATCTTTTAACTCTGGTTCTTTTTTACTTACCCAGTTCCAACAATATCCAGCAACCATCCTAGATTTATTATTTTTACTATTTCTCTTTATAATTTCTTTATGCATCATACTAACATTATCAAAAATTTTAAAATCATAATTAATATCTTCTAGATTCTCATTGGTTGTTTCTTTTATTTGAAGTACATTATCAACCCACGCTAAATAACCGTCAGATCCATTACATCTAAACTGACTTGGTAACTTTGCTTCATAAATATTCGCCCCCAATTCTAAGGCAATCTCTTTTATGTATTCTTTTCTTCCGATATCATTAGTTTCAATGCGCTGATTTTCATCAATAAAAAAAATAGAAAAATATGATGCGTTTATTATTTCTTTTATTTGATTTTCACCTTTCTTAAACATACCAGTTTGTAAATTTAGCCTATGTGATTCATCAACTATAAGGGTACTAAAAGAATTTTTTTCTGCATTATAAAAATTGCCAGATGAAGAAAGCAAATTTCTTATTCTACTAGTTGTAAAAACTCCTGATAATTTAATTTCAAAAACCCTTCTTGGCGCTGAATTCTTTGTAACATAACGAGCGTTGTTACCTTTACTAGTAAGCTCAGAAAGCAGATTAATTGCAACGACTGATTTACCAGTTCCAGGGCCTCCTTCAACAATAAAAACATTCTTATTTAATTCAGTTGATTTTCTGGCGAGTTCTAATGCTTTTTCGTAAACTAGTTTTTGATCGTCAATCAGAGTAAACTCTCTTTTATTGTTTTTTAGCATAGAAGCAAGGCAGTCAGCCAATGCTTTTGATGGTTTTATCTTGCCATTTTCTATAAGATATAATGTTTCTTTGCTATCACCATATTTAACAAAATTCTTTATAAAATTTTGCAATTTTTGCCGATCTGTCTGATAAAAAACCGGGGCTTTGTCTGTATAAAACTTATAAAAATCATTTTCAATAACATTATCCTTCTGATAATTATGTAAATATGCACAAGGTTCTAATGATATATTTTTTTCTTCAATATTTTCATTAAAATCTTTAATAAATGTTGCATAACTCCATACTTGATAAGAAGGATGCTCAACCTCTCTCATTGCATGGCCTGTAAAAGTTCGTACCACGCCATCCATTTCTGTTAGTTCTGCTCTACTCCATTGTTTTAATTCAATCAAAACTGCAATAGAATTTCTACTCCCATCTTTTCCAGTAATGATAAAATCTATTCTTCTTGAGGACGATGGGATTTTATACTCAATAGCAATACCAGCATCATCAGGAATCTCTGGATCGCTTATTACCGGCTCCATGAAAGCCATTGAGTTTCTAATTGCACTAATTTGGGAACTACCAAATATTGGTCCGGTCTCTCTTACAAACGAACTCATCAATAATCCTGAAGAAATATCAGTAATAAACTCACTTTTCGTTTTAGAATAAATTATTGGCATAATTTAGAGTTTATTATATTTTATATGCTTTCCTTTCGATTTTTCAATAGGATATTTCTTGTCGTTTAAATCAATTTTTTTATCCAATGCATCTATAATATCAATATCTAAATCATGGCTCATAAGAAGTACCCAATAAAAAACATCTGCTAGTTCTTCTCCGATTTCATCTTTGTGAACTTTTACATACTTATGTATTTCTTTATTATTTTTCCACTGAAAATGTTCAACTACTTCACTTGCTTCTAAAGAAAGTGACAAGGCGACATCTTTCGGATTATGAAATTGCTTCCAATCCCTTGCATCACGGAATTCTATAATTTTTTGTATCAATTCATTTAGTGATTTCATGGATTTATTATAATTGATTTCTTATTTTAACAAACACATCTCCAGTTTAACAGCACTTTCCTATCTCTAAAATCAAAGAAAAATAAATTTGAAAATCCCCTTCCCGCAACTGATTCCAATCATTACCAACTTCCGCCTCCGCCGCCGCCAAAACCACCACCGGAGAAGCCACCGCCACCGGAGAAGCCGGAACTACCAGAACTGGCTCCACCAGGTCTAGAAATAAAAGCAGCGTTAGCTTCGTTCTGAAAACTAGACAAGCTACTTACTAAATAGAGAGAGTTGAAAGTAGTTAAATCTCCTCCTTCGTACCAACTAGGAGGATTTTTATAAATATCTTCAAATTGTTTGGCCCATTCTTTTTCTACTTTCAGGACTATAGCGTAAGGAAGTAGTTTCTCAAATACTTTCGGTTTTTTCTCTGGGGCATTATGAAATTTTAATCTATCAGCTTCAGCCACACTTAAATATTCTTTAAATCCTAAAATATTTTCTTTAGCTTTTGCTCCTTTAGCTGTCTTGCGAGGCATTATTAAACCAAAGAGCATAATCATTATGCCAATTATAATATTAGAAATAATTGCTAAAACGGATTGAAACAGAAAAGATGCTAGAAAAATAGAAGCCGGAATAAATGCTACTCCCAATCCTAGAAAAAATGCCCTGACCTTTTGAGGATTTTTACTGAAATACCTTTCTGAAACAGTGCGGGCATAAATTTCTTTCTTTAACAAAGGAATGTGCTTATAAAATTTATTTTTAAGTTGAGAAAGTTTTTTTTCAGAAGTGTCTTCAAAAATTTTATCTAAAAAGGTTATTTCAAAATCTTTTAAACCCTGATAATCATTTTTTATCTTTTCCAATTGGTAATCTTTACCTAAAGAAATACCAATTACCTTTTTACCTTTTATCTCTTTAATTTTTAGATATCCCTTCACAGCTAAAGAGATAATGAGGGAAGACAAGTCAACATTATCAACTTTTTCATCAATAACAGTCCCTAATTCTTGAGCAGTCATTCCATCTGGAGGGTTATAACGAGGAATGATAACTCCCTTCCCCTTGGGATCCCTCCCCCTTCTGAACCAAAGATAAAAAAGAATTCCAAAAGCCAACAGAGGAGAAATAACTGCATAAATTGCTCCTAAATTATCTTCCAAGGCCCAAAGAATTCTCTGTTTTGTAGAAGCGGGAAAAGTTATCTCTTTCGGCCAGCTTAGAATAGCTGTAAAACCTTCTTGAGAATTTAAAAAATGACCCTCTTCTAAATTAAAAATGATTTTATTTCCTGAAATAATTTCTCCCAAACAAAAACTTTGATCTGAACCCACAATTCCGGTATAGCAAGCTTGTTTCAAATTCTCTTCTGCTACTTCTTTTGGTAAAGTTATCTGGAAACTAGCATTTAAAATAGGTTCCTCCCATTCATCACCGGTAACATTCCAATACAATTCATCATGGTTAGAGAAAAAACCAACCGCCCGAAAAACTTTATATTTTATAATATAAGTTTTTACACCGCTCACCTGAATATCAGCATCTCCTACTTTTATTTTTAAATAGCGACCCTCTTTACTTTTGGTAAAATTATAAGGAATATTTTCTTCATTGGTAACAGAAATGTTTTCCAGCCGAAGATTATATTGAGAGCCTAAAATTCTAGTCTCCTTTATATTTTCAGCAGCACCTTCCTCTATCCTTTCAATCTTATACTCAACCGGAATTTTCCTAAATATTCCATGACGATTATACTTACCAAAATCATAAACTATCTTTTCGGTAATATCTACCGAGCTATCCTGATTAATGACCGCTGAAACAGAAAAATCATTAATCACTCCAACATTCGCAGTAGGAGTAAAAGAACTATTAGCCGAACAAGAAAAATTTCCCTCTATCCAAAAAAACAAAGAAGAAAAAACAAAAAATAGCAAGAAACTACTGAACTTTAATATTCTCTGATAAAACATTTTAGAAATATAAAAATTATTTATAATCTGTTTTTCTCCAAAATACTTAAAACTTCCGCTAAATCTTTATCTAAAGGAATTTCAAACTTTCTTTTTTTACCAAATCTATCCCGAAATTCTATTTTTTTTGCTACTAAAAACATTCTTTTTAATCCCTGAGGAAGACGCAGTCTCTTAAACTTATATAAAGAATCTCCCGTAATAGGATGCCCTATAGATTTTAGATGAACTCTTACTTGGTGGGTCCTTCCCGTTTTAGGATAAACCTCACATAAAGTATAGAAGAAAAAATGAGCTGAAGAAAGAACAACTTTAAATCTTTTTAAAACTTTATAAAATGTTTGAGCATCTTTTCTGTCTTTAGCGTAAGGAGCAGTTGATCTCAAAACTGTATTTTTGGGTGATCTCCCAATAGATAAATTAACCTCCCCGGAATTTTCTTTAAAATTACCGTGTGTTAGGGCCCAATAAGATTTTTGAATTTTTCTTGTTTGAAACTGATTTTTGTAATATTGAAAAGCTTTGTTGCTTCTAGTAATGATCATTAAACCTGAAGTATCTCTATCAAGACGATGAACAATCCCCGGACGCTCTGGAGATTCCCCAACACTTTTAACTTCTGGATACTCAGCTAACAGATAATCAACCAGAGTGCCTTTAAGATTCCTAAAATCAGGATGAACTTGCAAGCCAGCCGGCTTGTTAATTACCAAGATATCTTCATCTTGAAAAATAAGTTGAATTTTTTTAATTAATTGAGAAAAAAATAAACTTTTAGCCTTTGGTGATCCAATTCCTCTATTATTTTTAGATGTCATCCCTTAATTTCAAATTTTTCAAATATTTTCTAAAATCTTCTTTAGTTTCTTTATGTTTCAGGCCAAAGTCAACTGTGGCTTTTAGGAAACCAATTTTAGAACCGCAATCAAACCTTTTCCCCTCAAATTCGCAACCATAAATCGGCTTAGTTTTTAAAAGCTGAATAAAACCATCAGCTAATCTTTGTTCACCATCATTAGAAATTCCTCCTTGTTCAATTGCTGTAAAAACTTCCGGAGTAATAATGTATTTTCCCACTACTGCTAAATTAGATGGAGCTTTTTCATTGCTTGGTTTTTCAACAAAACCCCTTATTTCATAGACTCTTTCTCCTACTTTAGTACCTTCTATTACTCCGTATTGAGAAACTTGGCTACGAGGTACTTTTTGTAAACAGATAACCGGATCTTTGTATTTTTCATAAACATCTATTAATTGCTTTATCGCCGGAATTTTTGAATCAATAATATCGTCTCCGAAAAGTACGGCTACCGGTTCATTACCTACTAAATGGCGAGCACATAATAAAGCATTTCCATCTCCTTTTGGTTCTGATTGTCTGACATAGGTAAATTTTGCCAAATTAGAAATTTTTCTAACATTTTTCAGAAGATCTTTCTTATTTTTTTCTACTAAATTATGTTCTAGCTCAAAGGATTTATCAAAATGATCCTCAATAGATCTTTTTCCTCGACCGGTAACAAAAATTATTTCTTCAATCCCGGCGGCTACTACTTCTTCTACTAAATATTGGACGATTGGCTTATCTACTATGGGCAACATCTCTTTGGGCATATTTTTAGTAGCCGGTAAAAAACGAGTTCCATATCCGGCAACCAAAAGAATTGCTTTTTTAACCATAAAAAAAATTAAAAATTAAAATTTTCCAACCAAAAAACAGTGGCTCCAATCATTATAGAAACAATAATTAGAATAAAAGAATTCACCAAGATATGGATTCCCGCCTTTTTCTTTTCTTCATCACCGGCAGAAATATAATACCGCGAGAACCCAAGAAGTAACCAGCATAATCCAAAAAATCCTAAACCTCCACTAAGCCACTTTAAAAAAGCAAAAAAAGCTTCTAAATTTGAGGAAACAATAATAGGATCTTCCAAGGGAAATAATTAATTATAATATAGACAATAAGATTATAGTACTATTCCTCAGAAAATGAAATATAAAAAATTTAAACAATTCTAACTAAAATAAATTAAAATGTATCGTTAGCTCGTAACCAAGTATCTACAGCTTGGACGATTACATAACCTAACAAACCAACAACTACTCCAATAATTGCATAAATCATGCCTTGTTTAGCCTTTTTCATTCTATCTTCATCTCCAGCCGAAGTTAAATAGAGAATTCCGGCAATAACAAAACCAATGACCGCTATAGAACCTAGGATGATTAAAAGCCAGCCAGCTAAACTAAAAATAATTTCAGAGATTGCTCCTCCCGGTAATCCTGAATTTTTCGCATTCTCTATCCCTGTTTGCCAAGGATT
>CAZTZK010000044.1:0-20699 GCA_964618065.1 uncultured Candidatus Saccharibacteria bacterium | reverse complement strand
CTGCTGTATTATTTTCTATATTTTCTATCTCACTGGTTGCTCCCCCACCTTCCAACCTTACAAGAAAATCAATTTTTTCTTTTCTTAAATCACTAATTATTTCATCTAAAAATTCAACATTCGGATTATAAAGTTTAACTTCTTCCATATGATTTAAAGCTCCTTCAAGATTGCCTAGTTTTGCCAAACAGATACCTAAAAGATAATGAGCATTAGCATAATCTTGGCTATCCTCTAAAACTGTTTCCAGAATAGGACAAGCCAATTCACATTTTCCTTTTCTGTAATAATAAGTCGCCAAACTAAAACCTGCCTGAGAATTGCCAAAAAACATATTCCAGTTTTCTTTAGCTTTACTAAAAGCTGCGTCTCCTTCTCCTAACAACTCATAAGTAGCAACTAAAAGTAAATTGGCTTCAAAATGATACTTATTTTCGTCAAGAGCTTTTTTGAGATTTTCTTCAGAAAGAAGAAGATATTCTTTAGCTTTAGAATCCATTTTATTTTGTTCTCCTAGATTTAAATCCACTCTTTTTCTGTAAAGTTTCAGGTACAGATTACCTAACTGATAGTAAAGATTAGGATTATCACGAGAGAACTCCAAAGATTTTTTATAAAAAGACAAAGATTTTTCATTGAAACTTTCATCAAGATCTCCTACTGCTTGATAAATCCAAGCAAGATTTCTGTAATTTTCAAAATCATAAGAATTAATTTCTATAGATTTTTCCGCAAGATTGATTGCTTCATTAATATAAGTAGAAACATGCTTTGACCCTTCACCTGAAAGCTTGTCCCCCTCCTCGTTAATTTTATGCTGAGCGACACTTAAAGAAACAACTGCTGCATTTCTTAAATAATTGTCTCTTTTTTTATCAAATCGAACAGCTTTTTTAACATTGTTTTCTATCTCTGCCAAATCTTGTTCGGCAAAGTTCTTATCTAAAGCTTTTTGAAAATAATAGTTGGCTAAATAACGTTTTCCGGCAGAATGTAGCAAAACAATAAAGAGAACACTAAAAGTAATTAGAATTATTGAGAGTAAAAAAGAAGATTTAGCAAAACTAATTCTTAAAGAAGAATTTTTATTTTCTTTTTCCCCAAAACCCATAGAAAAAATAGAGGATACTGGACGACCTATGTCTATAACTGCTAAAGCAAGCCACCAAAGAAAAATTAAAAGGACATTATTTAAACAAACAAAACCGGCCACTGTTAGAAAAAGCCAAAAAATACTAACTATCATTGTAGTATTATCTCCCCTTTTATTTTCTCCCAGAAAAATAGAAAAAGCATTAGCAATCACGAAGCGGACAAGAACAAATAAGAGGAAAAAATAAGCCAAGAGAGTTAATAAGCCGACAGTAGCTACTAACATAATAAAATAGTTAGCCGGCTTGTGAATATTTACAGAAGAAAGTTGGCCTAAATCAGGTCTAAAGATTTCAAAACAATAGTCAAAAGTATTAGGACCAAAACCTAAAAAAGGTTTCTCTTTGATAGATTCAACAGCTACTTTTGCGGAGTTGCTCGGGCTTAAAAGCATTTCTTGAGAAATAACTCCGGGATCAAAAAGAGGTTTCCCTAAAAGAAGTGTCGCTAGACCAAAAACAAAAACCAAGCTCGGAATAGAAAGAACTATTTTATTCTTCCCCATTCTTTTTTGAGTAATGCCCAACACCAAGACTAGACCGGCAGCTATAATAAAAAGGAGCCAAACACCTTTGTAAAAAACAGCTGAAAGAAAAAATAAATAAGAAAGAATAAAAAATAAATAGATAAAAGTGTATATTTTCTTAGAAGAGGAAACAGCTAGACCGCTAGCTAAAACAGCTAAGCCAGCAAAATAAACGGCGCTGGCACGAAAGGTGCCAATGGTATTTACAGAGCGATTTTCCAATTTATCTAACTCAATAATATGAATACCCCAAATTTGAAAAATAGAATAAAGTGAAGCAAAAAAACCACTTAGAAGAGTAAAAAATAATATTTTTCTGACACTTCTTCTGGAAGAAATATGATTGATGACAATAAAGAAATAAAAGATGCAAGTAACAAGCATTATCAAAGAAGAACTTTCGTCTCCATTGTGCCCCCAAAAGCTACGATCCGGATAGATAGAAAAAACGCTACTTAAAAAATAGATTAGAAGAAAAATAGATATCGGAACAAATAAAAAACTTCTCTTTAGCCTTACTCTATTTTGCAAAATAATTTTGACTAGCCAAAAAATTAAAGCTAAACCTGTCAAAAAGAAAAAAATCAACTCTTTTGGCATTTCTAAAGAGTTTAATGTCGCAGGAAAAACTAAAAGAGAGAAAACAAAGATAGTAGCATAAATACAGAAAAATATTCCTCTATCTAGAAAAAAAATAGCTTTTTCTTTTCCATTCGCTAAGTCATTTCCACCTTTTTTCTTAGAAAACAAAATATTAAATGGAAAAAATCCGGATTTATTATCTCCATTTTTTTTATTTCTGAATTTAGTAAAGAATTTTTTCAGTGTTTCTATCTCCGGCAGTTCATTCAGAGCATAGTCCTTGCTTTTTTTGCTTTTTTTCTTCCTAGGAACTCTCTTTTGTTTAATTTTTTTTGCTTCTATCTCCCTCTCCTCAATAATTTTTCGCCTTTCTTCCAAATATTCTCTTATCTTTTTTTCTTTCTTTTTCATATTTAAATTAAAACTATTACATTCCAAAAATTAAAAAGCCTCTTACCGCCTATTATTTTTTTTATTTTATATCTTTTATGAATACTGTCCAATCACCGAAAACTCTAAAAAATAAATTTTATCAAAAACAATCAGCTATCGCTTGAGGTACCCTTTTATCCATAACTTTGGGAATAATTTGTGTTTTTTTAGGATTGGCAACCAAAGAAGATAAACGCTTGGCAATTTCTATTTTCAGGTCATTGGTAATCAAGGAAGTCCTTTTTGTTAAAGCTCCTTTAAAAATTCCGGGGAAGACTAAAGCATTATTAATTTGATTGGGAAAATCACTGCGACCGGTAGCAACTATTTCTGCTTCTCCTTTCTTGGCCTCTTCGGGCATTATTTCAGGGATTGGATTAGCTAGAGCAAAAACAATGGCTTTTCTATTCATTTTCTTAATATCTTTTTTATCAAGAAGTTTCTCATGGGAAACACCAATAAAAATATCCGCTCCGGAAAGAGCATCCCTTAATGTTCCTTTAAAAATTTTAAGATTCGTTCTGAGAGCCAATTTTTTCTTTTCTTTATTCATTCCTTTTCTATTTTTGAAAAGAGGACCTTGAGAGTCAAAGACAATAATATCCTGAAAGCCAAATTTAAGAAGCAGTTTGGAAATAGCAATACCAGCTGCTCCTGCTCCAGAGATTACTGTTTTTACTAACTGACAATTTTTATTTACTAATTTTAAAGAATTTATAAGTCCGGCGAGAACAACAATAGCCGTCCCCCATTGATCATCATGAAAGACAGGAATTTTAAGATCTTTCTTCAATTGTTCTTCAACTAAGAAACAATTAGGAGCGGCAATATCTTCTAGATTAATGCCTCCAAAGCCGGGAGCAATAGCCTTAACGATTTTAATAATTTCTTTTGGCTCTTGTGTATCAAGGACAAGAGGAACTGCATCTACTCCGCCTAGTTTTTTAAAAAGAACCGCTTTAGCTTCCATTATAGGAAGAGCTGCTTCTGCCCCTAAATTTCCTAAACCTAAAACGGCACTTCCATCAGAAACAATAGCAACACTTCTGCTTTTCCAGGTAAAATCATAAACTTTGCTCTTGTCTTTGGCTATTGCTTCAGCAATTTTAGCAACGCCGGGAGTATAAATTTGATTTAAATTTCCAACAGTTAGTTTTATTCTAGAATCTACAATTAATTTGCCTCCTTGGCTTATTTTTAGAGCATTATCCATAAAAATAAAAACAAAAATAAAATTTTTCCAATTATTTTCTAATTCCTTTTACTATTCCAACACTGCTTTAATTCTTCTGACGCCGGCGCTACTACTTTCTTCTTTGACAATTTTAAATCGTCCTAATTCCCCGGTACTTTTAGCATGAGGACCACCACAAATTTCTTTAGAATACTCTCCAATAGTATACACCTTTACTCTGTCCGTGTATCTATCATCAAAAACTCCTTCTGCTTTCTGCTCCCTAGCTTTCTCTAGGCTCATTTCCTCTAATTCTATTTTAACATCTTTGTCAATAACTTCGTTGACAAAAGCTTCAACCCTTTGTTTTTGCTCGTCTGTTAATTTAGCAGGGTAAGAAAAATCAAACCTTAATCTCTCTTCATTGATATTAGATCCTTTTTGATGAACATTGCGTCCTAAAATTTTTCTCAAGCCGGCTAACATCAAATGAGCCGCTGTATGAAGTTTAATAGTTTGTTCTTTCCCATCAGCTAATCCGCCCTTAAACTTTTTTTCCATTCCTTGACGAGAAACTTTTCTATGGTCTTCTAGCCTTTTTTTAAAATCTTTTTTATCAATTTCCATATCTCTTTCTTTGGCTAATTCTTCTGTCATTTCTAGAGGAAAACCATAAGTCTGGTATAAATTAAAAATTTCTGCTCCGTTTATTTTGGAATTATCTGCTTCTTCTCTACGAACAATTTTTTCAAATTTTTTCATTCCTCTCTCTAAAGTTTTACCGAATTTAATTTCCTCCTTTTTTATTTCTTGAAGAATATTTTGCTTTTTCTCCTCCAGCTGAGGATAATTCTCTTTAAATTGTTCAATTGCTGTTAAAATAATCCTTTGCATCAAACCCGGCTGATAAACAAAATCTGCTTCCTTAACTTTTCTGATACTTCTAAAATGCCTCATGGCTCTTCTTAAAAGTCTTCTTAAAATATATCCTCTGCCGATATTAGAAGGTACGACTCCGCTGGCTCCAATAAAAATAACGGCTCTGATATGATCCGCAATAATTCTCATTGATTTATCAAGATCAAGGTCTTCCCCATATTTAATTAAAGAAGCCCGTTCAATTTCTTTTATCAAAGAAATAAAAACATCAGTTTTGTAATCGTCAAAAACTCCTTCCGTTATAGAAGTTATCCTTTCCAGGCCTGCTCCCGTGTCAACATTTTTATTTTTTAAAGTTTTGAAAGCAAAAACTTTCTTCCCATTTTCATCTTTTTCTAGAGTTTTATCATATTCCATAAAAACATTGTTCCATAACTCTACAAAATTGCCGGAATTAAATCCGAGACGCTCTTGAGAAAAATCAGGAGTTTTTTCTCCTCTATAATAAAAAACTTCCGAATCAGAGCCACAAGGGCCAGTCTCCGCTACGGGACCCCACCAATTATCTTCTTTACCTAGAGGAAAAATCCTAAATTCTCCTTGAGCTGTTTTTTTATCTACCTCATAAATTAAGGCTTCTATCCCGGCTTCCGCGAATTGTTTTTTCCATATTTGAGCCGCTTCAGCATCATAAGGTATTTGTTCATCTCCTTTAAAAACAGAAACATAAAGTTTTTTAGGATCTATATTTAACCATTTTTCTCCTGTTAAAAACTGGTAACTCCATTCAATTGCTTCTTTTTTAAAATAATCTCCCAAGGACCAACTACCCAACATTTCAAAAAAAGTATGGTGCGTAAAATCTCCCACTTCATCTATATCATCAGTCCTAATACAGCCCTGAATATTGGTCAGCCTTTTTCCTAAAGGATGTTTTTTCCCTTTTAAATAGGGCATTAAGGATTGCATACCTGCTGTCGTAAAAAGCACTGATGGATCATCTTGAGGTATTACCGAAGCTGAAGAAACAAGAGCATGTTTGTGTTCTCTAAAAAAATCTAAATATTTTTTTCTGATCAGGGTGGACTTCATAAAAAACAGATTAATTAATTATCTCTACCTTCTATCTCAATTTTTTTTATTTTTTTCTCGGCAGCTGCTAATTCTCCTTTTAAAAAATTAACTTGCTTATTAATTTTAAACATCTCATTTTGATCTTGCCTCAAATCAAATTCATCTCTCTTCAAATTCTTTTTTAAATCGTTGAGCTTCTTTTCTAATTGAATTATTTCACTCTTCTCGTCAGCTACATTCTTTTCATTATTTCTAACCTTATTCTCTAAAGTAGCATACTCTGCAGCTTGCTTTTCCAAATCCATTTTTACATTATCCCGCCGGCCACCATAATTCCTAAGTAGATTCTCTCTAGCAACTCTTGCCTCGCGACGTTCCGCATTAATTTTATCATTCTCAGAATCTTCACTCAAATTATAGTTTTGCATAATATTGTCAAAATTATTAAAATTATTTTATTGTTCCCCCTAAAACTAAAACTCCTTCTTGGTCATAAAGAACAGCTATTTGACCCGGAGTTACGGCACGTATTTCACTTTTTAATTTTACTTTCATTAATTCTGAAGATAAAAACTTTATTTCTTGAACAGCTACTTCTTTTTGACCATAACGAATTTTCAAATAAAAATTATTTTTCTCTTTTTTCGCGAAACTGCTAGCTTTTTCTAAAAAAAGAAACCTTTTCTTATTAGAAGAATTAACCGAAACTGTAATCTCACTTTTAAAAAGTTCTGGATCATCTCCAATATTAGAAACTCTTAATTCATTTTTATTATAATCTTTTCCAATTGTAAAATAAGGTCCGGAGCCTCCTATTTTTATCCCTCTCCTTTGACCAAGTGTGTATTTTGCAAGACCTTCATGTTTCCCAATAACATGACCCTTCTGATTAACTATCTCTCCAGATTCCTCAATAACATTCTCTTCCAGAAAATTATCAATTGGTCCTTTCAAGAAACAAAGGCCTTGACTACTTTCCTCTTTTGAAAAATTAGGTAATGCTGATTTTTTGGCAATCAGACGCACTTCTTCCCTGGAGTAATCTCCTAGAGGAAATTCGCACTTTTCAATAACTGAATTGCTTAAAAGACAAAGAAAATAAGACTGATCTTTAGCAATATCTTTGGATTTTTTGATAAACCACTTTGATCTAGTCTTACCCGAACCGTCTTTAACCGTCTTTTGTAATTTTCTAGCATAATGACCTGTTGCTACTTTAGAAATTTTTAAGCTACTGGCTAAATCAAGCAATGCTTTAAATTTAACTTTTTCATTACAAACAACACAAGGATTTGGGGTTTCGCCTTTTTTGCTTCTCTTTATAAAATCAGTAATGACTTCTTCAAAAAAAATCTGACGAACATCAACAATATGTAGTCTAATTCCGAGTTTGCTAGCTATTTCTTCGCTTTTTTTAAGAGCTTCTTGAGAGAAAGAGAAAGAACTTTTAAGATCTGTTACTAGGGGAAATAAAAAATGCACCCCCTCAACTTTCCATTTTTCTCTTTTTAAAAGCAAAGAAGCAACACTTGAGTCTAATCCGCCCGAAAGCGCTACTAGAATTTTTTTATTAAAAATCATCTACTAATTTTAATTTTCTGAATGCTTTTCTTCCTTAATCTCTTGAAAGTCAGAATTTGCTTTACTCTTTGATTCAGAAGAGGAGTTTTTTTCTTTTGAATTTAACGCCTCTTTTATCGCTTCATTTAAGCCAACTAAATCTACTTCCTTTTTTTCAGAAGTTACTTTCTTGGGAATGTTTTTATCGGGAAAATTTATTTGTTCTTTTCTGACCTTTATTTTTTGACCTTCTTCCATATTTTCTAATTTAGCTCTCTGGCTTCTGATTTTTTTTAAACATTCTTGACAATAGGTTCCTCTAACTCCATCAGGCTTAAAGGGAACTTCTATTTCTTTGCCGCAACCATCGCAAACCGCCTGAAACATTACTTTTTGTTTTTCTTCCTTTTTTCTAGACTGATTATTTATCTTATTTGTTTGATCTTTTTGAAAAGCATTCTTGCTGGCTTCAGCATTCCGAAGGATTGGATTCTTTCCTTTATCCCTAGCATTAAATTTTTCCTGATTTTCTCCAGAGAAGTGTCCGCTCCAGCGGGCAATCTTTTCTTCTACTTTATCTCTTGGCCGACCATATCTTTCTCTAGAAACTCTTATTATCTTATTCGCATCATTTTCTACTGGCGGAGCAAGAGGAGGCAATGTTGTTGCCGAAAAAGCATCTCCGGCAACCCCATCAATCATGAGCTTCAAATAAACTTGATATTTAGGAAGATTAACTAAATCATAAGTGAAAACAATTGGTTCAAATTCTTTAGCTATTATCTCTGCATCTTCAGCCCCAATTCTAAAACTTATTATTGTACCAACATTTCCAAAAATAGAATCTCTCATATAGGTATTCCCCTCATGAATAAGTTGGCTTATGTATTGGTGGGCCATGATAAGATTCAATCTATATTTACGAGCTTCAGAAAGAATGTTAGCAAAACTTTCAGTAGCAAAATTTTGAAATTCATCAACATAGAGATAAAAATCTTTGCGATCTTTTTCAGGGATATCTACTCTCTCCATGGCCGCCAGCTGTAATTTGGTTACAATCATTCCTCCTAGAAGTTGCATTGCTTCTTCTCCAATTCTGCCTTTGCTTAAATTAACTATCAATATTTTCCCGTTATCCATAATATCTCTCATCCGAATAGTTGATTTCGCTTGACTTATTATATTTCTTATAATGGGAGTCGCAATAAATTGCCCCACCTTATTCTGAATAGGAGCAATAGCTTCTCCCATATAGCGCTCATTCCATTTAGAAAATTCATTTACCCAAAAACTTTTCACAATAGGGTCTTTAACTCTATTGAGTACTTTGCTACGGAACTGTTTATCAGCAAGCATTCTATTAATACCTAACATCGTAGAACCGGGATAATCTAAAAGAGCTAAAATAGTATAATTTAAAATATGTTCCATCCTAGGACTCCAAACATCCGGCCATATTTTTTTAAAAACACCCATCATTCCTGAAGCAACTAAATGTTTGTGTTCTTCATTAACTGTTTCTAAAACATTAAAAGCAACCGGGTAGCTCATATCGGCCGGATTGAAATAAACAATATCATTGAGACGACTTTTGGGAATAAAGTTTAGTAATTCTTCCGCTGTGTCTCCATGAGGGTCAACATAAGCCACTCCTTTGCCAGCTTGGATATCCTGAACCACCATAGTTTTCAGCAGATTAGTTTTTCCCATGCCGGTTTTTCCGATAATATAAACATGGCGACGACGGTCGTCTTCTTTAATTCCAAAAACTTGCTCTTTATTCCTAAAATTAGTTTTGGCAAATAAAGTAACCATTGATTAGTTAGGATTAGTTGGCAAATTAACGGGAGCAGAAATCTTCTTAGCAGCAATTCTGGGAGTTTGAGCCGCTTTAACCGAAACATCAGGAAAATGCCAAAGGCTAGCGACTTCTTCCGTGTTAAGAAAATAAGATTTTCCACTAAATTGACGCTTTTTTATTATTCTTAACAATCTTCTTCTGGCATAATTATTCCTCTTATCGGACAACCAATAGGTTAAACTGGTTAAATAAGGACGGTAAGGGGCAAGCTCATTTAAGTCGCTGGTTGCAAATTGATTGACAGCTCCCATCATAGCAGAGATATTGCCGGATTTAAAATTTTCTTCTTTTGCCGCATAAATAACTGAATATTGCGCCTTGAAGCTTCTTTTAGAAAGATTGCGCTCTATAGCTTTTAACTCTTCCTGTTCTCCCGGTGAAAGCATTAGCATTTGAAAATAATTATCTTTTTCGTCAGTAGAAATTTCCGGATATTTAAAAACAGCTTCAATCGTCTCTTTCGGAAAAGAAAATAAATCTTCCGTTATCTTCTTTTTAAAAGCACCCTTCTCTTTGTATTTTCCCCTGTCAAGGATACGTTCTACTTCCTGCTGAGCTTCAGGATACCACTCACGAGTTGGAATAGGTTCTAATAATAACTGGTAGCAAATAAATTCTCCTGGTCCTAAATCTCCTAGAACCTCCATATAAGAAGCTATGGGGTCAACCATAGTTCCGGTAACAGAATCTTGAAACTCAGAATAAGTTCTAATAGGATAAGCACTATTTTTAACCGGAGCTAAAACAGATCCCCAAATTTTCCAGCCGTTTTCAATAGCATCATCGGGAACTGTTTCCATATAATCTTCTTTTAAAATCTCAACTTCCGCCTCAGGATATTGGGAATAAATATGAGATTTTAAAAAATTTGCCTGATGAGCTAAAACTCGCACTCCAAAGTAAATTTTGCCTTCAACTCCTACTATTTCCAGCGAGGTGTAATCAGGTTTAGCGCTTAAAACTAAAGTATCCATAAAATGTCTCACGTTTCCATATAAAGTCCAAAAACCGTGCAGTACGTTTTCCATTAACTTAGGGCTTCTTTCTTCTTCCCGAGGCACCCTGATTGTCAAAATTACAAATTCATTCTCGTTGGCATATTTAGCTCCTACATTATACATCCAAAAATCATAGAGAATTTTGAATAAGAAAAAAGGTAAAAAAACCCACCACCAGTGGTTAGCGAAAATAAAAACACTCTTACTCCAATAAACAACAAAATCAAAGAAATCTTTCAAGTAAAAATCGGAAAGGTTCATTAAAATTCTTCTTCTTGTAAAGCAATATTTAAGTTTTTAACTATCTTGCTGGCAACTTTAGGATTTTCTTTCAAAAATCTTTTAGCTGCTTCCATTCCTTGACCAAGTTTATCGCTACCGAATACATACCAGGACCCACTTTTTTCAATAACTTTGCGGGTAGTAGCCATATTAATTAAATCACCGGCCCAAGAAATGCCCTCGTTGTACATTATATCAAACTCAGCGGTTTGAAATGGAGGAGCCACTTTATTTTTAACAACTTTAGCTTTAACTCTATTCCCTATTACTTTGTCTCCTTGTTTAATCTGAGCCGCTCTTCTAACTTCAATTCTCACAGAGGAGTAAAACTTTAAGGCTTTTCCGCCAGTAGTAGTCTCGGGGTTGCCAAAAAAGACACCTATTTTCATTCTGATTTGATTGATAAAAACAATAGTGGTTCTACTTTTGGCAGCAATAGCCGTTAATTTTCTTAAAGCTTGAGACATAAGTCTTGCCTGAAGACCCATGTGAGAATCCCCCATTTCTCCTTCTATTTCAGCTTTGGGGGTAAGAGCGGCAACAGAATCAATAACAATAATATCTACTCCACTGGAAAGAACTAAAGTTTCAACAATTTCTAAAGCTTGTTCTCCTGTATCAGGTTGAGAAATCAAAAGATCGTTAATATTCACTCCTATTCTTTTGGCATATTGCGGATCTAAAGCATGCTCAGCATCAACAAAAGCAGCTGTGCCTCCTGTTTTTTGACAATTAGCAATAATATGGAGCGCTAAGGTAGTTTTTCCTGAAGATTCGGGCCCATATATTTCAACAATCCTCCCCTTAGGCACACCGTTAATCCCCAAAGCGTAATTTAGAGAAATAGAACCTGTTGAAATTGCTTCCATTTTTACTTTTTTAGCTTCTCCTAATTTCATAATTGCTCCTTCTCCGTATCTTTCTTTAATTGTTTTGATTGCTGAATCTACCATAGCTTTATTTCTATTATTTTTTTTATTAGATTCTTTTCTATTTTTATGTTGATTTTTCGTCCGACTTCCTTTTTTATTTAATACTGTCTTACTATTTGTTTTTTTAACGGGATTTCTTTTCTGCTTACTATTTTTTTTCTGCCTAGACATAATTTTTACTTAATTATTATTCTGTTTAATTTATTTAAAAACTCTTATTGAATATTTTACTTCCTAAATTATTTACCAATTCTATTTTAGCACAAAATTCTAAAAAATATCTAAAAATAATTAAAAAAATTTTAAGTATTTAATTAAGAAAAAACTAGGGACTAAAAATTCTTTCTCCTCTCTCGTTTGTTTCCCCGAAAATCTCTAAATTGCCTTTATCTTCTGTAAAATAGATCCCATTCGCTTTGCTTACAGTAACGGTAGTTTCTTCTTTAATCTCTAATATTTTTTCACTATAAGCGGCAAGAGTTTCTGAAAAAGTTTCAGTAGAGCTTGTAACTTCTATCCAGACAGGTTCACTCTCTACCTTTAAATTAATTATCTTAAACTTTTGAAATAACTCTTCAGCAGTTTGATTGCGTTCATAATTAACAATAATATCTTTTTTCGCTTCTTTATTAAATTTATTCTTAGCTTTAATTATTATCTCGTTTATTCCCTCCATTAAAGTAACCTCCGCAACAAAAATTCCGTCTTTGTCCAAATTAATTGCTTGTCCATTTATTTCCAAACTGGACTCCGGATCAGTTTTCCCCCTAATAGTAAGTCTTTCATCATTTACGGTTTCATTTTCTAGAGGTTCTGCTATTTCTAAAAAAGGAGCTTCTGAAAAATTTTCAGTAGCTTTAAAAAAATAAATTACGATAGCCATTAAAAAAGCAACTGAAATTATTCCAAAAATTAACTGAGGGGTAATTATAAACTTAGAAACCAGTCTTTGCTTTTTCTTTTTTCCACTTTGAGCTTCTATTTTTTGCTGAGTTATTTCTTTCTGCTTTTGGTAAATTTTAATTACCTCATTTTCATCTAAATCTAAAAGTCTGGCGTAATTTCTTAAAAATCCTTTGATATAAACATCGGGTGGTAATTCTTCATAATAATCATTCTCTACATTTATTAAATACTCTTTCCCTACTTTTAAGGTATCGGCTGCCCTTTCAAGATTTATTCTTGCTTTCTCCCTTTCTTCTTTTAATGTTTCGCCAAGAGTTGCCATTTAAAATTCTTAAAGAGAAGAGCCAAAAAATAATTATTTTCCAAGCTCTTATTGTTTTTATAAATTAAACATTCCAGTTATTTCTTTTCTGCTGGTCAGAAAATTCGTCTTGATACTCCGTATCTTCTTCTTTTTTAATTAAAATTTCTCGTGGCTTAGCTCCATTATAGGGACCAATTACGTTCTCCTCTTCTAACATTTCAATAAGTCTAGCCGCTCGGGCATAGCCAACTCTTAATTTTCTCTGCAGAAGAGTGGCTGAAGCTTTATTGTTTTCAACAACTACTTCCTTCGCCGCATCAAAAAGATCATCTTCATAACCGGAACCCTCCTCTCCCTGTCTAGAAAAATTATCCTGAAAACCAAGACCTTGAACGCCGGCTAAATTTCTTGACTGAGTTATTTCCTCATCATAATCAGCTAAACTTTGCTTCTTCAAAAAATCAACCACCTTTCTAACTTCATTTTCCTGGATATAAGAACCTTGGACTCTCTTAGGCTGACTAGCTTCTCGTGCTAAATAAAGCATATCTCCTTTTCCTAAAAGTTTTTCGGCTCCCGCCATATCTAAAATCGTTCTGGAATCAATCTGAGAAGCAATCTGAAAAGCAATTCTTGTCGGAATGTTAGCTTTAATCAGACCCGTAATAATTTCTACACTAGGCCGTTGAGTAGAAAGGACCAAATGCATTCCAATCGCTCTTGATTTTTGGGCAATTCTAACAATTAAGGCTTCCATCTCTTTCCCGTGACTAACCATTAAATCAGCCAGCTCATCAATAACAATCACAATAAAAGGAAGTTTCTCTTCCTCCTCAGATTTTTCCTCCTCAATATTTTCCTCATCGCCATTTTTAACTTTTATTTTTACCTCTCCTTTCTTTCTTTTCTGCTCTAGCTTTTGATTATAGGAATTAAGATCACGTACTTTATAATCTTGTAAAATTTGATAACGCCTTTCCATCTCCGCCACTACCCATTTTAGAGCATTGACGACTTTATCAAGATCGGTAATAACAGGGGTAAGCAAATGGGGAATATCATTATAGACAGAAAGTTCAACTCTTTTAGGATCAACCAGAATAAATTTCAAATCGTCCGGAGAATATTGAAAAAGGAATCCATTTATCAAAGAGGTTATCCCTATACTCTTTCCAGCTCCTGTGGAACCAGCAATCAAAAGATGAGGCATATCAACTAAATCGGCATAAATATAATTTCCGGCAGCATCTTCACCCAAAGCAATCATCAATTTTCCCTTCTGAAAAAATTTAGCGTTTTCTATCAAATTCCTAATATGAACCAAAGCAAATTTCTTGTTGGGGATTTCTATTCCCACTAAAGATTTTCCCGGGATTGGAGCTTCTATCCTAATTGGATGAGCAGCCAATGCCATAGAAAGATCGTTTTGAAGAGCTACTATTTTAGAAATTTTTATTCCTTCCGCCGGACGAACAGCATACTGAGCAACTGTTGGTCCAACTCTAATATCAATAACCTCGGCATCAATCCCAAAATTTTCCAAAGTTTTTTCAATAATGGAAGCATTCTTTTTTACATCTCCTCCATGAGGCTTACCGGAAATTTTATCCAGAAGAGAGATAGGTGGCAATTTCCAGCTAGAGATAGCACTCTTGCCTCCATCTTTAGAAGCAACAATTTCTCCTGTTTTCTTTTCAACTTCTTCTGGTTTTTTAGCTTCATCCTCACCGTTTCCGCTACCACTTAAATTCTTAGCGCGTTTTTCTCTTCTTTTCTCCACAGCCTCTTTTATCTTAGAAACTAAATTAAGCTTTTCGCTACTTATCTTAACCCGACTGTCATCTTCATCTCTTAAAGCAAAAGCTGTCCTGTTTCCTTTTCTTTGAAAAAACTTAGCCAAATAGGAATTAAAAGTTATTAAAACTCCAATGATGATAAAAGATATAAAAATTATACTTCCGGCATAGATCCCCACAGTCTTGAGAGCAAGAGAGGAAAGAAAAAAGCCGATAAAACCTCCTCCACCACCCATTCTAATCGCTTCTTTCATTTCGTCTCCCTCATAAAAAATATGCATCAAGCCTAGCATTCCAAAAGTAATAGCTAAAAGCCCTATCCAGAGATGAAAATAAGCCTTGCGTTCCAACCTCTTAAAATAAGTTATCGCCAGCACAATAAAAATTACCGGCAGAAAAAAACGGCCATTGCCGGCAAGTTTAGCAGTAATCTTGACAAGCATTTCTCCTCCTTTTCCCGCTAAATTGAAAAATGAAAGAATTAAAATAATTGTTAAAGTAAAAAGAATAACAGCAAAAATAGTTTTCTTGATATTAGGATCCAGATCAGCTAAAAATTTCTTTTCTTCTTCTAATTCTTTTAATTCTCTTTCTTTTTTCCTTCTTCCCATTGAAAATTCTTATAAAATAAAAATAGAAAAATAAAAATAACAGACTAAATAATTGCTAGCTCAACCTTTAACCTTGAAACCAATTTCTGAATTGGAAAAATCAGTCAGAGGAATTTCTCCTTCAAGCAAAAAAGTTACCGGCTCTTGCAGTTCCACCAATTCTTTGTTGATGATTCTCAACAGAAGATAAGCTGTTAAAACTATTATAATACCAGCTAAAGCACTAAACATGGTTTTCTTGGCTTGAGCTACTGCTGCTGTGTTCCCGGCAGAAGTAAGATATTGGAACCCTCCTATCATAAACATCATGGCTCCTAAGATTCCCACTATCATAGCAACAAACTTATAGACTTGACTAACATAATCAGATGTTCCGTTACTCCCATCTCCACTAACAGGGAGAGGTACTTCAGGCACCCATCCCGTAGCTGAAGCAAATTGCAATCCTCCTAAAAGAACAAAAACAAAAACAAAAAAACTAACTGCTAATATTTTCTGTCCGGAGACCGAATATTTTATTTTAGATTTTATTTTGGATATTGTTTGCATTTTTATTTTAAAATATTTTCTGTTTTTTCATTATACCAAAAAAATACCTAAATAGCGATTTTTACTAAGAATGTTTTTCAACTTGAAAAGAGAAAATTTCTAATTTATCGTTGAAAGGATCAATTCCTCCTTTTTGACAAGCAATAGCTATTTGTTGATCAACCGTTTCTACTCCTTCTAAATCAGGTAGCAATAAACCACTTCTGCCGAGACTAGAGAATACAAGCACTCCGTCTTTTTTAGGATTAAGCTTATTTTTATCAGAAATTAATTTAGGTTTGCTCAAAAGGCTCACTTCATATTTTAATTTTGGGAGTTCTTCTACTCTTAGAGGAGAAAAACGCGGATCTTGAGAAGCGGAACGGGCATTATTTATTATTTCCTCCGCTATATTTTTTTGAGTCGGCAAATAAGTGCCAATACATCCTCTTAATTCTTTTCCTTTATAAATTGTCACAAAAACCCCGGCTCTTTTTGTTTTAATTTCGGAACTCAATTTAGAAGGAGCTTCTATTTCTTTTCCCTCTTTAACATAAGCTTCAATCGCTTTTTTAGCTAAATTTAAATAATAATCCATAATTATTTCTTAGGAATTAGCCGAGCCGTTAAATAGCCTACACCGAAAGGCGCTTCATAACTTAAAAGTTGAAAATCAAAATTTTTTCCTAAAATTCCCAATAAAATTATAACCGAACGCAGACCACATTCTCCGGCTTCTTCCGCCAATTCTCCGTCTAAATTTAAAACGCCAGAAATATCTTGAGAGGTAAGCGCTTCTCTAATCATTTTATCAAAAATTTTTCCTTTAGGCGAATAGCCTGCCGGCGCATCAAGAGAAAGACGGTGAGACATATCTCCACTAGCAATCACCGCTATTTTTTTAGAACTTTCAGAACAAATTCTGCCTAACATTTTTCCATATTCCAGATGAAATTCCGGACTAAGCCAAGAAAATGCCAAATGCACTAATTTAGGTTCTATTTTTTTGGTTAAGTAATAAAGTGGAACCAATGCTCCATGATCTAGAGAATTTTCAGCAAAGCAAAGAGGGATTTGTTTTTTACTTGCTTCTTTTTGCATCATTTCTATAACTTCTAAATCATTCTCAAAAACAAAATTTTTCTGCAAACCAAAATCAATTAAATCCCCCTCCAAAGTTGGATTTGTATTTACCAAAAAACAATCCGGCTTTAGAGGAGAATGAGGAGAAACAAGAAGAATAGTGTCAGGATTATTTTTAGTAAATTCTTCCTCCATCTTTTGCATAGCTTTAATTGTTTTGGTAGCTCTTTCCAAGTCACTTTTCTGGCCAATGCCAGGAATAATTATTGGAGGATGAGGAGTGATAGCGGAGAAATTAATCATCTTTAATTTAATTTATTAAAATTATTCCAAACGATTAGATTATCTTTTCAAAAGTTCGTTTCTTATTTAAAAACTCCAGCAATTTTAGCACCGCAACGAGGACAACGATCATTTTTCATTAAGCTAGTAGCCCAATATTCATTTCTTTCTACTAAAAGCGTTCCGCACTTCGGGCAATAAGTATTCTCTATGTTTTCTCCTTCAATATTCCCTCCGTAAACATAATTCAATCCTTCTTCTTTTCCAATTTCATAAGCTTTCCTAATTTTTTCTAAAGGAGTTGGGGGAAAATTTTTTAATTTCCAAGAGATCTCCCCAGAGAAAGCACTCAGATGCCAAGGAACAGATGCTCCTAATTCTTTTTTAATAAAACGGGCAATTTCTCTCAACATTTTTAGATCATCAGAAAGATTAGGGATAAGAAGAGTCGTAACTTCCAGCCAAACGTTTTTCTGCTTAGCTAATTTTTTACAATTTTCTAAAACCGGAGTTAACTTAGCCCCGCAGTAACGCTTATAAAAACTAGCCTGGAAAGATTTAATGTCAATATTAACCGCATCTAAATAAGGTAAAATAATGTCTAGAGTTTCCGAAGACATAAAACCGTTAGATACCCAAATATTGTAAATTTTTTCTTTCTTAGCAATTTTCATCACTTCTAGAGAATATTCCATAAAAACCGTAGGCTCGTTATAAGTAGCAGCTATGCTGGAGCAATCATTTTGTTTGGCTTCTTCTACAATTTTAGCTGGAGAAAAATCCAAACCCCAATTTAATTTAGAATATTCTTTTACTTTACCTTTTTCGCCAAACATTTGAGAGATAGCATAATTTTGGCAATTGCTACAACGAAAATTACAACCTAACGTTCCAAAAGAATAAGCTAAACTCCCCGGCAGAAAATGAAAGAGAGGTTTTTTTTCAATCGGATCAATGTTAGCAGCTACCGCTTTACCATAAGTCAATAAATAAAGTTTCCCTCCCCGATTTTGACGAATCCCACAAATGCCAACTTTTCCTTCTTTAATTCGACAGAAATGATTACAGTTATGACATTCTAAAGTTTCGGAATCAATAATTTTGTAATTAAGACATTCCTTCATTTTTCACAATAAATTTTCTATCTTAACCATACAACTTTTTAGCGTTGGATTCAAAGATTAAATTTGAAGAAAAATTTGAAGAAAAACGCCGCCCTTACGGGCGGCGTTTAATTTTTGGGTGACGGATGGGATTTGAACCCACGACAGCCGGGACCACAACCCGGGGCTCTACCGCTGAGCTACCGCCACCATACAAGAAAAATAACAGACAAAACGTTGAATATCAAGCTTAGAAATTAGAAAATTAGATTCATTCGGTTACTCTCTTTACTAATTTTTCGGTTAAATTCATCGGCAATCCGATAACACAATCTCTATTCCCTTCAACTTTAGAAACTAAAGGCTTAAGTAGTGGGTGACTAATAGAAAAACCACCGGCACAAGCAAAGGCATCTTCGCTGGCAATAAATTCTTGAATAATATGAGAAGGAATTTTATTAAAATAAACCGTAGCAATATCAACTCCTTCCGCTTTTTTCTGACTCGCAGTATTAACAGCTACTACTGAAGTAATAGATTTAACAGGAAATTGGGAATAACTTGCCAAAAATTTTTCGGCTTCTCTTTTACTTCTTGGTTTCTCTCTAAGTTCATCTTCACAAACAACAACCTGGTCTGAAGTAATAAGTAGAGCCGGCTCTTTGATTTTAGCCAATAAAAAATCTGCTTTACCTCTGGCAATAAGCAAGGGAAGTAATTCATAATTATCAGAGCGAATTTTCTTTTCATCTATATCGGCTGCCATTATTTCAAATTTATAACCAGCATCTTCTAAAATTTTCTTTCTCCATTTAGAGCTGGAACCTAAAATTATTTTCATTTCTTACTAGTTAAGTAATAATTTTTAATTACGTAATTAATTACGTAATTAATTCTCTTTTACACTCAATTAAAAATCAATTAAACAAAATACGTCTCTCACTTTTAAAAGCACTTTTTAAAAATAGTTCTTAAATCGGTTAGTTAGGGAGTAATTCTTTTGACACCTCTGTAAACGAAAGAGGCTTCCCGAATATTCTCTAAGCCTAATAGCTTCATTAACATCCTAGCCGGTCCCATTCCAATTCCCCCATGAGGAGGACAACCGAATTTGAAAAAGTTAAGATAATGTTGAATAGATTCTCCGCCAACATTATTTTCTTGCGCCTGCTTTTTTAAAACCGCATAGCGATGTTCCCTTTGGGAGCCGGTAGCAATCTCAAGGCCATTCCAAAGAAGATCAAAGCTCTTTGTCGTTTTAGGATTTTTCTCGTCTCGCATGTGGTAAAAAGGTCTTATTCCAATGGGATACTCTGTCACAAAAACAAATTCATGCTTTTGTTTTGCAAAAACATAATCTGAAAGAGTTTTTTCTTCTTCCGGATTAATGTCTCCCTTTTTTCCTAAAGCAGTGTTTTGTTTTTTAAGAATTTTTTTGGCTTCTTCCATAGTAATTCTTGGAAAAGGGATTTTGGGAATTTCAATTTCCCTGCCATACTCTTTAGCTATTTCCTTTCCATATTTCTCTTTTACTGATTTTATTACATGAGCCAGCATCTTCTCGGCTACTTTCATTACATCTTCATGGGATTCAATAAAAGAAATTTCCATATCGTAGCCGGTAAATTCAGTACCGTGACGGGAAGTAAAAGAAGGTTCTGCTCTAAAAACAGGACCGACTTCAAAAACTTTTTCAAAGCCGGATGCCATAGCCATTTGTTTATAAAATTGAGGAGATTGAGCTAAATAAGCCTTTCTCGTAAAATAAGGCACTTCAAAAAGTTCTGCTCCCGATTCACTGGGAGCGCTCATCAATTTTGGAGAATGAATTTGAAGAAAATCATTCCGAAGAAAAAAATCTCGCATAGCTCTCTCCATTTCTGTCCAGACTTTAAAAATTAACTGCTTCTTTGGTTTTCTTAGATCAAGCCAGCGCCAATCCATTCTTTTATCTTGAGAAGCTCCTTTTTTGGTTTTTTCCGCTACCGGAATAGGTAGCTCCGGATCTGCTTCGGATAAAATTCTAATTTCTTTTGCTTCAATTTCTACTCCCCCGGGAGCTTGTTTCTCTTGCTTAGCTTTTCCAATTACTTCAATCACTGATTCTTGAGCAAGACCGGAAGTAATTTTATAAACCGCCGATTTTTTATCTAAAACGACAACTTGAACAATACCGGAAATATCTCTCAGGATGAGAAAACGAATACTTCCTAAATCCCTAACATTATGCACCCATCCCAAAATTCTTATTTTTTTTCCAATCTGCTTGTTTATATCTTTTATTTTTGTTCTTTCCATTGATTTAAATTAAATTATTATTTAGATAAAAATAAAACCGTTCCAAGAAGCCTATCAATAAAATAACAAGCTTTTAAGGACGGTTTGACCGTGGTACCACCTCAATTTATCTAACTATTGCTAATTAGACCTCTGCGCCTTGAAAAGGCTTTGCGCTTTAACGGACGCTTCCGTGGAATTCTACTCACCTAAAATATTTTCAGGTTTTCTTTTCCAAGCTCTGTGGTGTTTGCCACATCAACGCTTTCTCCTTTTAAATTACAGTATTTCTAACGATAATTCAAGAGAAGATAAAAAAAGGCAGCTCTATTTTATAGAACTGCCTGTTAAGGTTAA
>CAZTZK010000043.1:0-16140 GCA_964618065.1 uncultured Candidatus Saccharibacteria bacterium | reverse complement strand
ACAAAACTTAAATTAATAATATCAGCCCCGTTGTTTATAGCATAATCAATCGCTCTAACTACATCACTAATTCTTCCCTCACCTTGATCATTTAAAACTCTTAAAGGCATAATTTGAGCCTGCCAAGTAATTCCACTAACCCCCATATTATTATTAGCAACTGCTGCTATAATCCCGGCCACCATAGTTCCATGAGACACACCAGATTCTGTCCAATTATCTTCAAATTTAGGCGAAGGATCTGGTGTATTATTAACAAAATCCCAACCATTAAAATCATCAATAAATCCATTACTATCACTATCAACTCCATCTTTAACTTCCCCCTGATTAATCCAAATATTATCTTTTAAGTCAGGATGATCAATTTGCACGCCAGAGTCAATAACTGCAATAGTTATATTTGGACTAGAATTAATTCTTTCCCAAGCTCGGTCAGCTTGGATTTTCTGCAAATACCATTGATTTTTAAAATAAGGGTCATTAGGCACAATTGCCGCTGAAACAGAAAAAAGACTGGTTAAAAAAACCATCAAAAAAACTAAAAAAATTGTTATCCATTTATACATAATTAATCTTATAATAACATATAATTATTCTTTTATAAAGAGATATTTAAAAAATGTCGTAGCAAAGTGATAATGTCCTAGTACAGCAAAATAGAAATGTCCTACCTTAACAATTTGTGCTATAAAGTTTAATTAGACTAATTAATAAATTAATCATTAAATTTATGTCACAAAAATTAATAAGTATGACAGAAAAAGAATTACAAAAGTATGAGGTAATCTGTAGTTTAATCAGTAATAGGGTTAATGCTACTGATGCTTCTAAGCAATTAAATTTGAGTACGAGGCAAATAAGAAGGTTAAAGAGAGTAGTTAGTAAGTATGGGGCTGAAGGATTAGCCCATAAAGGTCGAGGCAGAATAAGTAATTATAGAATCAGTAAAGAAACTACTGATCTAGTAAAGAAGTTAATAAAGGAAAAGTATTATGATTTTGGTCCTACTTTTGCAGCTGAGAAGATAGAAGAGAACGATAACATTAAAATAAGTAAAGAAACAATTAGAAATATTATGGTTAAAATTGGTCTGTGGAGCATTAAATCAAGAAAGAAATCAAAAAAATGGCATGTCTGGAGGGCTAGAAAGGATAATTATGGAGAAATGCAGCAATTTGATGGTTCATATCATATTTGGTTTGGCAATGAGGAAACATGCCTACTTTTATCAGTTGATGATGCTAGTGGTAAGATAACTCATGCTAAGTTTGACTACAATGAAAGCACGCTAGCTGTATTTGGCTTCTTTAAAGAATATTTCCTTAAAAATGGTCTGCCAGTATCAATTTATCTAGATAAATTCAGTACTTACAAGATTAACCATAAAAATGCAGTTGATGATAAAGATATGATTACTCAATTTCAAAGAGCTATGAATCAAGTTGGGGTTAAACAAATCTTAGCTCACAGTGCAGAGGCTAAAGGACGCGTAGAGAGGATGTTTGAGACTCTACAGGATAGATTAGTCAAAGAACTACGATTAGCTAATATTACAACTATTGAGGAGGCTAATTTGTTTTTACAAGAATATATTGTTAAATTCAATGCTAAATTTGCTGTTTCTACAAACAGGAGGAAAGATTTACATAGAAAGTTAACTAAACAAACAAGAGATAGTTTAGATAATATATTGTCAGTTCAAAAGACAAGAGTGGTAAATAATGACTATACTATCAGATTTGATAATCATTATTTTCAATTAAATAGAAAGCAAACTACTACGGTATACAAAAAAGACATGATTATTGTTGAAGAGCATTTAAATGGAGAAATTAAGTTAAGACTTAGGGACGGTTATCTTAGCTATACTAAGTTACCAGAAAGACCGAAAAAAGAGATAGATATTAAATTACCAGCTCTAACTAGAAAAGAACAGGGCTCTTATATACCGCCAATAGATCATCCTTGGAGAAAACAGTTTCTTTATGGAAAGAAGTTAAATCAAGAAACAATAACTACTTTAAAATAATTAATAAATTTAACTAGGTAGGACATTTCTACTTTGCTCAAACTAGGACATTTCTACTTTGCCTTGACAGGCAAATTTAAAAAAATTATTAACAACTTTTTTAAATTCCATTTTTAAGAAAAAGTTATGGACTTTTTAGTAATTTGTTCTAGAATGATAAAAGAGTTCTTTCTTATTATTTTTTTAACAGAATGAATAAAGAAATAGAGAAAAAAATACATAATTTAAGAAAAAAGATAAATACAAAATTGGAAAATTTCTTTGAACAAGAAATTAAGGAAGCAAAAAAAGTAGATCCCACTTTTAAAGAAGCGACTGAAATGGTCGCTGATTTTACAATAAGAGGAGGGAAAAGAATCCGGTCTATTTTAATGTATTACGGTTATTTGGCTACTGGCAAAAAAAAATTCCAAGAGGTTTTAAATGCTTCTTTAAGTATGGAACTAATTCATAGCTCTTTTCTTATCCATGATGATATTATAGATAACGATGAAATGCGAAGAGGAAAACTTACTCTTCATAAAGAATACGAAAAATTTTTTTGGAAAATGAAAGTTAAAAAATCTCAAGAAATTGGAAGATCTTTGGCTATTCTTTGTGGGAATATAGCTTATTCGCTCGCTGTTAAAATTCTCTGTCAAAGTAATTTTTCTTCCCAGCCGAAAATGAAAGCTTGTTCTTTATTCTTATCAATGTTTAATCACACTCAAGCGGGAGAAATAATGGATGTTGTTAGCGCTGTCCAAAAAAAAATAACCATTGAAGATGCTCTAAGAGTTTATAAATATAAAACTGTTCAATATACTATGGAATATCCTCTTCTCATAGGAGCTTTTTTGGGAGAAGGAAATGCAGAATTAAGAAAAACATTAAGCCAATACGCTATTTTTTTAGGAACTGCTTTTCAAATTAGAGATGACGTTTTAGGCATATTTGGAGACCCGAAAGAAACCGGAAAGGATATAGGCTCCGATATAAGAGAGAGCAAAAAAACGGTTCTCATTCTAAAAACTTTGGAGAATGCTTCTGCTACTGAAAGAAAAAAACTAGAAGCTATTTTAGAAAGTAATAATTTTAGTAAAAAAAAGATGGAATATTTTAAAAAAATAGCTAAGGAAAACGGTGCTCTTGCATATTGTAACGGCTTAGCTAATAATCTATCGGTAAAAGCTAAAGAAATTATTTTAAAATCTAAAATTTCTGGTGAGGTTCGCAATTTCTTATTAGAAAACACTGATTACATTACTAGGGAAAGAAAAAAATGAAAATAATTTTAGCCAAGTCTGGTGGTTTCTGTTCGGGAGTTAAAAGAGCCTATAACCTTATCAAAAATAATTATAAAGAATATCCTCTCCCTATCTATATTTTAGGAGATCTGGTCCACAATAATTATGTGATAACAGAGACTTCCTCATGGGGAATAAAAAAAACTAATAACCCTCAAAAAATAAAAAGAGGGACTTTAATTATTCCCGCCCACGGATGCGATCCTAAAATATTTTCTTTGCCAAATTTAAAAAAGGTTAAATTAGTAAACGCTACTTGCCCAAAAGTTTCTAAAATAATTGCCAAAGCTAAAATATTTGCTCAAGAAGGCAGAACAGTTTTAATTTTTGGAGATAAAAATCACGTAGAAGTAAAAGCAGCTAGTAAAGCAACTAATGATAAAAGTGTAGTTATCTCTAGTATTACCGAACTAAATAATCTTTTAAAGAAAAAACTAAAAAAACTTAGTCAAAAAAAGTTTGGCTTAATATCCCAAACTACTCAAAACGCAAAAACCTATGCAAAGATAAAAAAACGTCTTAGAGAAACAAACTTGAAAATAAAAATCTTGGATACAATCTGTTCTGCTACCCACCGTCGCCAAGAAGAAGTTTTAAGGTTGGCTCAAAAAACCGATTTAATGATAATAATAGGGTCACCTACTAGCGCTAATTCGACGAGACTTTATCAAATATCAAAAAAAATAAATCAAAAAACTTATTTCATTGATTCTCCTCAAGAAATTAAAAAAAAGTTTTTCAAAAAAAACAAAGTTATTGGGATTAGCGCAGGAGCTTCAACCCCTAAAAGAATTATTGAATCGGTAATAGAAAGTGTTAGAAAAAAATGGAAAGTTAAAAATAATAAATAGAACTCTCAATCAAATACTAAAAATGGAATTGAAGAAAAGAGAATTAAATATTGGTAAGGAAAAAATATTCTACTCAGTAAAAAGAAAAAGAGGAATAAAAAATATTTGGTTATCCATCGATAGGAAAGGAGAATTAACAGCCGTTTCTCCATTTTTATGTCGCACTAAATTCATTGAGAATCTCATTAAAAATAAAAGCGCTTGGATCTTTAAAAAAATTAGCCAGAACAAAAAAAGGGGGGTCAGTCTTTTGCAAAGAGGAAATAAAAGAAGATATCTGGAAAATAAAGAAAAAGCTCTTGTAATAGCCACTGAAAAACTTAAATATTTTAATAAATTTTACCGATTCCGGTACAAAAAAGTATCAATTAGAAACCAGCATTCAAGGTGGGGGAGCTGTTCTTCAAAGAAAAATTTAAATTTTAATTGGAGAATCGTTTATTTACCTCAAGAATATTTAGATTATTTAATTGTTCATGAACTTTGCCACCTAAAAGAATTAAATCATTCCGCTAGATTTTGGAACCTGGTGGCCAAACAAATACCAAATTACAAAATTATAAGGCGAAAAATGATAAATTTATAAAGAGTTATACTTTACGAAAGTACTTCAAATCTTTATAATTCAAAATAAGCTTTAAATAAAAAATAATTTTAAAAATGCTTTTCTTGAAAATTATCGCTCTTTTAGCAAGCCTTATAGTTTTAGTTATTGGAGCTTTAAAAATTAGAACAGAAATAGGCATTTGGGGATTTTTAGGAATCATAATTTCATTAATATGGCTACTCGTAGAATAAAAATAGGTGATTTAGAAATAGGTGGCAAAAATCCAATTCTGGTTCAATCTATGTGCAATACTCCTACCCAGAATGTAAAAGCTACTGTGGCTCAAATAAAAAAACTAGAGAGAGCTGGTTGCGAAATAATTAGAGTAGCTGTCCCAAACCAAAAATCAGCTGAAGCTTTAAGTAAAATTAAAGCTCAAATTAATATTCCCCTGGTGGCCGATATCCATTTTGATTACCGTTTAGCTTTATCAGCTATTGATAATGGAGCTGATAAAATAAGAATTAATCCCGGCAATATAGGAGGAGCTAAAGAAATAAAAAAAGTTGTTCAGAAAGCCAAAGAAAAAAAGATCCCTATCAGAGTCGGTGTAAATGCTGGTTCTTTAGAATTAAAATTTCTTAAAAAATATGGTGGGCCAACTCCTCAAGCTTTGGTAGCTTCAGCTTTAGATAAAATTAAAATTTTAGAAAGAGAAAACTTTAAAAATATTGTAGTATCCCTAAAGAGTAATAATGTTACTACAACAATTAAAGCCCACCAATTAATTGCTAAAAAGATTGATTATCCTATTCACCTTGGAGTAACTGAGGCAGGCACTTTTCTTTCAGGAACAGTAAAATCCGCCATTGCCTTAGGAGCCTTACTCCCTAAAAAAATAGGTGCTACCATTCGAATATCTCTCAGCGATGATCCGGTGAAAGAAATAGAAGTAGGTTGGAAAATTCTAGAAGCTCTAAATTTAAGAAGAAGATTCCCAGAAATAATTAGCTGTCCAACTTGTGCTCGTGCTTGCATAGACGTAATAAAAATAGCCAAAAGTTTAGAAAGAAAAATCAAAGGAATTAAAAAACCAATCAAAATTGCTATTATGGGATGCTTAGTTAATGGACCAGGAGAAGCCAGAGAAGCAGATATAGGAATTTGTGGGATTAATAAAAAAAGTCAAGCAGTAATGCTTTTTCTGAAAGGAGAATTAATTGGAAAAATAAAGCAAAAAGAAGCTTTGAAGAGAGTAATGGAAGAAATTAAAAAAATGTAGAATAATATTTTTTTTATTGCTTTATTTTTAATTTTTGTAGTATCATAAGAAAAGAAAAAATAATATAAATATTTTAAAAAATTCTATTGTTGAAATGAATTTTTGTGTTTTTTTTAATATTTGTTAAAATTATTTTTTTAGACTTTTTCTAAAAGATAAATAAATAAACTTTAAATTTAATAGTAAATGAGAATACCTTTACATATAGCTATAGTTCCTGACGGAAACAGACGCTGGGCTAGAAAAAATAAAAAAAAGCCTTGGGAAGGACATGAAGCCGGGGCTAAAAATTTAGAGAAGATATTAGAAGCTGCTAAAGAATTAAATATAAAATACGTTTCTTTTTGGGGATCTTCAGAAGATAATTTGAAAAAAAGACCCCTTAATGAAAAGAAAGCTCTTTTAGATATTTATCGAAGATATTTTAAAAAAATAGCCAATTCTAAAAGAATCCACCTCAACAAAATAAGAATAAATGTTTTGGGCGAATGGAGAAAGCAGTTTCTTCCTTCTCTAAAAAGTATAATCCAAAATGCTGAAAAAAAGACTAAGGATTATAACAAATATTTTATTAATTTTTTTATAGCTTATTCTGGAGATCGAGAAATGAAGCAAGCTATAAAAAAAATAGCTAAAGACTTTAAAGAGGGGAAAATCAAGAAAATTAACGCTAGAACAATAAAATCAAGGTTAATGACTAAGGACTTACCCCCCGTTGATCTTCTCATAAGAACTGGTTCTTCTAGCGACCCTCATCTATCAGCAGGTTTTATGATGTGGGATACTCAAAATTCCCAATTATTTTTTTCAAAAAAAGACTGGCCTGATTTTAATAGGCAAGAACTTAAAAGAGCAATTAAAAATTACGGTCGCCAGACAAGAAGATACGGAGAGTAATTTTTTAGCAAAAAAAGTCTTACCTCAAAAATCTTGCAAGAGTTAATGTCAAAGATATTTTTTAAATTCTAGAATAAAAATGCTTGGAAAAATTATAAAAATAACTGTTTTGCTTCTTGTTTTCTTTTGTCTGGTCTATTGGTATGTAAATAATAAAACTCATGGCTCTAAAAGTGATTCTCCTGTAGAACAAAAATTTACCATAATTAATGGAGAAGGAGTAAATCAAATTTCCGAAAAATTAGAAAAACAAGGATTAATATCTGACAATATTTACTTTGATATTTATATCTGGAAAAGTAAAAGGGAAAATAAAATTATTGCAGGAATTTATACTCTAAGACCCAATATGACTATTCCAGAGATTGTTGACATAATCACTTCAGGCAAGGCAGAACCCAAAGACAAAAAAATAACTATTATTGAAGGATGGTCTAACGAAAAAATAGGGGAGTACTTAGCTCAAAATAATATTATTAGTAAAGAGGAGTGGGAGAAAGAAACAAAAAATTTGGATAAGTACAAAGAGCAATATTCTTTTCTTAACGACCTAAATTCAGCAGAGGATACTCTCCAGGGCTTTTTATTCCCTGACACTTATCTTATCAATCCTGAACCAACCGCAGAGATGATCATAATAAAAATGCTAAATAATTTTGACAAAAAATTAACTACTATCCGAGAAGACATTGGACAAAATAAACGAACACTGAAAGAAGTAATTACCCTAGCAAGTATTATTGAAAAAGAAGCCCCCAAAGAAAATGACCAAAAGATTATTGCAGGGATTTTTTGGAGGAGGCTTTCGGAAGATTATCCTCTCCAATCTTGTGCCACCATAAATTATATATTAGGTATTAGCAAAGAAAAATTATCGCTAGCTGACACTAGAATAAAATCTCCCTATAATACTTATATAAACAAGGGCTTGCCTCCAGGACCTATTTCAAATCCGGGCTTAAACGCTATTATGGCAGCAGTCTATCCTCAAGAATCAGATTATTTTTATTTTTTAAATAACCCTGAATCGGGAGAAATAATTTTTTCTAGAACATTGGATGAACATGCCCGTAATAAAGAAGAATATAATCTATGATTCAAAAAATATTTTTAATTTCCGGATCAGCTGGGGCTGGCAAAGACAGTGTTTTAAAAATTTTAAAAAGAAAGGACAATTTTTATTTTGTCACTACGACTACTACTAGAAAACCCAGAAAAGGCGAGAGCCAAGGTAATCCTTATTATTTTATTAGCAAAAATGATTTCCTAAAAACTATTGAGGAAGATGGCTTTTTAGAATATAAAAATGTTTATAGTGATTATTATTTTGGGGTAACTAAAAAAGAAATAGAAAAAGCTTTTCAATCAAATAAAAATATCATTTGGCAGATAGATTATCGGGGATTTAAAAAAATAGTTAAAATATTTCCCCAGCAAACTATAAGTATTTTTATTCTTCCACCTTCTTTAAAAATTGCTAAACAGAGATTAGAAAAAAGAAAAGGAGATAGCCAAAAAATTATCAAAGAAAGGTTAGCTCTAGCAAAAAAAGAAATAAAAGCGAGTAAAAAATATAATTACATCGTCGTAAATAAAGAAGGAAAACTTAAAGAGACATTAACTAAAATTTTAGATATCATTAATAAAGAATCCTCTCAAAATTAAAATTTCATAAATCCGAACTAACCAAAAAAGATAAATTATCCCATTGGTAGATTGAGAGTTATTGTAAAAATAATTCTAAAATAAATTTTTAAGAAATTAGTTATAATAATTCAAAAAATTTATTTTTCTAGCTTGGCTTCTTTCTTTTTTTATTGTATATTTAAACTATATTTTAATTTTTTTAAAACAAAATGAAAAAAGAGAAAATAAAATTATCTGTTGTAATTCCTGCTTATAATGAAGAAAAAAGGATCGGACCAACAATTTTAGATGTTGATCGTTATTTAAGCCAGCAAAAATATATTTCCGAAATTTTAGTGGTGATTGACGGAGCAACAGATAAAACAGCCCAGGTGGTAAAAAAATATGAAGGGATGGTCCAAAATTTAAGAATTATTGATAATCATAAAAATCATGGAAAGGGATATGTAGTAAAAAAGGGTTTGTTAGAAGCAAGAGGACAGCTTAGACTTTTTATGGATGCTGATAATTCTACTTCTGTTGATCACGTTGAAAAAGCCTTTCCTTATTTTGAAAAAGGATTCTCGGTGGTAATTGGATCGCGAGATCTTAAAGAAAGTAAAATTGAGGTTCATCAGCCAAAATGGAAAGAATTTTTAGGCGATGCGGGTAACTTTATGATTCAATTTATGGGAGGACTTTGGGGAATACCAGATACTCAATGTGGATTTAAAATTTTTAACGCAGAAGCAGCAAGAAAAATATGCCCCTTAATGAAAATAGAGCGCTGGGGTTTTGATATTGAAATGTTGATCTTAGCAAAAAGAATGAATTTAAAAATAAAGGAAATACCAGTTGAATGGAAAAACGATCCGGAAAGTAAAGTTTCCTTGGGGTCTTATTTTCAAACTTTCAAAGAATTGCTCCAAATAAGATTAAACCTTTGGACAGGAAAATATAAGGAATAAATCTTAATTAAATTTTAAATTATCTGACACGCTATAGCTAAAATATTAAAACAAGAAAATAAAAATAAAATTTCGCAGAAAAAATAAAAAATGAAATTAGAAAAAATAAAAAATGAAGAAAGAGATACTGCTTCCGAACTAAGACAAGATATAATAACAGATGATTGGGTTGTTATTGCTACCGGAAGAGCTAAAAGACCAGAAGATTATCTGGAGGAAAATCCTAAGAAATTGGAAACAAAAGCTTGTCCTTTTTGCGAACCGGGCATTAAAGACCAGGAATCGGATACATTAGCTTATTACAAAAAAAATAAGGAATGGAGTCTTAAAGTATTTCCTAATAAATATCCTGCTTTTTCTAGAGGTAAGAGAGTTAAACATCGGGAAGAAGGAATACATTTTGCCATGGATGGTGTCGGCTATCATGAAATAATAGTAACTCGTGATCACGATAGAGGAGTGCCTTTATTGATGAAAGAAGAAGTAGCCGAGGTTTTAGACGCTTTTAAAACACGCTATTTGGACCTAATGAACCGAAAGAGTGTCAATTACATAATGTTTATTGAAAATCACGGTGAAAAATCGGGAGCTTCTCTAATCCACCCCCATTGGCAAATGTTTGCTATCCCCGTTGTGTCTCCAGGAGTAAAATTGGAACTAGAAGGATCCCGAATTTATAAAAGAAATAAAAAAAGTTGCGCCTTTTGTGATATGGTAAAGCAAGAAATATCAAGCGGAGAAAGAGTAATCACTCAAAACGAATCTTTTATAGCTTTTGCACCATTCGCTAGCAGGGCTGCTTTTGAAGTTTGGATTGCTCCTAAAAAACATCAGCCTTATTTTGAAAGAATAACCGAGGAAGAAGAATTTGAAGCCGCAGAAATTTTAAAAACTGTATTAGAGAAATATAAGAATAATTTGAAAGACGTTTCTTATAACATGTATCTCCACACTGCTCCGTGTGATGGAAAAGATTATAATTTCTATCATTGGCATATTGAGCTTCTACCAAAAACAGCAACTTGGGCTGGCTTTGAATTAGGCACCGGGATAGAAATAAGTACGATAGAACCAGAAAAAGCAGCTGAATTCCTAAGATCTTAGAAAATGCGATGACTGAAAAAATAATAGAACTTTTAGGTAATTTGCCCGAGCCTTTTATTATAGCAATTTTGGCAATGTTACCCATAGCAGAATTAAGGGGGAGCATCCCCATAGGAATATTGGAATATAATCTAAGCGTTCCCCTTGTTTATTGCGCTTCAGTTATTGGAAATTTAATACCTATTATTTTTATCCTTCTTTTCCTTGAAAAAGTTGATAACTGGTTGAGAAAAAAATCAAAAATGATGAGTAATTTTTTTGATTGGCTTTATAAAAGAACCTATAAAAGAGGAGGGGAGCAATTTAAAAAATGGGGAGCAGTTGCTCTAATAATATTTGTAGCTATACCCTTACCGATAACCGGGGCATGGACAGGATCAGTTTTAGCTCTTTTATTTGACGTGCCATTTAAAAAAGCTTTGTCTCTAATAGGAATTGGAGTTATAATATCAGGAGTAATTGTTACCATTTTATCGCTGACAGCTAAAAACTTATTGGGGCATTTGTAAAGATTAAATGGAATGGTCTAAAAATAGTGAAAAGTTTTATTTTAGTTTTAATTTATTGTTATGTATTTTGTTGCTAATTGGAAGATGAACCCTCCTTCTCTTGCTGAAGCAGAAAGACTTTTAAAACAAATTAGAGATCAATTAAGATCAGTAAAGGAAAAAGAGGGGCGGGAAATAATTATTTGCCCACCAGCAATTTTTTTCCCTAAAATTGCCAAAAAAAATAGTAATCTAAAGTTTGGAATACAAAATATTGGCTGGGAGGAAAGGGGAAGTTATACTGGAGAAATTTCCGTCTTAATGGCTAAGGATTTTGGAGCAGAATACTGCCTAGTTAATCACTCAGAAAGAAAATTATATTTTGGAGAAGATAGCTCCTTAGCTAATAAAAAAATAAAACTCTGTTTAGAAAAGGGGATTACTCCCATCTATTGTATAGGAGAAACTTTGGAAGAAAAGGAGAATGGCAAAACAAGAGCTATTTTAGAAAAACAAATTACGGAAGGATTAAGGGGACTTAATTTAATAAGAGCAAGAGAAGTTATAATTACTTATGAACCTATTTGGACTATTAGCACCCAAGCGGGAGGAGAAGCTGAAAATCCTGATAATGTTCTGGCAATAAATATTCTAATAAGAAAAATACTTTTTGATATGTATGATCCAAAAACAGCCCGAGGAGCAAAAATACTTTATGGGGGCAGTATCAATAAAAAAAATATCTCTGACTATTTAAAAAATAAATGTTCTGATGGATTTTTAATTGGCTCGGCTAGTTTAAATCCATCCGACTTCATTTCCATAATTAGAAAAACAGAAAAAATAAATCAACAAAATGTTAGCTAACGTTAAAAAAATGCTTTTCAACTGCAAAGGAGAAAAAAAAGCTCTAGGAGCTTTTAATATTTCAAATTTGGAAACTTTGCAGGCAGTAGTTAATGCTGGAGTAGCAACTAGAAGACCAGTTATAATCCAAATTACAGACAGCACTCTTGAATACGCAGGGGATTACGAAATAGTAAGTCTGGCAAGAAATATGATTGAGAAAAGATCCGGCGATATACCAATGGCCGTTCATCTTGATCATGGTAGAAATTTTGAGATTTGTAAAAGAGCTATTGATTTAGGTTTTAATTCAATAATGATTGACGGTTCTCACTTGTCCTTTGAAGAGAATAAAAATTTAACAAAATTAGTAACCTCCTATGCTCAAAAATATGGAGTAACTGTCCAAGGAGAATTAGGAACAGTCCCTTATCTAGGTAAACATTTGGTAAATGGCAGTTCTTCAGTTTGGGATGAATATATGACAGATCCCAACCAAGTAGCTGAATTTGTTAATTATACTTTAGTAGATACATTAGCTGTCGGGATAGGAAACGCTCATGGTTTTCAAAAAGAAAGAGATGTCCCAGACTGGGAACGTTTAGAAAGAATAACCGAAAAAGTAAAAATTCCCCTTATACTACATGGAGCTTCTGATTGGAAATATGGAAGAGTGACAAAAGCAATTGAAAAAGGAATTACCTGCTTTAACATTGACACCGATATTCGTTTAGCTTTTGTGAGCCAGCTTTGTAATATCTTTGATAAGAAGTGTACAATTGAAGACCCTCGTAAAATAATGGGAAGAGTGAGAGATTCTGTTCAGAAAAAAGTAGAAGATAAGATAAAAATGTTTAGCCTTGTTTTTTAAGCCCAAGAATTACTAAAAATTAAAAAACAGCCCAATTAAAAATTGTGCTGTTTTTATTTATCTGCTTAAATATTAACACTAAGTAATAAAAATAATTTTTAAAACAACTAATATGAATTCTAATAAATATTCTAAACAGGTATTAGATCACTTTGCCAAACCTCGTAATATAGGAGAAATCAAAAATCCGGATGGGGTAGGGGAAGCCATAAATCCAATCTGCGGAGATTCAACTAAGATATTTATAAAAGTCAAAGAAATAAAGGGGAAGGCCGTAATAGAAGACGTTAAGTTTCAAACTTTGGGCTGCGTAGCTGCTATTGCCAGCTCAAGCTTAACAACAGAATTAGCTAAGGGGAAGACAATCTCAGAAATTAAAAAATTTAATAGAAAAAAAATAGTTTGGAAACTTAACGGTCTGCCCATAAAAAAATTGCATTGTTCTGATTTGGTAATAGAAGCTTTAAAAAAAGCTGTTGCCAACTATCAAGACAAGAAGAGAGGAGAAGACAAAAATAAAAATACTAAGAAATAAAATTAACATTCAATCTAACTGAAAATAAAAAAGGTAGAGGGGAGGAGAAACTAATTTTAGCTTCTAATAATTCTTTTTTGAATTTACTTAACATAATGTAAGTTATGTTTACATAATGTTAAGAAAGACTTATAATAAAAGAAGCTGAAAGAATTATTTGTTATATAAATAAAAATGGAAATAAGTGTTGCAATCCCTAAATTTATTCAATGGTTGGTAATTGCTAAACAATACTCTCCTAGAACCATTGAGCAATATAAACACTGCCTGAAACACTTTGAGAAATTCCTCCAAAAGAACAAGGCTCTAGAAGCCTCTAGATTGAATTTAGATTTGATAAATGACTATAGGTACCTTTTAAGTGGAAAAGAATTAAGTCCCGATACTCAAAACTACTACCTGATAGTTATTCGTTCTTTCTTAAAATATTTAGCTAAAAATGATATTAAATCTCTTGATCCTTTAAAAATTGACCTAGCTAAGAAAAAAGACCGCCAAGTTTCTTTTCTCAGCTCAGAAGAAATTGAAGAAATGATTGAAGTTTGTAAAAAAAATAAAGTAAACGGTTTACGAGATCAAGCAATTATTGAAGTTTTATATTCAACTGGATTAAGAATTAGCGAACTTTGTTCTCTAAATATTGAAAATGTAAATTTAAAATCTAAAGAATTTGCAGTAAGAGGAAAGGGCCGTAAAGTAAGAGTTGTTTTTTTAACAGAGAGGGCAGTAACAGCTTTAAAAAAATATTTAGCTAAAAGAAAAGATAACTCCTCCCCTCTTTTTGTAAATAATAAAAAAACGGCCGATTTAACAGACAATGAAAAAAAACGTTTATCAAGAAATTATATTACTACAACCATTTCCAAGATAGCTCGACTAGCTGGAATTACTAAGCCAGTATCTGCTCATACTTTGCGTCATTCTTTCGCTACTACTCTCCTCCAATCCGGGGCTGATATAAGAAGCGTTCAGGAAATGTTGGGCCACGCGAGTATTAGCACTACTCAGGTTTACACCCACGTCACGAATGAAAAGCTAAAAGAGATCCACAAAAAATATCATAAATGAAAAAGGACCAGGCGTTGCCGGGTCCTTTGGTTAAATTAATATTAATAAAGTCCTAAATGCCGAGAGTCCTTAAATAGTCTGCTTTTCTAGAAACTGTTTTTCTATTTCATACTACTTCTGTCTACTTCTGTTCCGTTTCTAAAATTCTCTTTAAGGCTTCCTTGGCAGAACTAGAAAGTAAAGAATCTTCTAGTCTCTTTTTTAAAGCCTTAAGAACCTCAAAGTGAGAATCTAAACTAGAAAGATTCTCATTTTTTTCTTTTCTTTTGTTTCCCTTTTCTTCCATATTTTCCTCCTATTTTTAATTTTTAAAGAACTTTAACTTAATTTTTTATTATAACACATCTATTTAAGAAAGTAAAGGGAAGGGAAACCAAGGTTTATTTTTGCTAAATTTATTAAGCTATTTTTAGCTAAAATAAAGCAAAAAACGCCTAAATTCTTGACAAATTTTATAAACTAGCTAACCTACCTAGTCTAGCATAAAACATTTAGATTGCTATTGACTTTTTTGTAATTTTATTATATAATGTAGGGTTCTGTCAGGAGGCAGAATTTTTTGTTTTTTTCTTAAGCTATTAAAAAGCTTAAGGCCCTGATTGAAAATTATTTTTTCAATCTCGGTATTAATAAATAACGCATTCTATGCGTAGATTCAAAAGTGTTCTTCCGGTAGAGAACTTTAATTTTAATGAAGCCGGAAAGATATCTTTAGCCATCTTGTTCATTATAATGATGGCTCTTGTTTACAGTAAGGTGGAAGCAAAAGAAAAAAGTTATAATTCCATTTTTACTAGAAACAATTTTTTAGAAGAATTAAGAGAAAGTAATCAAAATCAAGCCTCTCTTGAAAATCCTCAAAAGATAGAGGATAGAAAAGAAGCTTCAACTTTTAAAATTCAGCTTGAAGAAGAGGATAATGAGTATCAAAGGGTTCTTTATCAAATTGATTCTCTCTATGATCTTAAAGCCAGCCGCGATAAGATAAACAAGGAAGAAGTTGCAAAAATTAAAAAAGATCTAAAAGAGAATAGTACACCAGCTGTAGATCAAACTCTTCGGGAAGATGTTGCTCGAGAAATTACCGGAACCAAAATGGAACCTATGATTGATTGTATCGCTGCTCAAGGTAGAGAAACAGCAGCCCTTTTGGTGGGAATTGCCCGTATTGAAAGTGGTTATAGTCACAATTACAGCTATAACTTTTGGGGATACGCCGGCGGATACTATGGGTTCAATAATCCTGAACAAGCTGTGGAAGTAGTTGGAAAAAGAATTAATGAATTAAGAAGCCAAGGTCTTAACACTCCTGCCAAAATAGTTACTACTTGGAAATGCGGTAGAAGTTGTGCCGGTCACGCTCCAGGCAGTGTTCAAAGATGGATTTCTACAGTGAGCGAACCCTACTACAGAATAGCCATGAAATAAATCCTTATCAGATTACAATTGGATTACAAAAAGGCGGCTATCTTAACCGCCTTTTTTGTTTCCTTAAATATTTTCTCGTTTATTTTTTTTCGTAAACTATCATCTGATCAATATAAGTACTTGATCCATACAAAACTGAAATATTTTCTCTTGTTGAATCAAGATACATATTAGACCCCCAATAAGGATCATGGACAACATATTCTCCTTTTTTATCTTTTCCATGAATAACAACATAATGTCCAGCTCCCCTGCCACTTGCTCCCACAAAAATAATCACTGGATTTTCCTCTTTAAGCTGATCGTCAATA
>CAZTZK010000042.1:0-14257 GCA_964618065.1 uncultured Candidatus Saccharibacteria bacterium | reverse complement strand
TAGATAGATATTTCTAATCATAAAACAAAAAACATAAATTACCCTAGGTAGGACATTTCTACTTTGCTCAGGTAGGACATTATCACTTTGCTTTGACATAATAAAAAAAATGCTTGCCAGAATGCCTATTTTTTTCTTAAAATGATCAACCTGCTTTAAAGCGCTAAAAAGTAAAACTAAAACAAAAATGAGCATTCCTAAAAACCCTGCTGACATTCCTACTATTAGTAAAAAATTTGAATTCATCGCGCTACCTCCTTTTTCAAAATATTATTTTTTAAAGAACAATCTCTCCTTATTTCAATAAAAAATTAATTTTACTTCTTTTTTAGACAATACTTTAAAGTTTCCCCCGTAGCTTTTGCAATTCTGTAGGTAGAATAACTTTCTTCAATTGCGATTTTTAAATTAATATTTTCTAAATCTTGAACTGATAATTGGTTTTTGCTAAGCAATAAATCAATTTGAGGCAAAAGCTTTTCTAAAAGATTTTGTTTGTCTTGCCAATTTATCTTATCAATAATTTTATTTTTCTCCTTTAAAATTAAGATTATCTTCAAATTTTTTTTGATCTGGATATTGAGTACCATGACTAAATTGAAAAAAATTTTAAACAAGCAAAATTAATTTGCATTTTATCCAATTTTAGCTATTATGAAGTTATAAGTAAATAGAAACTGCGATGCGGCCTCACCAACCGCGGAGTTTCCGCCAGAAAGCGCGTAAGTCTTTATCAAAGAGTCCAATAAAAATTGGAAAGTTGAGTGGAACCGCCCTCGCCTAGGGCCTCAACAAATCAATTTTATTGGGCTTTTTTATTAATAACGTCATCTTTGCCGGAGCTTATACCGTCGCATAAATAAAACGAGAAAGACAGATAAAAAAATATTTTTCAATTACCTTCTAAACATTAATTAACTATCATGCCCAAAAAGACAAATTCCCCCAAAATCCTCAATTATTCCGCAGCTCAAATAACAGTAGCCGCTGTTTTGAAATTATTCCCTCAGGCAAAATTAGCCGGAGGAAAAGCGGACAAAAAAGGCTTTTTTTATGACTTTGATTTAGCTAAAAGTTTAACTCCCAAAGATTTACCTGCTATTGAAAAAGAAATCCGCAAAATTATAAATGAAGGAAAAGAATTTGAAAAGCAAGAGCTGGGAATAAAAGAAGCTAAGAATCTTTTTCCCAAGAAAAAACAACCTTACCAGCTAGAACTCCTAGAGGAAATTAAAAAAGAAGGAAAAAAGAAAATCAGGATTTGCAAAATAGGAAAATTAGCCATTATTGCTCAAGGGGATTTTCTGCCTTCAACTCAAAAAATTAAATCAGAAGGCATAAAACTGGCCAAAATATCTGGAGTTTATTGGAAAGGAAATGAAAAAAACAAAATGCTTCAGCGAATCTATGGCGTAGCCTTTGAATCTAAAACTGAACTTGAAAAACATCTCTCATTATCTAAAGAAACTGAAGCTAGAGACCACCGTAAGCTAGGGAAAGAATTGGATCTATTTGTTTTTTCTGATTTAGTTGGGCCCGGACTTCCTCTGTTTACCCCTAAAGGCACTTTTATCATCAATAAGTTAAGGGAAAAAATTGAAGAAATTTGCCAAACATACGGTTATGAAAAAGTAATAACTCCTCATTTAGCAAAAATAGACCTTTATAAAATTTCCGGACACGCTGATAAATTTAAAGAAGAGCTTTTTCAAGTAACTTCCCGACACAAACAGAATTATGTCTTAAAGCCAGTTCAATGCCCGCACCAAATCCAAATTTATGCTTCAAAACCAAGATCTTATCGGGATCTCCCTATCCGTTATATGGAATCGGAGAAGCAATACCGCGCTGAAAAACCGGGAGAAATTGGAGGGCTTAACCGAGTAATCGCTATAACAGTAGAAGACGGCCATTCCTTTTGCCGAATTAATCAAGTAAAAGACGAAATAAAAAATATAATAAAAATAATTAAAGATTTTTACAGAGCTTTAGGACTTTGGAAAGATCACTGGGTTTCTCTTTCGTTTAGAGATTATAAAAGTCCCGAAAAATATATTGGGGAGGTAAAAGATTGGAAACAATGTGAAAAAATTCTTGAAGAAATAAATGTTGAAATGAAACTGGACGCTAAAAAATGTATTGGAGAAGCAGCCCTTTACGGACCAAAAATTGATTTTATGTTCCAAGATATAACAGGTAAAGAAATTCAAATTCCTACTATCCAGCTAGATTTTGCTACCCCTAAAGCATTCAACCTAAGCTATACAGATGAAAAGGGTAAATCAGTCGTTCCCATAATGGTCCATAGAGCAATTTTAGGATCTTATGAAAGACTTCTGGCCCTTTTAATTGAACATTTTGCCGGAGCTTTTCCTGTTTGGCTAGCTCCAGTCCAAATAGTTATTTTGCCAGTTTCAGCAAAATTCAATAACTATGGAAAGTCGGTAATGGAGAATCTTCAAAAAAACGGATTACGTGTTGAGCTTAATGATGCTGATACATCTCTAGGTAAAAAAATTAGCCAAGTTCGTAAACAAAAGATACCTTATGCTCTAATTGTCGGGGAAAAAGAAATGAAAGCCGAAAAAGTGGCAGTAAGAAGTAGAGAAAAGGGAGATGAGGGAGCCGTAAAACTGGGAGAATTTATTAAGAGGATAAAAGAGGAAATTGAAGATAAAGATTAAGGAAAAGACGCAAAATTTTGTGTCCCCATAAATTTTTAACTAATGCTCACCTATCATATTACCACCTTTGGTTGTCAAATGAATTTTAACGATTCCGAAAGAATTGCCAGGGTGGCCGAAAACTTAAATTTTAAAAAAGCTCTAGAAAAATCTAGGGCTGATATTATTATTTTCAATACTTGTGCAGTAAGACAATCTGCAGAAGATAGAGTGCTGGGAATTATCCCCAAAATAAGAAAGAAGAATCCTTCTGCTAAAATTATTGTTACCGGTTGCAGTATCTGGCGTAAAGATTTTCGGGAAAAGATGGCAGTTTATTGTAATAATTTTGTAGAGATATTAAAATTGCCTTCTTTTTTAAAAAAAATAACAGAAAATAAGAGAGAAGGAACAATAATAAAAGAAAGGGAAGATAAAAAAAATTTAGAGACCTTAACAGCTAATTTTTTCAAAATCAAACCTCTTTTTTCATCTTCCTGTTCCGCTTATATTCCCATAATGACCGGTTGCAATAATTTTTGTTCTTATTGTATTGTTCCTTTCACTCGGGGAAGGGAATTTTCAAGACCTCCTCAAGATATCATTCAAGAAACTAAAAGATTAGTAAAAGAGGGATACAAAGAGATTTTTTTTCTGGGTCAAAACGTCAATAGTTATAATCCCAAAGGCTCTACTAAAAAAGAACCTAGAAATTTTTCCGACCTCTTAAAAAAAATTGACCAAATTCCAGGAGATTTTTGGATTAGATTTCTCACTTCCCATCCAAAAGATATGACTGATGATTTGATAAAAACAGTTGCCGACTCAGAAAAAATAACCAATTATATCCATTTACCCTTTCAATCAGGCAGTAATAAAATTCTCCGGCTCATGAAAAGAAATTATTCTATTGAACATTATTTAAAATTAATAAATAAAATTCAGACTGCAATTCCCGAAGCATCTATTTCCACGGATATTATTGTAGGCTTTCCCGGAGAGACTGAAAAAGATTTTAAAGAGACAGCCAAAATTATGCGGAAAGTAAATTTTGACATGGCTTATATCTCAGCTTTTTCTCCTCGTCCAGGAACAGTCGCCGCTACAATGAAAAATGAAGTGCCGCTGGAAGAAAGAAAAAGGAGAAAAAAAATCTTAACCAGTATTTTAGAGAAAACAGCTCTCAAGAATAATCTTAAATATGTTGGGAGAACAGAAAAAATTTTAGTAAATAAAAAAATAGTTCGTTTTCCTAACAAAAAGAGCAAAAAGAGAAAGCCATTTTATCTAGGTAAAACAGAAACTTATAAAAATGTTCGCTTAGAGAAAAAGCCTGGACAAAAAATTAAAATAGGCTCTTTTCAAAAAGTAAAAATAATTAAAGCTAAAAATTTTAGTTTAGAAGGAAAACTCGGCGAGAGCTTGTCATTCCCGCGAAAGCGGGAATCTCAGAAAGTCCAGGAAGGATTCTAATAAGACAGATTCTCCTAAATTTGCTCGGGACCCCCGCCTTTGCGGGGGTGACATTGTTCAAGATTTAGAATTTATAATTTATAATTTCCTTTTATGCCCACATCAAAACCTCCTCTAATTGTTATCCTCGGTCCTACTTCCTGCGGAAAAACTAAACTGGCGATCAGCTTAGCTCGTCGGTTCAATGGAGAAATAGTTTCCGCTGACTCCCGTCAGGTGTATCGGGAATTAAACATCGGAACGGGAAAGGACTTAAGTGAATACGAAAAAAACGGCAAAAAAATCCCCTATTATCTAATCAACGTTGCTGATCCTCAAAAACAATTCTCTCTAGCTGATTACCAAAAACAAGCTTACCAAGCTATTAGCAGAATTCTTGAAAAAAAGAAACTCCCCCTTTTAGTGGGAGGAACAGGCCTTTATCTAAAATCAATTACAGATGGCTTAGTACTTCCCCCAGCAAAACCGAATTATAAGCTCCGCCAAGAATTAGAAAAAATGAAGAAAAAAGAGCAATTAGCAATTCTAAAAAAAATAAACCCTAAAATCATTAAAAAAATAGACATCAACAACCCCCGCCGATTAGTTAGAGCTATTGAAATTAGCCGTCAAAATTCTTCTGATCGTCTTTTTCCTAAAAAAAATCCTCGTTTCTCTCCATTGATTTTAGGGATTACCTGTGCAAAAAAAGAAATAAAGAAAAAAATTAAATTGAGACTTGAAAAAAGAATAAAACAGGGATTAATTGAAGAAGTTGAAAATTTACATAAAAAAGGCCTAAGCTGGAAACGTTTAGCTGATTTTGGCCTTGAATACCGCTACGTTCCTCTTTTCCTAAGGGGAGAAATCTCTCGCGAAGCCTTGATTGAAAAACTGAATATCGCCAATAACCAACTAGCTAAAAGACAAATGACTTGGTTTAAAAGAGACTCTCGTATCAAATGGATTGGATCTGAGAGAGAAGCCTCAGAATTAATAGAGAAGTATATTTTAGCTAAAAAAAGCGAGAAAAAGACTACAAAAAAATATTTTCTGTTTTGACAAATCACTAAAAAACATCTAAACTCATTCTATATTGCTTAAAAATATTAAAGTTTCGGTAATTATTTTAAGAAAGTTTCTAAAATTTTATGCAATCCTTACTAATCATTAAAAACCTTAAGAATGATCATACTTATAACGGCAATTACTACGGCCTTAGCAGGCTCTTTTTTAGGATATTCCCTAAGAAAAATAATCTCTCGTAAAAAAATTCAAGAGTCAGAAATTAGAGCAGACAAGAAAATCTCTAATGCTGAGATAAAAGCCAAAGATATTATCTTGGCAGCTAAAGAGAAAGCAGTAAAAGCTCTCAGTGAAATAAAAAAAGAAGAGGAAGCTCGGAGAAGTCAATTAGATAAAACTGAGGAGCGTCTTCTTCATATGGAAAAACAAATTGAGAGAAAGGATAACGACTTAAACGCTCAAAAAAATAATATCCGGAAAAAAATAAATCAGATTAGAGATATAAAAAGTGAATTATCTTCCTTAAGAGGTCAAGAAATTAAAAAATTAGAAAAAGTTGCTAAGCTTGACCGGGAAGAAGCCAAAAAATTAATGCTGGAATTAATTGAAGAGGAAAATAAAGAAAGCCTAGCTAAAAAAATAAAGAAATTAGAAGAACAAAACAAGGAGGCCCTTGAAGAAAAAGCAAAAAGTATTATGACAATGGCAATGCAACGTTACGCTTCCAGCCACGTAGCTGACACTACAACAACCACAGTTTCTCTGCCCAGTGATGAATTAAAAGGAAGAATTATCGGACGAGAAGGAAGAAATATAAATTCCATTGAAAGATTAACAGGAGCTGAAATTATAGTAGATGATACCCCAGAAGCAATTGTTGTCTCAGCTTTTGATCCGATTAGAAGAGAGGTGGCTCGTTTAACTTTGGAAAGATTAATTGAAGATGGAAGAATCCATCCCGCTAAAATTGAAGAAACTATTAAGCTGGTAAAAACAGAAATTACTAAAAAAATTCAGCAAGCTGGAGAAACAGCAGCCTACGATGTTGGAATCGCCGGATTAGATACAAGACTAATTAAAATACTAGGACGATTGCGTTACCGAACAAGTTACGGACAAAACGTACTTATCCATTCCGTTGAAGTAGCTCACTTATCCGGAATGTTAGCCAGCGAATTAGGATTAGACTCGGTACTATGTAAAAAAGCAGGTCTACTCCATGATATTGGTAAAGCAGTAGATCATGAGGTTCAAGGAACTCACATTGAAATCGGAGTTAACATCTTGAAAAAATTCAATATTCCCGACGATGTTATAGAAGCAATGAGACATCACCATGATGATCTTCCTTGTGAAAATCCGGAAGCTGCAATTATAGCTGCCGCGGACGCTATTTCTGCTTCTCGCCCGGGAGCAAGAAAGGACACTTTGGAAAATTACATAAAACGTTTGGAAGAGCTTGAGGAGATCGCGAATTCATTTGAAGAAGTTGAAAAATCTTACGCTATTCAAGCTGGCAGAGAAATTAGAGTTTTCGTAAATCCTCAAAATATTGATGATTTGGGATCAATTAAACTGGCCCGCAATGTCGCTGATAAAATTGAAGGAGAATTGAAATATCCCGGAGAAATTAAAGTAAATATAATAAGAGAAACCAGAGCTATAGATTACGCCAGATAAAAACTCCGGTTAGGAATTAAGAAATTATAAATTATAATTCAAAATTTCCTAGTCGCTTTATAAGTTTTTAAACTTAATTAATGAAAATATTATTTTTTGGGGATATTGTTGCCCGACCGGGAAGAGAAAGTCTAGCTAAAATACTTCCCAAAATCACAAAAAAATATAAACCTGATATAACTATTGCTAATGCTGAGAATTCTGCTCATGGGAAAGGAGTAACAGAAAATAGTCTCCAAGAAATGAGGGAGATGGGAATAGATTTCTTTACTTCAGGAAATCATGTCTGGAAAAAAGAAGGGATAAGATTGCTCCAAGATCCAGCTAACCATTTAATAAGACCGGCTAATTATCCGGAAGACGTTATTGGTAAAGGATATGAAATTATTAATATTCGCACCCAAAAAATAGCAATTATCAATCTAATTGGCAGAATATTTTTTCCCAATCAATATGATTGTCCTTTTAGAAAGGCTGATGAAATTTTAGCTACTATAGCCAAGGAAAAATGCAATGCTATCTTTGTTGATTTTCATTCAGAAGCCACTAGTGAAGCAAGAGCTATGGGATTCTATCTTGATGGGAAAATTTCAGCTTTAGTCGGTACCCACACTCATGTTCAAACCGCCGATGAACAAATTCTCCCCAAAAAAACAGCTTACATTACCGATGTTGGAATGGGCGGAATTAAACACTCTATTTTGGGAAAAAATAAGAATGAAGTACTTAATTGTTTCTTAAAGCAAGATTCTGTAAGCTCTGATTGGGAAAATGATTGGAAAGAGTGTATAATACAAGGAGTATTCGTTGAAACAGAAAAAGGAGGAACAGCTAAAAGAATAGAGAGAATTTCAGAAACCGTTAAAAATATTTAAATCCGATGGAAAACCCGAGGCTTAATTGCTTTCGGCTTTGGATAAAATAATATCGCTTTGGTTTTTTAAACCCTAGCGTAATAAGAATGGAGGTGAAAAAAATGGATATCATTAATAAAAAAGAAATCGTTAGCACCATAGCTAAGAAAACCAACCAAAGCAAAAAGAATACCGAAGAAACTGTTGACGCTCTTCTAGAAACTATTACCGACAAAATAAGGGAAGATAAAAAGGTAAATTTCACTGGCTTTGGGTCTTTTTGGGTAAATGAGAGAAAAGGAAGAAGAGGGATTAATCCTCAAACTAAAGAAAAAATTGAAATCCCGGCAACTAAAGTGCCTAAATTTAAAGCCGGATCTGTGCTAAAACAAGCAGTAAAATAAGAACTTAGTACTTTATATTGTTTCCTCAAATCAAAAAAGCGCTAAAAAGCGCTTTTTTGATTTGAATAAATTCTAAAATTTTGAGCCGGCGGTCGGATTCGGACCCACGACCTACTGCTTACAAAGCAGTTGCTCTACCACTGAGCTACGCCGGCTAGAAAAAACTAGCTTATTTTTTAAATTAACGCAACTATTTACAAAGCAGTTGCTCCCTGCCTGCCGGCAGGCAGGTACCACTGAACTACGCCGGCAAAAATAACAACTGGCACAATAGTTCTTTTCTCTAGGTAAGACAATAAAAACTAACTGATTCTTCTCAATTTAAAACTTAATTAGAATAGAAGCAAACTTTGAACCAAAAATCAAAAAAATTTGTTTAAAAATTTTTTGAGGAAGCATCAATAGCTTTATTGTAAACTTTTAAAAGATCCTCAGTACATTTTTCTGTATTGACAGCCTCTGCAATTCTACCCGCTTCTTTTTTAAATTTCAAAAGATAATCTGGATCATCCAACAAAAGAGAAATCGCTTTAAGAAAACTTTTTACATTAGCCTTTACAAGTAAACCATTTTTCCCATTTTTAATAAAACCATTAATTACTTTAGAATTAGCAACTATTATTGCCGATTCTGCAATCATTGCTTCCATGGTATTTAATCCTTGAGTCTCAGAAAGAGAAGGCTGAACAAAAATATCAGCAGCTTTATAATAAGAGGGCGCTTCTTTATAGTCTACTCTCCCAGGACAAATAACTCTTTGAGGATATTTTTTTTCTAAAATATTAAATTTTTTCTTCTCAAAACCATCACCCACTATTAAAAACTTAGCCAAAGGATATTTATTGACGATAGAAGGAATAATTTTTAAGAGAAGATCTAAATTCTTTTCTTTTTCCAGTCTCCCTAAAAAGAGAAGGACCTTTTCTTGGGGAGAAATACCATGTTTTTTTCTAATTTTTTCCCCATTAGCCTTTTTAAAATTATTTAATTTTATCCCCGATTGAACGACATAAATCGGTTTTTTAACTCCCTCCTTTATAAGTTCTCTCTTAATTATTTCCGTTGGAGCTATAACGGCCAGACATTTGTTAGCAAAAAGGCTTCTTCTTTTAACTAAAATTTTGGCTAAAATTTTAGAGGGTAAAAAGGGAACATAATGGACATAATGCTCAAACTTAGTGTGAGCCGTAAAAATTAAAGGCTTTTTTAATTTCTTAGAGTGCTGTAAAGCCTCATTGCCTAGCCAAAAAGGATGATGCGCATGAAAAATATCAGGATTAATTTTTCTGATTAATTTATCTATTTTGAAAGAAGGTAATAAGGCTACCGGAAAAGAGACTTTGACTTTTGTCTGAAAACTAGGATAACGAATAATTTTTTTGTCGTCCGCTTTTTCAATTTTTTTATCAAATGAGGGCGCCAGAACATAAACAGAATGACCCCTCTTTTCAAGTTCCAAGCGAAAATTTTCAATAGAGCTCCCTACTCCTGAAACGTACGGAAGATAGTTGTTAGTAAAAAAAGCTATTTTCATAAAATTAAAAATTGGATTAAAGCCCCTCTTCTTTAATTTTCTTTTCAAAAGCTTTAGCAAAAGCTAAAACTCTATCTCCATACCAAGTAAAACTTTCCCAATTACCACCAGCCAGATACATATTAGCTGCTTTGCTTTCTGCTTTTTCGTCTCCTTTTGTTACCCCGGGAATTTTAGCCAATTTAAGTCCCATCGCTACCAAAGCATGACGGATATTCCAAGGATTAGCATGTTCAATCCCCATCGTTTCCTCCACTTTCTTTTCATAACCTAACCAAGTAGAAGGCATAAATTGAGCTGGCCCCATAGCTCCTCCCCAACCGGTACAATTCCCCTCTTCATCCCTATAACACGGTTTGCGAGAAACCGGTCTATCGTCAGGGTCATAACCTAATTCTTCACAAATTTCTTCAAAATTATTTCTTTGCGCCGGATGCATATCAACATTGTAATTCCCTCCTCCCACATTAGCCCCCATATTGGACTCAACTCTCAAAACTCCCAACAAAAAAGCTTCCCTGACTCCAGTTTTTCTAGAAGCATAGCGAGCTGCATTTAGAGCATCTTCAAAATCTATAGGGGTACCTAAACTTTGCAAGGCAGTAAGTTCTTCATAAATCCGATTTACTACTATTTCATTCTCTGCAAGCATTTTTTGAAAACGTGATTCTTCTCCTTTGGTTTCTTCTAGAATTTTATCTTTATGAGCTTTACTATTTTCTAGATAAAATTTTTGTTGTTTTTGCATTGTTTTTAAAGCGGTATGATTTTCCATTTCCGCTTCAAGGTTTTTTCTTTCCTCTAACAACATTATTTTGTACTCTTTAATCTCATTATAAATTTTCTGGATATCTCCTGAAGTCTTATTTAAAGAATTCAAATCCTGGAGATAATCTCCTAAATCTTGAGAAGACAAAAAAACTTCAACCATAGATTGGCGAGAAAGACGGTCAATTTCTCTGATATATTCAGAAAGGATTTTCCTTTTTGAAGCCAACTCTTTTTCCTTGCCATTTATTTCTTGAGTTTTAGAATCAATGCTGATTTGAACTTTATCAATTTCAGCTTGAGTTTCCTGTAAAGATTGTTCAGTTTCTGAAATCTCTTTATTTATTTCTCTAACAACTTCTTCTAAAGTCTTGACTTTTTCAGAAAGTGCCTCGGTTTTTTCTTGATATTGGGAAGTTCGGCTTTCTGCTTCTTTGAGCTCGGCTTTTTTATCTTTAATCTCTTTTTGGTTTTCTTCTCCCGGTAATTCTTCCGGCGATTCTTCTTCGGCATAAATTTTTTTAAGAGAAAAAGCTGAAGAAAACAAAAACAACGCCAAAATAAAAAATAGAAGCGTTTGGAAAATGTTTTTTGAATGCTCTAGCTGTCTTTTTTTAAACCAAAAAATTTTCATAAAATTAAAATCGCAAAATCCCTTGAGTGTCAGACTGGAATCTTTTTAACCTAAATTTTTTTATTAATTTTGCTTTTCAGTTTCTTCTTTTTGAGTTTTTTCTTCAGTTTCTTTTTCAGCTTCAGGAGCTTTCTCTTCTGTTTCGGTTTTCTTTCCTCCTTCTTCCCCCTCTTCTCCTTCTTTCTCTGCGTCAGCAACTCCTTCAACTTGAGAAACGTCTCCCTCAACACTCTCTTCTAATTCTTCAATTTCTTCTTCTGATCTAGGTTCGGAAACTTTTGCCACTATATCTTCGGGATTATTAAATACTTCAATTTTAGCAGGAACTTCCAAATCTTTAATACAAATTAAATCATCAAATGTCTTCAGAACGCTTATATCAACAACAATCTTTTCAGGAAGATCAACGGGGAGACATTTTATTGAAATCTCTTCCATATTTTTTACTAAAGTTCCTCCCATATCCTTAACAGCCAAAGAAACCCCTTTAAGCTCTAGAGGTATCTCAGTTTTAACCTCTTTCTGCATATCAATTGCATAAAGATCAATATGCAATAATTTTTCATCAATTTTATCATGTTGGAGATCCTGAATAATAACATGCTTCTCACTTTTATCACCTTCAACAAAAAGAGGGATAACGATTGCTTTACCAGCCGACTCTTCAAGAAATTCAGCTTGCTTTTTATCAAAATAAAGCAATTGGGGAGCCAATTTATTCCCATAAACCACCCCCGGAACAAAGTTATTCTTCCTTAATTCACTGAGTTTATCTTTTTTGGTATCTCTTTCCTTGGCAATTAATTTAAATTCGGCAATCATTTTTAGTTAAATTTAATAGATCCTTTTTTTTCAATATATTCATATATTTCAATAATGTCATCCACGGAAATGGGGCTTTTACCCTTAAGCATACCTAAATCCTTTTTACTTAAATCAGTAAGCATGCCTACTGTCATTATTCCGGAACTATTTAAAGAAATATTAGAAATCATTGAAACTCCACAGTAAGGACAAGTAATGTGGATAATAATAGAATTCCCTTTATTCCCAATTATGCTGGCCTCTGCTTTATTAAATTTATGAGAACAATTAGGACAAACTTCTGGAATCTGAAATAATGAATTTTTTGCTTTTTCAAAATCCATACGAATATAATAATTTTAATAACTTCTAAAAATATTTCTCCAAAAGCCAGAATCAGTTTCTAAAAGGGTATTAGTATATTAACATCCGCCCTAAAGACGTCAAGCCTTGCTTCGCCAACTATTTACAAAACGTTTTAAAAATTTTCATTAGCTAAGTAACCTTTTAACTTTTGACTAACAAAACCGATATTAAAGACTATTCCCAACAAAAACATACTCACCAACAGAGAGCTTCCTCCGTAAGAAACAAAAGGGAGGGGTAGGCCGGTGACAGGGAAAAGACCAATATTCATCCCTATATTAACTCCAAATTGAATAAAGAAAAGACCCAATGTTCCCACTACAATAAATCGGCCGAAATTATCAACACTTTTACGAGCAATCCGATAAATTCCAAAAAATAAGAAAGCAAACCCTAATAACAAAATAGTTACCCCAATAAATCCCAGCTCTTCTCCAATAACCGAAAAAATGAAATCCGTATGAGCTTCAGGAAGAAAATGAAGCTGAGATTGAGAGCCATAACCTAAACCTTTGCCATAAATTCCTCCAGAACCAATTGCTGTCATTGATTGAAGGACATGGTAACCGCTTTTTGAAGGATCACTCCCGGGATTTAAAAAAACAGATACTCTTTCTTTCTGATATGGCTGTAAAAAGAACAGCCAACCTAAGGCAGAAATAAAAAGAGCTATTCCCCCTAGAACAATAGCTTGTCTCTTTTTAATCCCCCAGATTAAAAGGATAATAAGCCAAATTCCAACAATTACAGCCGCCGAACCAAAATCAGGCTGCATTAAAGCTAAAAAAAATGGCAACAAACAATAGGCACCGGAAATAAAAATATGACGCGCCCTTTTGTCAGTTGGCTTTAATTTTGCAAAATAACGGGCAACAATTAAAATAACAGCCATTTTAATAATCTCCACCGGTTGAAGATGATAAGATGAACTACCTAACCAACCAATCGTTCCATGTTTTTCTTCTCCAAAAAATAGGACTAAAACCATTAATAGAAACCCTCCAAAGTAGATAACACCGGCATAATTTTCCCATACTCCATAATTAATCCGAGTGATAATTCCAAAAATAATAAGGGCTAGCACCACAAAAAGGGCTTGTCTTTTGAAATTATTAAAACCTGGATTCTCAAAAGAAACACTATAAATAGCTAAAAGACCAATGGCCATCAAAAAAAGAACTCCGAAAAATAACTTTACATCAAAAGAAAATAATTTGTTTAATTTTTCCATGTTTAAATTAAAGAGAAGGAAGAAAACTCCAAAATTTATTAGGAGGAGATATTTTGAAGATCAAAAATATTACTTTGAGCTTTAATTTCAACACTATCTACCTGTCCTTCAAATTCAGTGGGCCAAATAAATCTAAAATCTCTTACTTCTCCCGCTTCTACAGCATTTAAGTTAGCCTTATTAACCGCAATTATTTTATTATTTTTATCCTTTAGAACTGCATCCAGATCAACAGTAAAAAAATCGTAACTGCTGCGGTTAGCTAATTGAAAGTTGACTTCAAAAAAATTGCCTTTGCCTTCCCCATATTTAGAAACTTTATTTAATATTTCCAGCTTAGGTTTTTCTCTTTTTTTGTATTCTCCCCATTCTTCTTCTTTGAAAATAACTTTAGCATTATCAGGTGAATCTTTACATTCTATCCCTGTTTCAATAAGATAACGAATTTCATTGGGTAAAATATAAAACTTCCCCTCTTTACGACCGACTTCTTCTTCCCCTTTATAGAGAATAGTTGCATAGGAGACTTTCTCAAAGCCAAATCTGTCATTAACATTTGTAACCTCCAGGGCTACATCAAATTTTCCTTTATATTTTATTATAGAAACAGGACCTGTTTGCAATCTCTTTAATACAACATTTTCCGCACAAGGTTTAGGACACGGACCTCCACAGTCTATTCCTTCTTCTCCTCCGTTTTTTTTACCATCACTGCAAGAAGCTCCCCAAAAAATCTTATAAATCAAAAAGATACCTCCGATAAAGATAAGCAGATAAACAGAAATAATAATAATTTGTTTTGTTTTTCTTTCCATAATTTATATTAAAAATTTCTTTATGT
>CAZTZK010000041.1:0-28831 GCA_964618065.1 uncultured Candidatus Saccharibacteria bacterium | reverse complement strand
GCTGAAAAAGAAACACTTCAACCTGGTTGTACTCTTAATATCAATCCGGCAGGAATATGTCTTGGGGATTCCAGCACAGTAGTCTTAGAATCCTTGTTTCCTTCTAAAGATAAATTAACCAGAGTTGATTGGGAATCTCCTGACAGCGGAGAAGAAGGTTCTTGGGAATCTCCCGATGCTTATAATAATATTGATTGGGATGGATCAAACTTTTCTTTCCAAGTAGGTAATTTTTCAGATTTTGGCGCTCATCCAATTACTGTTTGGACAGATGGAGGAATTGGTGATTATGGTTCTACAAATACTGCTCAAATTTATGTTAAACCGGCCAGCTGCACTCTTAAGCTAAGTCCTTCAGTGAATTTAACGGTCGGGATGAATTTGGATATACTACTTAGCTATGAATGCATGGAACCAAATACTTACAATCTAAATATTTTTTATCAAGGAGAAAACGATTCTGAAAGTTATGAATATGTGGATGATAAATTTGCCGATGATAATAAAATAACAATCAAGATAAAGAAAGCTGGCAGTTATAGTTTTACAGCAAACGTAGCCGATCCAGATAGTGATGTTAGTTGTGATTGTCAAACAACTACTTTCACCGAAGGCAGTGAATGGTGGGAGAGAAAGCCGGAGTAGAATAAAATAATCTAAGCTATCTTCTTTGGCTGTCTAGCTAGAGCTAATCCGGTTATTTTTTGAAAACCAGCTTTTTTTAAAATTAAAGCACAATTACTTAGAGTAGTACCTGTAGTAACTACATCATCAATAATTATTATTCTCTTTTTTAAAATTTTCGGGTTAATAATTTTTTTATTAACAGAAAAAACATTTTGAAGATTAGCTATTCTTTCCTCTTTATTCCTAAATTTCATTTGGGGTAAGGTATTTTTATTTTTTTCTAATAAATCATTTACCAAAGGGATCCCCGTAATGAGACTTAAATATTTTCCGATGATTTCGGTTTGGTTAAAACCTCTCTTTCTTTGTTTTTTAAAATGCATAGGTACTGGAATAATTAAACTTTTAGGAAGACAACTAGAAGTAAAATTTTCTTGAATAATTTTTGCAAGAAATTGAGCAAAATCGCGTCCTAGCAAATAGACAGAAGAGTATTTCAATAAGTAAATGGCTCTTTTAATTAAGGGGTCAGAGTAAAGGGAAAAAATTAAAAGCTGGTCAAGAAAATATTTTTTTTGGCATTTTTGGCAAACTTTTCCCTTCTCAGAAAAAATATTACAAAAAGGGCAATTTTTGTTAGAGTAACGTTCTATTTTCTGAGAACATTGAGGGCAAATATAATAACCTGATTTTTGACAGCCTAAACAAGCAATAGGAAAAAGTAAATCTATAATAAAATTTGTAGTTTTTTTAAACATTTTAGCTCCCGAATCCTCTAGATATCAAGAGTATAATTTTATAATTTTTTATTTAAAAAGAGAGCAAGAAAATAATTAAATTTTTTTAAAAATTCTACTAACTTTATTCAGAAAGTTTATTTTATTGGAGTAAATTTTATTTTCTTATTTTTTAATTTTCCTCTCAAAGCTAAATTTTTTCCATCTTCTTTTTCTAATAAAATTTCTGCTAGAGGATTTTGTATTAATTCTTCTATTTTTTTTCTTAGCAAACGAGCACCTTCTTTTTTATCAAGACTTGATTGAGCTAAAAACTTATAAACATTTTCTTCCAATTCTATTTTGGTTCGGCTTTCTTTCAATCTTTTGTTTAGCTTCTTAATTTCTTTTTTAGCAATGCTGGTTAAATTAGAGAGAGAAAGAGGATTAAAAACAATGATGTTATCTATTCTATTAATTAATTCCGGGAGAAGAGTATCCCTTAGATTTTTAATAACTGCCGGTTTCGCTCGATTTCCTTCAGCAATATTTTTTTCAAACCCGATTATTTCGTCAGTAAAATTTCTAGTTCCAATGTTAGAAGTCATAATAATAATAGTATTTTTGAAATTAACGGTACGTCCGGTAGCATCTGTTAGAAATCCATCTTCTAAAATTTGAAGTAATATATTAAAAGTTTCAGGATGAGCTTTTTCAATTTCATCAAAGAGGATAAGACTATATGGATTGTGGCGGATTTTTTCAGTTAAAGTCCCTCCATCCTCATAACCAACATAACCGGCTGGAGCTCCAATTAACTGAGAGATATTATGTTTTTCTGTAAATTCGCTCATATCTATTCTTAAGAAGGAAGCCGGATTTTTGAAAAGGGCTTCTGCTAAAACTTTAGCGAAATATGTTTTACCTACTCCGGTAGGTCCTAAAAAAATGAATGACCCCAGTGGCCTTAGAGGGTCATTAATTCCGCTTAGAGATCTCCTGACAGTATCAGCGATAGTTTTTATTGCATGACTTTGTCCGACTATTTTTTGGGCTAGTTTTCTTTGTAAAGTTAAAGCTTCTTTACGACCATTACTACTGATATTTTTTATTGGGATACCGGTTTGTCTAGCTATTATTTTTTTAATATCATCCTCAGTGATTTTTAGTTGTTTCTTTTTTGCTTGTTTTTTTTGCTCTTGATAAATATCTTTTAAGGCCTTTTCTATTTTTTGTTCGTCTTTTTTCAAATTCAAAGCTGATTTAAATCTATTATCAAATATTAATTTTTTCTTTAACTGTTTGATCTTTTTTTTCTGATTTAGATAGCCTCTTACCTCCTTAGCTGTTTTATAAGAAAGCTTATTGGCTTTAGCCTGGGCTTGAGCTTCGTCTATTAAGTCTATGGCTTTGTCAGGTAAAAAGCGGTCGTTAATATAACGTTGGCTTAATAAAACAGCCGCTTCAATTGCTTTTTTATCTACAATTACTTTATGATGCCTTTCGTAATTTTTCTGGATTCCTCTAAGGATTTTTTTGGTTTCTGATTCTTGGGGTTCTTTTACTATGATTTGTTGAAAGCGACGCTCAAAAGCAGCATCTTTTTCAATATAACGTCTGTACTCATCCAAGGTAGTAGCTCCAATCAATTTTAAATCTCCTCTGGAAAGAGCAGGCTTTAACATATTGGCGGCATCTAAACTTCCCTGAGTATTCCCGGTGCCCATTAAATTATGAATTTCGTCTATAAAAAGTATAATGTCTTTATTCTGAGAAGCGTAATTGATTACTTCTTTCATTCTTTGTTCAAATTCTCCTCTAAAAGTAGTTCCCGACAAAAGTAAACCCAGATCAAGCTCATAAATTTTTTTCTTAGCCAGTTGAACGGGAACTTCTCCGGCATTTATTTTTTGAGCTAAAGCCGAAACAACAGCTGTTTTTCCTACTCCTGGTTCTCCCACTAAAACTGGATTATTTTTATTTTTACGGAGGAGGGTATTAATCATTCTTTCAATTTCACTTTCTCGTCCAATTATAGGATGAGAGCTCTTCTTTTTATTTATATTGTTAAGATTAATAGCAAATTTTTTGAGAGGATTTGAGCCTGCTTGAGATTTGTCTTTTAGGTTAAGGTTGATATTCATAGATTGAGAAAAGTCGGGCAATTTCCCAAAATCAGTAAAGCCTATCTTCTGATCCCTAAATATTTCTCGGCCACGGGGTGCAATGTTTTTAAATACCTCTTGATTATATTTATCAGTTTTTAAAATTGCATGGACCAGATGCTCTGTTCCTATATAAGGGTAATGAAAAGTAGAAGCCAGCTTAGCTGCTTGGCGAAAAGTTTCTTTTAATTCTTTAGAAAAAGGGATATCTTGCTTTTCTTTTTTCCCATTGCCCAAATATAGATTAACCGAAGAGTCTTTTCTAAAACCTATTTCTTTTAAGATTATCTGGCCGATACTTCCTTTTTCAAAAGCAATAGCAAGGAGAAGATGATTATTAGAAATTTCTTCTTCCTTTTGATTGATGGCTATGATCCTTGCTCTGTCTAATGCTTGTTGAGTATGACTAGTTAATTTAGAAAGTATTTTCCCTTCCATGAAAATTTTAAAAATGTTTTAAAATAGTTGAATAATCTAAAAGATTCGTGACAGCTTATTTTTTCTTTGATTCTCACCTTAAATACTAAATCTAAAAAAAACAAATGTCCACTTATTTGGCTATCTTTGCTAATAGTGCTAGAATATAAATGTGATAGGTTTTTTAGTGGATTCAACTCCTCAATTCTAAAGGATTATGAAGATTGTATTTTTTCTGAACGATAAGTCAAGAGAAAATCAAAAATGTTTTACTTTTAGTTTTATTCTAGCTAAATAAATTATTGAGTGTCTTGTTTTTTGAAAAATAGTTAATATTTTTTAGTCTCCTAAAGATTTTTGTCTAAACAGTGCTTATTTAATCAGTAGAGAATTAAAGAAATTTTGGAGAATTTAAATGATTAGTGAAGAAAAGCCTTACAATAAAAAAATAATTGGTCGTAAAATAGCTAATGCTGGAGAGCATATTGTTTATAGATATGGAGAAAACCAGATTATTAAATTTCCTTCAGGTCCGATTTATTATGCTAATCCTGAAGAAGCTTATAACAAAGTTGAAAATGAGTTTCGCTTAGCCAATAAATACTTTAAAAAATTTCTTGTTCCTACTCAATTAGTTACCTATAAAGAAAAAGATTGCAAGAGATATTGCATTATCCAAGATTTTGTTGAGAATAGACCATTGAATCCAAAAGACATGCAAGATGAAAATCTAAAAATGCAATTTAAAGAGATAATGGAGGCCAATAATAGAATGTATTTAAATTCTAGATTTACCTTAGAACTTTTTGGGCTTAAAGGGTTGATCCTTCATAATTTTTTCCCTAAAATGGAAAATATAGTTGTTACTCAAGATAATACATTAAGAATAATGGATTTTGGTATGATCTCCCATTTAAATTTAGTCTCCAGTTCTCCAATCCTTAGGTGGTTTATCCAGTGGGCTGTTAAAAGACAGGGAAAATTATTAAGAGAAAAATATTTTATCAATTAATCTTAATAAAAATGAAAAAGCAAATAAAAAAAGAAAATAAAAACTTCAATCAAGAAGAAGGCTGGATTAAATTTTTAAAAGAATGGGCGACCGAAAGTCTTAAAAAAGTTGCTCTAAATACTTTTGAAGAAGCTCGTCAAAGAGTAGAATTATTTTTCCGAAAGTTATTAGGGAATATAAGCAGGTTAGTTATTTCTTCCCTGGTGATTTTGATCGGTCTTGTTTTTTTGATGGTTGGCTTGGCAGTTTTGATAAATGAATTGCTTCCAATTTCTGGAGGTATTGGCTACATAATTGTTGGTTTAATAGTGGCTCTAGCGGGGATAATTATTAGTGACCATTCCAGAAAATAATTTTTAGAATTAATAATTTAATAAAATAAAAAAATGATTAAGAAAAAAAAGGAAATTCTTGAGGACAAAGCTCAAGCATTCAAACGAGAGGCAAAAAAGAATCTTGCCAAAGCTCAGAAGAATCTTAAACTGGCAGAAAAAAAAGTGGAAGCTTATATGAAAAATAATCCTGCTAAAGCTGCAGCGATTGCTGCCGGGATTGGTGCCGTTGTTGGAGCAGGAATAGCTGCTCTTATTAAAGGAAAAAGAAGAAAGTAAATTTTTCTCAGATTAGAATAAAAAATTGATTTTGATTTATTTATTTTGAAAGGTTGAACCAATAAAATATGGATGCCCATTTGTGAAATCAAGGGCATCCATTTCTTTTTTACCTGCTGGTCTTATCGTTTTTAATATTAAAACTCCTTTTGCAGTTGCAACAATTGGTTGAGTGAACTTATTTTTATTCATCATTATTAATCCCGGTTCTTTTTGAACGGCGGAGGAAGAAAATTCTGCAGATATTATATCGACCTTGGTCTCATTTTTATTTTTAGGCTCTTTTAAAAAAGTATAAGATCCCGGCCAAGGCTTTAAGGCCCTAATTTGAGCAACTATTTTTTCAGCCGGCTGATTCCAGTTTATTAAGCCATCTTTTTTCTCTAATAATTTAGTATAACTTGGTTTTATTTTTTTAAAACTGCTTTGTTTTTTAGGTTTTATCTTACCGGTAAGGTATTTAGGCAAAATTTCTACCAACAAATTACCTCCTATTTGTGCTAGTAATTTTTCCAATTGAGGAGTCTCAATATTAACTGGCATTTTTATTTTTTTCTGAGCGATTATATCTCCTGCATCAATTTGAGAATTTAATTTTATAATAGTTACTCCTGTATATTTTTCTTGATTAAGGATAACTGCTTGAAGAGGAGAAGGCCCTCTATATTTAGGAAGTAGAGAAGGATGAATATTAAGACAACCAAAATGAGGAAGAGTTAAAACTTTAGAGGGAATAATTATTCCATAGGCTGCTACTATAATTAAATCTGGATTTAATTTTTTTAAGATATTAAAAGGTTTAGGTTGGCGCAGCGTCTTAAACTGAAAAAATCTTATCTCGTTTTTATCTTCTTTTTTGATTTGCTCCTGTTTCTTTTTGACAAAAGACTTGACTGGAGATTCAGTTTTTTCTAAGCCTCTTCCTTTCAAGGAATCAGGTCTTGTAAAAATTGCTACTAGCTTTAATTTATTTTCTAAAATATTTTTTAGAACGGACACTGCAAAAGAAGAAGTGCCCATAAAAACTATTTTCATTTTTTGTAACGGTCAAGGAATAAGATTCCTTCTAAATGATCATGTTCGTGCTGTATAGCACGGGCCAATATTCCTTTTGCTTTTAATTTCTTTTTTTCTCCCGATTGTTCAAAATAAGTTACTGTTACTTTTTTACTCCTTTCAATGGGTCTGAAAATTCCCGGGAAAGAAAGGCAACCTTCTTCCATTTTTACTTTATCCTTAGAAAGATTTTTAATTACAGGGTTGAGCATTATATAGAGATTATAATCAACTTCAACAACAAAAAGACGTAGAGGCAAACCTACTTGAATAGCTGAAAGGCCAGCTCCATTATTAAGACGCATTGTTTTGACCATCTGTTTTATCAAAATCGTGATTTCATTACTTTTCAAATCTTCTACTTTCTGAGATTTTTTACGTAATAGTGGGTTTTCTCCTAAAATTATCTTGAGTGTATCTGGATGAAACATAGTAAATAAATATTTTTAATATAATTATAAACGGCTAAATCTCTTTAAAAAATAGACTATTTATTTTGCTAAGTCAAAAATTGGAAAGGGAAAGCAATAAAATTTAGAGGAAAATGATTGACTTTTTTCTCTTTAGTTCTATGTTAAGTAAATTGCTTGATATATCTATATTAAAGCAGTCTTCTAAAAAATCAGAGAACATTAAAAAATAATAAGGAGGAAATAATGATAACAGCAGAACATAAAAATAGAGGAACGGAACAGATTGTATTAGAAACTTTTTTTGGCATGGAGACACCCTATATCCCAATTGATAGAAAAATAAATATGGCAGAATACTATAAAGATAATTTTAATATGAATGCGGGTGAACATAAATTAGTTATGGAAAAAGCTCTTCAGATTTTGGAGAAAAGTCTTGATCTAACAATATGGAGAATACCGCTAGGAGAAACTTTATTATCAGGTAATGATAGCTGGGACGAAAAAATTGAAAGCATTGCCTGGGGTATTTTGACTGAGCCATTTTTTTTGGTTGAAGAAGACATGCCTCCTTGTTTTTCTTCGGAAGAGAAACAAGATGCCTTGAAGTTTGTTTTGGATAAATTTAGTCAAGAGAAGCAGAAGATTTTTCTCTTTTGGGGGCTTGGCGATTTAAATAATTTTCAGGAGATGGCATCAATCATTTTATTGGAAGGAATTTTTGAAAAGTTGGAGAGCTATAGTATTAACAAGATTTTATGTTGGACTCATACGCAATCTTCTGTTTTCAATTTCGGCAAGAGTTTATTGTGGGAACCCTTTTTTAATTTTAAAGGAACTGGTTTTTGGCTTCTTGTTGGGGATGTAAATTGTTCTTTAAAATTATTAAAAGAGAATTTACAGGAGGTTTAGCCGTAAAATTTTTTAATAAAAACGAACAAAGCAGCTAGAAAATAATTCTAGCTGCTTTTTTTATTGAAAATAAAAATTTTTAATTAAAATTAATTTTATTAATTTTAGTGAAAAAATTGACAAAGAATCTAGTTGTTTTTAAAATAGATTTAAATTGTTAAATTATTTAACTAGATTAAATAATCAAATAATTGTCCTTGAAATAAAAAGTTATTTTTTATTTGAATATTTTTTAGAATAAATATTCCTAAAAGCTCTTTAAAAATATAAATTAAGAAAGGAGGAGGAGAATGAAGAAATTTGCGTTTTTAGCTCACAGGGTTGAACCCTGGAATACATTGTTGGATTTTGATTTATTCAAACATCTACATAAAAATTCCAAACTCCATTGGTTTTGGATTTGGTTAGCGCCTTTTTATTGGTCTGTCTCTGTTATTTCTCTTTTTAGCAAAAGGGGATATGACATAGTTGATGATTTCTATTTTTTAGGGGAGACAAAAAGTCAAACGATTCTTTTAAAGAATTATAATTGGCATTTTGTTTTCAAACAATTTAGAGAAAAAATAAGAAGGCGTATCTTAAAAGTTATATTGGACGCTCAAAAAGAAAATGGAGTTATTGGTCTAGGTGCTTTAACAAAAGCGGAATGGTTAACGGGAGGAGGAGAATGGATTGTCAGTCAACTTGGCAATAATTTAAAGGTTCCTTTGGTCCATGGAGATACTCTAACTGCTGCTACTGTTTTACAAAAAATTGAATCCGTTAGAGCAAAATATAAAATTGGACTTGACTCACCTGTTTTTATTACCGGCTCTACTTCTAAAATCGGCAGAGCTTTAGTCCTTTCTTTAGCGAAAAAGAAAATTCCAGTGAAAATGATGACTAGTGAGGGGAAGAAGGGGAATAGATACCTCAGGATTAAAGAAGAGGCCGGAGCATTTACTAAGTATATTTCTCAAGCATCTTCTTTAGAAGAAGGCAAAGATTGTAATCTCTGGATAACCGGAAAATCAAAACCAGCAGGTAAAAGATTACTTTGTAAGATTCCTCAAGGAGCAATAGTAATAAATTTTTCCGTACCCAATCCTCTCGGAGAAAATCATAATTGTTTGCGCCAGCGACTGGATTTAATTTTAATAGAAGGTGGTTTGCTAGCTTACGACCCTTCCCGAACAAATTTATCTTTTACAATGAGATTATCTCCAGGATTGACTTATGCTTGTCATGCCGGCACAGCAATTCATGCTTTTAAAGAATGGGGCTACCATGAAGTTGGTCAAATTGATTTGTCTAATATTTCTGAAGTCTGGAAGGTCGCTCTAGAAATTGGCTTTAAATTACCTGAATTAATATCCTGTAAGGAGGCAGGAGGAAGAAAAAGTGTTTAAATTTGTGCTAAAAGTTTTTCTAAATTAATAAGGCTTTTCAAAATACTCTAAAACATATTTTTGGAAAGCCTTTTTTTATTTAAAAAATGAAGATATAATGATTAGAAGATAAAAATGAAATTATTATTTCTTAAAATATGAATCTTGTAGATTTTTTGCCTCTTGTTAGCGCAATTTTTGTTTTAGCTCTTGGCTTGATAGTTTTTCTTAAAAATAAAAAGTCGAGAGTCCATTTTACTTTTTTTCTGCATTCTCTTTCTATTACTGCTTGGTTGTTTTGTACTTTTATGATGTTTATTAATAAGGGGAACGCAGAGTTGGCTATTTTTTGGGATAGACTTGTCTACGCTGGTGTAGTTTTTATTCCTGCTTTCATGTATCATTTCGGCTTAGCTTTTATGGGCAAAAAGCGTAATTTTATTTTTTATGCCGGCTATTTTTTATCTTTCCTTTTTTTACTACTTAGTAGGACGGAGTATTTTGTAGACGAAGTTTTTGAATACAGATGGGGGATTCACACAAAAGCTCAAGAGTTTCACCATGTATTTCTAATTTATTTTGTAGTTTATGTTGCTTTTTGGTTTGTTGAGATGTTTAAGTATTATAAGAATTTAGATTCACCAATTCGTAAGCAACAAGCAAAATATATATTTTTTGGCTTCCTTTTACTCTTTACAATTGGTCCTTTGGCTTATCTGCCCGCTTATGGATTTGGCATTTATCCTTTTGCTTATTTTTCAGGGTTAGTTTTTACCATTGTTATTGCTTACGCCATCATCAAACATCGTCTAATGGATATTAGATTGATAATGCGCAGATCTTCAGTGTATTTTTTCTCTTTGTCGTCTCTTCTTCTGATGGCGGCGCTGGCGAGATTTATCTTAAATGATTTTGTTTTTGAAAAAACTAATTGGGTAGATCTTTCTATTTTGATTGTTGCCACTCTTTTTTTCCCTTCTGTTAGAAATTTTTATTATCGTCTTGCTAATAAATATTTTTTTTGTTCTCTTTATGACAGTCAAAAACTTTTGGCTGGTCTCAGTAAAAAATTAAGTTCCACCTTAAGTGTCAATAAAATTTATAATTATATCTATAAATCTTTAGATGATGCTTTTCATTTAGAAGCTTTTGGAGTAATGCAAATTGAAAACGGAGGAAAAAGTGAGGAGAAATATATTGCTAAATTTAGTAGAGGCTTTAAAATCGGAAACCGAAAAAAAATATCCGGAGATCCGGAATTTTATAAAAAATTTATTACTCGCAATGAACCTCTCGTTATAGAAGAAATAAAAAATATGTCATCGGGTCGCAAAGATATTCTAATGACCGATTTTTTGCGAAAATACGGAGCGGAAGTTATCATTCCTCTTAAAACCGGCGAAAAGATTATTGGTATCATTATATTGGGAAAAAAGGAATCAGAAGCTATCTACAACAGTGAGGACATACAAGTGCTGGAAATTATTGGTTCTCAAGCTGCTATGGCAATTCAGAATGCTTTGCAGTATGAAACCGCTAAAAATTTTAACACAAGATTGCAAAGAGAGATAAAGGCTGCAACGAAAAAACTAATTTTTACCAATAAGAAATTAAGAAAAATGGACAAGGTTAAATCAGAATTTATCTCTATTGCTTCTCATCAGCTGAGGACCCCTCTTACTTCCATTAAAGGATTTGCTTCTCTCTTGCTAGAAGGATCTTATGGCAAATTATCCAGTGAGAAAAAAGATGTTTTGAAAAAAATTTATACTTCCAATGAACGCCTAATTGCTTTAGTAGAAAATTTGTTAAATATTTCCAGAATAGAGCAAGGAAGAATGGAATATAATTTCCAAAAAGCGGATCTGAAAAGTTCTGTTAGGGATGTAGTTAGAGAAATGAAATTTCAAGCTAAGAAGAAAAAACTGATTTTAAAATTTAAAAATTTATCAAAAAAGATACCTTTAATCAAAATTGATAGAGATAAAATAACTGAAGCAGTTGAGACTCTTATAGATAATAGTATAAAATATACAGAAAAAGGGAGTATTACTGTTTCTTTGGAAAAGAAAGGAAAATTTGTCAGGATCGCAATTTCTGATACGGGAATCGGTATTAACCCTAATGAAATTTTAAAACTCTTTGAAAAATTTAGTAGGGGGAAAGATGTTCATAAATTCCATACGGAAGGCAATGGTCTAGGTTTATTTATTGCTCGCAAACTTGTAGAAGCTCATGGGGGCAGAGTATGGGCAGAGAGTCCCGGAGAGGGAAAAGGGAGTACTTTTTTTATAGAATTACCTATTAAATAAAAAAAGTTGAATTAGCTTGCGACCAAAAGCTTTTTGAATATTTTTTTAATTTATTAAAATTAAACTTACATTTTTAATTATTAATTATTTTTTCAAAAAATGTAGCCAGCTACTTTTAGAAGATTATTATGTTTCAATCTCCAATGAACCATTTTTTTTATAAAACTGATTATCAAAACAAGAAAGCATTTAGGCAGCCCTGCATTTTTGCGGTTAATCATGAGACTTTTTATGATGGACCAGCACTTTTTACTTATCTGAGGATTGTCCATAAAGTCAAAGTGGCTTTTGTTGTGAAAGAAGAAATAATTAAAAAGCATCCCATTTGGCGTTTTTTCATTGATAAAATTAATTATACAATTGTTGATCCAAAAGAGCCCTCAGGAGTTATAGAAGAAGCAACTAGACTTTTGGAAAAAGGTTCTAATTTAATAATTTTTCCTGAAGGGACAACTAATAAAAAGAAAGCAAGTGCTCTTTTAAGAGGTAAAACAGGTGTTATTAGAATAGCTTTGGCAAAAAAAGTTCCCATAATTCCAACCGGTATTTTATATTTAGGGGGCAGAAGACCTTTCAAGCTTACTAGAAAAATTTGCTTTGGAGAACCTTTTTATGCTAAGCCTTTTAGTGATTATCAAGGCTTAAGACACCAAACCGATGACTTGATGAGAAAAATCGCAGATCTTTCAGGAAGGGATTATGCGTTTAAAAAAGATGATGGCCTATTAATTAAAAAATCTTTTAATATTTACAATACTTAATCTTATTATGATTATTACTCTAAAACTTTACAATTGGGGAAATAGAAAAGTCGTCAAATCAGAAAAAGAGGTTAAGCTAGGCGAGCAGTATGTTATCCAAAATAATTTTGGGCAATTTATCGGAAAGGTTGACCATATAGAGGAAGAAGAAAAAAACTCTCAAGACAATTTAAGAATTTCCGGTGATAGTACCGAAGAAAGCGATACTAATCCTTATCAGGCAGAAGATTATTTAATAATTGTTCGTGAGGCAACCGCGGAAGATTTAAAGAAAGCAAAAGAATGCCAAAAAGAGGAACAAGAGGCTTTAAAAATTTGCCGGGGAAAAATAAAAAAATATGACCTTGCGATGAAATTAGTAGGAGAAAACCACAGTTTAGATGGGGGGAGCATGGTAATTGCTTTTATTGCAGAAAATAGAGTTGATTTTAGAGAATTAGTTAGAGATTTATCACGTACTTTTCAAAAAGCAGTTAGATTAGAGCAGATAGGTTCCAGAGATGAGGCAAGAATAGTGGGAGGATATGGTCCTTGTGGTCGTCCTCTTTGTTGCTCTCAATTTAATGGCCCTTTAAAAAGTATTAACACGGAAATGGCTAAGGCTCAACAGATTGCTCATCGCGGTAGTGATAGAATTTCCGGTCCTTGTGGAAGATTGCTTTGTTGTTTAGCTTATGAGCTTAATAATTATGAAGAGCTTGGTAAAAAAGTGCCTCAAATTGGGGAAGCAATAGAAACAGAAAGTGGCAAGGGAGTAATAAAAGATTTTAAGGCACTCCAACAAAAAGTTTTAGTTGAATTTGTCAATCAAGGGAAAAAAGAAGAAAAATGGTTTGATCTCAAAAAAACTAAAGATTTTTCTTAAAATTGTTAGACTTGAATAATCAAAAAGTAAATATTTTTGGGGAGTAGCCAAGTGGTAAGGCAACAGGTTCTGGTCCTGTGATTCGCAGGTTCGATCCCTGCCTCCCCAGCTAGATTATAAAGCAAAATTTTTAATTTTATTTCCTTGCTTGAATTATTAGATTTGTTAAACTAGAAAAATTGCTTTTATTTATTTGGCTTTAAATTATTTTTGATAAATTATTCAAAATAAAAAAATAAAAATAAAAATGAAAAAACGAAAAAATAATAAACTTGCCTTGAGCCGAATTCAGCGAGGGAAAATATTTGGAAGATTATTAGTCTCTATTTTTTTTCTTTTTTCTTTTGCAATATTTTTTCCTAAAATTGTTCAAGCTGATGCTTGGTGGGGTGAAGGCTACCGTTCACCGGAATGGGTTAAAGCTAATAGAGGAACAATCGTTTATTACGCAATTAAAGGGAAGAAAAGAAGCGATAAGTATAAAGCAAGAATGTATCAAGGAAGTCAAAGAATTGAAATTGAATATGGTAGTTCGGGAATTTTTGATGATGCCATCTCCGGATCTTATAGCATATCTGCTTCTGAAGGAAACGATAAGATTGGTAGTGTGAGCTTCTCTGCTTGTCCCGGAGGAACTCTTTACGCTAATTTTGATGCTGATAAAGAAACTGCTTCTATCTCTGCTTGTCAAAAAAGAGTTGCCCCAAAAACGACCGGAGTAAAAAATGAAGAGGAGGATAATGCGGAAGAAGAAAATAATGCGAATAAGGAAAGGGACAATGAAAATAAAAATTCCCAAGAGCAAGAAGAATTAAATTCTGAAAAAGGTGATAACAAAGATGAAAATTCTCAAGAGCAAGAAGAGTTAGATTCTGAAGAAAATTCTGAAAATCTTGAAGAAGAAGATCTAACTCAAGACAAGGAAGAAGCAGATTCAAAGTGGAAAAATAAATTGTATTCCTTTTTTGTTAAGATTTTCAATTTTGATTTTTTAAAAGGGAATAAATAGTTCCCTATTTATTTCAGCAGAAATAAAGATTTGCTCTTTTCCCTAAATTTATGTAAGCTTAATTCAGCCTTTAATCTTTTGGATAAAGAGGAAAAAGCTAAAAAGAGGAAAATATTTTTAATTAAGAGTCGAGGGATTCCCTCGGGTTTTTTAATTTTTATGGAAACGAGAAACATTGCTATTATTTCTCATGTTGATCATGGGAAAACGACTATTACTAATGAACTCTTAAAACAAACTGGAACTATTTCCGGAGACTTTTCAATGGATAGTGATGTATTGGAAAAAGAGCGTGGGATTACTATCTATTCTAAAAATGCTTCCTTTGAATATAAAGAGTCTAAAATAAATATCGTGGATACTCCCGGACATACTGATTTTAGTTCAGAGGTAGAAAGAGTTTTAAGAGCAATTGATTCTGTAATCTTAGTAGTAGATGCCAAAGAAGGTCCAATGCCTCAAACCAGATTTGTTTTGAAAAAAGCTTTGGAGCTTAATTTCAAACCAATTGTAGTAATTAACAAAATAGATAAGGCAGACGCTAGGATTGCTGCCGTTGAAGAAATGATATTTGAACTCTTTCTAGATTTAGGAGCTAATGATGGACAACTTGATTTTAAAACTGTTTACGCAAGTGCTAAAGAAGGAATTGCTAAACTAAATCTTCAAGATGATTCAAAGAATATTTTCCCCTTATTAGATGTAATTCTAGAGGAAGTAAAGTCTGCTGAGACAAATAAAGATATCTCTTTAAGAGCTCAGCCTTTTAATCTTGCCTATGATGATTTTTTGGGACGCCTAGCGATTTCTCGAATTTATGAAGGGGAAATAAAAACGGGAGAGAATATTATAATTAAAAAAACAGATGGGAATACTCTAAAGGGAAAAATAAATAAACTTTTTGTTTTTAGAGGAATGCAGAGAGTAGAAGTGGAGAAAGCTCAAGCGGGAGATATAGCTATTATCTCGGGATTATCTGAAGTTTATATTGGAGATACAATTTGCAAGGAGGAAAAACAAATTGCTTTACCCAATATTGAAATTGAGCAACCGACTATTTCTCTCGATTTTTTTGTTAATGATTCTCCTTTTGCCGGTCAGGATGGAGAATTTGTAACTGGCTTGCAAATTAAAGAAAGATTAGAGAAAGAACTTGAAATAAACGTGGGCCTTAAAGTAGATTTTTCTCAAAATGAATTTTATCAAGTTTTTGGAAGAGGAGAATTACATATTGCTATTCTTCTAGAAAATATGAGAAGAGAAGGTTATGAAGTACAAGTTTCTCAGCCAAAAGTAATTATTAAAGAAGAAAATGGTCAAAAGCTAGAACCCTTTGAAGAAGCTTTAATTGATGTTCCTAAAAAATACGCAGGGAAGATAATTGAGAAATTAGGGCAAAGAAAAGGCATAATATCTCAAATGAAAGAACATGGAGAATCAATGAGGATTATTTTCGTAATCCCCACCAGAGGACTTTTGGGTTACAGAAATCAATTCGTTGTGGATACTAGAGGAGAAGGTATATTCTGCAGTCGTTTTTTAGAATTCCGTTCTTTTGTTGGAAATATCCAGAGGAAAAGAACGGGGTCAATGATTTCAACAAATAATGGGAAAGCTTCGGGCTTTTCTCTGGATAATTTACAGAAAAGAGGCGATTTGTATATTGATCCCGGGACAGAAGTTTATGAAGGAATGGTTTTCGGAAATACCTCTAAGGGTGATGATATTCAAGCTAATCCAATTAAAGGAAAGCAATTAACCAATGTTCGTTCTTCCAGCTCTGACGAGGCGATTCAATTGGCTCCTCCTATTAAATTAAACATAGAAAGAGGCTTGGAGATAATGGGGGATGATGAATATTTAGAAATAACTCCTAAAAATATTCGTTTAAGAAAAAAATATTTAACCAAAGTAGATAGAATAAGATCCCAAAGAAAATAGAATAATTTAGTTATTATATTTATCCTATAAGAATTATTGCTGAGTTTTTTAGATGTACTCTTGTCAATAGTACATCTTTATTCTATGTTTAAATTATTAATCTTTAAATTTTTTAATGATTAGTATGATCAAGAATTATATGGTGGGATTTATTACTAAAAAAAGGCTATCTATTTTTTTTATAGGGTTTTTGCTCCTTTTCTCAATTTCTTTTTCACTTGAGGCAAAAAGTTATAATTTTTATGTAGATGCTTCGGTTGCAAAAAGTGGTGATGGAAGCGAGAAAAAACCTTTTAAAACTATCGGAGAAGCTCTAGAAGAAGTCAAGAAGAAAACTAATTCTATTTTTGTTGAAAACGGTAAGTATAAAGAAGATTTAGAGTTAGGAGATTATACTGAAATTTATGGAGAGAGTGAAAATGGAGTTATCATCTCCGGGAAAATTATAATGGGAGATGAAACCCTCCTTCAGGATATAACTGCGAGAGGTTCTTATTCTGTAGTAACAATTAAAAAAGATGCAGATGCAGAGATTAAAAATTGTACCATTCGCGATTTTGAAAAAATCGGCATTGAAGCTTTAGCTGGAGGAGGGAAACTTAAGGTAAGCGATTCAAAAATAAAAAATGGAAATGGAAAGGGTTTTTATATTCAAAGAGGAAAAGAAATTGAAATCCAGGATAACGAAGTTAAGGATAATGATGAAGAGGGAGTTGATTTAAGATCTAAGCTAACAGGAATAGTTAAGAACAATATTATTGTAGACAACGGGGAAAGCGGGATAGAGCTTCTCGTAGGAAGTACGGATTTAAAAATTATAGGGAATGAAATAAAGCATAATGGTTCTAGTGGTATTGCTACCCAATTCTATCCTGAGCATGAAAAGAAAGGGCAAATAGAAATATCCGTCAATAAACTAGAGAAAAACAAAAAATACGGTGTGGATTGCAACAAGCCTCAAGGGGGGTCCCCCGGTAATTCTTATTGGCGAGATTCAATTGAGTTAGAAAGTAACGATATTAACGCTAATAAAATTAAGTCTATCAATGATTATTGTAAAATGATTGAAGCTGTTGATGAAGAGGAAGAAATTGATAATACAATTGAAGAAGAAGGTTATGAAGAAGCAGAAGAAAAAGATATAGAAGCAATTGAACCGGAATTAAATTTAGAAGAACAAGAAAGGATTAAGAGAGAAGAAGAGGCCGAAAGAAAAATAAAGGAAGAAAAATTGAATTCAGTTCATCTTGTTTTAGCTAACCAAAATATTATTAATGCCAACTTGGAAAGAAATATTGAAGAGATTAACAAAGAAAATAGTGTGAAAATATTTTTCTTTGGTTTAAATTCTTCCCACATCAATAGTTTCCGCTTGAATCTTAATTCAAAAGAAGAGCAGTTACTTCAAGCTGAAAAAATCACTGAAGAAATATTTTTGGAAGCAGATGAGTATACAACAATTCAAGAGAGAATAGAAAAAGAGAAGGAAATTCTAGAAGAGAAAAGAGATGCTTTTAATAATCAGATTGATATTTTTAGTCTTTGGGGCTGGATAACTAATTTCTTCAAATAACAATTAAATTGAACAAATTCTTCTAATTCTTCAGCAACAGAAGATAGTTTTAATTGTGATTCCTGGACTCATCCTAACGGGGATATTGAGTATTGGTGGGATAGTATTTCTCCCCAGGAGAAAGACTGTTATGTTTCTAAATATGGAGCTCCATATTTTTATGAGCCGTAGAAAATAAACTGTAGAACTGTAGAATCGTTTAATATTTGTCGAGATTATTTCTCTTGTTTGGAGAATATTATTTTCAGTAAGCAATCCAATTTCAAGCCGGCCTCAAAAAAATAATTACGTAATTAATTACGTAATTATTTTTTTTGGTTACAGATTTATTTCTTGTAGCCCTAAGGGGAATTGCCCCGCATTCGCGGGGCACCCGGCGGATGCCGGGTGAACCCTAAATTTGTAGCTCTAATATTATGTTATTGGAACCAACTAATGGAATATTTTAAAGAATTAATTAAGGATAAAAAACAAGCATAAATAATGATTTGCTTTATTTCTTAGATATTATAATTTAAAAAAGGAATTGTGGGTAGATACAGTAATCAAAATAAATTTTGGAATGCAACATAATATCAAATCTCTTTCTGTTCAGAGATACAAGGGTTTCTGCAAAAAAACAACTGTGGAGTTTGCGACGCCGGTTAATAAAAAGAAAGGAAGTGGGCTTACCATCCTAGTTGGTCCAAATAATGCCGGCAAGACTTCATTACTAGAAGCGTTATTAAAATTTACGAATTGTCAGCTCTTCTATGAGGATGAGCTGAACTCCGTAAAAGATAAACCTAAGCTAGTATTGAAAGATCAAGAAGATGAGGAAATAATAATTGACAGTCTAGAGGGCATTAGTGAAAAACCAAATTCTATTAAAGAAATCGTAATTGTTCCTTGTAGGAGAAGTTGGAATCAAAACGTTCAAAGCTATAGTTTGGCATTCAAAGATCTTACCAGAGATTACCAAAGAAATTATTTAAAGGAAAGACATGGGATTGATGCCAGGCTTGCAAGTTTATTGGCCTCGATTTGTAAAGATGGGTCCCTTAAAAAAGATTTTGATAGAATAATTAAAAGAGTTATTCCAGATTTTGGGGATTGGCGTGTTTCAAGAAACATAGACGACGGTGATAAAATAAAATACAAGACAATAAGTGGTGCTGAACATACCATAAGCTTTACTGGTGAAGGTCTGTTATCTTTATTTAAAATTGCAGCTTACTTAACGCAATCAAGCAGAAAGGAAAATATTATAATAATTGATGAACCAGAATTATCACTACATCCCCAGGCACAAAAGGAGCTGGCTAAAGTTTTCTCAGAGAAATCGAAAGATATGCAGATTATTATATCTACCCATTCTCCGTATTTTGTTAACATGGGCGATTTTTTAAATGGGGGTAACTTGGTGAGATTCCATAAAAATCCAGAAGGGGAGTGCATAGCGGACGTTACTAAGAGTTCAATCTTAGGTAAGTTTAGAAATAGCATTAAGGATTATCAAAAACCTTACTTTTTTGACCATGTCGCAAAAGAAGTATTTTTTGCAGTAAATATTGTCTTTGTTGAGGGGCCTGAAGATGTTGGTTTATTGAGGAGCTATATGGAAGAAAAGGAAACAGAAGAAAAGGAAGAAATTAATTTTGAATTTTTCGGCTATGGTTGTGGGGGGGCAGACCAAATAAAAAATTTACTCGAGTTAGCTGAAAGTCTTGGTTTTGAAAAAGCGGGAGCTTTATTTGACGGGAATAAAGGAAAGACATATAAGAAATGCAAAAGAAAATTTGAAAAGTATCATATAGAGAAGTTGCCAGTAGACGATATAAGAGACAAGCCATATCAGAAATTGAAAAAAAATGGAAGATGTAAGGATAAAGATGAAGGGAAGAGGGGAAAGCTAGCTATCGAAGGGATCTTCAGCAGAAGCGGGAAAATAAAAGAGACACAAAAGGAAAAGCTAGATAAAATTATTAATAATTTTGTAGACTATTTTCAGTCCAAGGCATCTAGAAAACCTTCAGATGAAGTAAAAGAAACCTCTATGTAGATTACCCAAGGGGATTGAAACCATAGGATATTATTAACTATAGCTTAATGATCTTGGTCCCACCTTCCAAAAATAAAGATAAGGAACTATAATTAAAGCGGTCGAAAGTAAAAGGATGAAGGATATAAGTTAAAGTCTAAAGACTTAGTTTGGAAGGATAAGTGGATGTTCATGTCTAGCTGCTAGACATGGAGAGTTCCTTTAATAATTAGTCATGAAAAAGATTCATAAAGCTACACTGGAGGAGCGGGAGGAGAGGATATTCAAGGTAGAGAAACTTTTGCTGAAGGGTGTCCAAAGCTCTGGAATAATTGCAAGAAAGCTGGAAATATCAATACCAACAGTAGTTAAATACAAGAAAGTAGTTTACAAAAGGTGGAAGAAAGCAAAAAATGATGATCTGGGAGTGGTGAGAGATGAAGTGACTGCAAAACTTAGATTCGCGGAGTCGAAAGCGTGGGAGGCATTCCACAATGCTGATAACTCAAGTGCTAAGGTTGGAGCACTAAAAGTGATACACGAGAATCAAAAGTATCAAATGTGGTTGACGGGTATTAATAAAGTATTCGATAGTAATTAAGGCACAGAACGGGTCCTTCAGGACCCGTTTTTGTATAGGGCTGATAATCTAATTATTTGACTAGGGGCTTTTAAAAAACTAGTATTAAAGCGTAAAAAACTAGCTAGGGTATAAAAGGGTCAGAGTCTGATCCGGCAAGTTGCGTTTATAGAGAGGCAACTCTCGAAAGGCATTGACGCAACTCGCTATACCCTAGCTAGCTTGCCGAGCTGAGTAGGAGTTGTCTCTTTGTGATTTTTATGAAATAATGAGTAATTTTTAAAAAGCAGAAACTTATTTTAAATAAATAGCTAATAATTAATTTAGGAACATGAGTGAGAAAAAACAACAATTGCCTCCTGCAACTACCAAACCGCCACAACCAAAAAGAGAGTGGTACAAAAAGTGGTGGGGGATCTTATTTATTATTTTCTGTTTCCCCATTGGCTTCCCTATTTTTGTATGGACAGGGACTAAATGGCATAAAGGAATAAAAATAGCGATTACTATTTTCTTTGGTTTGATGTTTGTAATAGCAAATTTAGATAACAATCAATCAGCAAGGCTACAATCAGAAAATAAGCAAGCAAATAAGGGAGAAAAACAACCTTTACAACCTTTCCCCAAAAAGGATGTAATAAAGCTGAATATTACACAGCCCGAAGAAGAAAGCATTGAAGTCACAGTGGACAGTTATGAAATAATAGGAAGGGTTGTATCTCCTGATGTGGCGGTTAACATTAGTAATATAACGGCTAATATCACTAGCGAAGATTCCGATGGTGGAGGGGAAGATGTGGTTGTTGATTCAGAGGGAAAATTCAATTTGAAAGTTGATCTAGCAAAAGGTGGAAATGTATTTAACATTATTGCAAAGAAAGGAGACGAACAGGCAGAAAAAACCTTGGCAATTTTAAGAAAGGTTACCCAGGAAGAATTGAATGCTGATTTGAAAGCCGAAGCCAAGACAATTCCCTATAAAGAACTTTTCAGGAATATTGAAAAATACGAGGGAGAGAAGGTTTATTATATAGGAGAAGTAACTCAGGTTATCGGAGACGGCAAAGCTTTTTCATCAATGAGAGTTGATATAACGAAAGGTTCTTATGGCATTTGGGATGACACCGTTTTAGTTTTCAACCTTGATTTAGATGCTGATAAAGTATTAGAAGATGACATCATCAAATTTTGGGGCACAGTAGAAGGAGAAGAATCTTATGAAACAGTTCTGGGGGCAACGGTCTCTCTACCATCAATCTCGGCTAATATAATTGAACTGGCAGAATAGACTAATTGCTTCAAAGAGGTTAATCCAATAAATATTTGCAAAGGAATGAAAAAAAATAAGGGAACAAAATGTATCTGCAAAGCTTGTAATAAAGTGTGGTATTTTGGCAAAGAAGAGGTAAGAGAGAAAAGGTCGAATCAGTTACATAATGCAAGTAAAGGAATGATGTTTTGCAGTGGTTGCTTTCCAGCGGTGCTTATAAGAGATAAAGAAGTTAAAAATTTAAACAAATGTTCTAATTGTGGCTCTAAGGCGATAATCAAAGAAAAGATTATCCACAATGTCTAGAATTTTAATTTTTGTCTTAGGAGTTTATAAAAAAACTTTGCCCCCGATTCTATATAGATTTGGAGTAAGATGCCGTTTCCATCCATGCCGTCCAGACTATACGATGATAGCGATTAAAGAGTTTGGCTGAATGAAGGGGTTAAAGAAAAGTTATCATAGACTGAGGCGTTGCAATCCTTATAATCTAGAAAGTTGCATGGATTTTCCGATTTTCCGTCTGAAAAATTTGAGCGTAAAAATTAAAAGCCATGACGTAAAAACCATGGTTTTGCTATGAAGGCTACAAGGAAGACTATAAATAATCTTCCTTAGTACTTTAGGAATTATTAAAACTTCATTAAATTTTAATAAAAACTTTATTAAATGGGGGAGAAGTGGTTAAATAGAAGTGAAGTGAGAGAGAAAAAGGATGAATAATTAATTGTTTGCCATGAATTCGAATATTAGCGATTTAATTAAATAACCCATGAAAAAAGAAATTGAAATAAAAAAGAAAAAGCCAAGATTGGCTTACGATGGAATGGATAAGAAAACACTTGTCGAGGCAGTACCTACACAAGTTGTTGAAATTGTATATCCGCAAAAAGTGGTGGCACCAAGGAAAGGCGAACAAGAAAATAAGTTATTTGAAGAAGGAGAGCTTGGGACAGGAAAGGTTAAGAAGGCAGATGGTTTGCCAAGGAATCGTTTAATATGGACTAACGATAATTTAGTTGCGCTTAAAACCCTACTAGATGAAAAAGATCCGGTCAGTAGCGAATATAAATATCGTAACAAAGTTGATCTTATTTATATTGATCCTCCCTTTATGGTGCAGGATGATTTTGTAACGCAAAATGCAGTTGATATTGATATTAACAAAGAAGAGGGAGTTGTTTCTGTAAAAGAACCTACAATCATAGAAACTATTGCTTATAAAGATACTTGGCAGAACGGGTTGGATAGTTTTCTGCAAATGATACGGGAACGATTAGAATTGATGAAAGAACTTTTGTCACCGACAGGCTCTATTTATGTACATCTAGATTGGCACACAGTACATTACGTTAAAGTCTTGATGGATGAAATTTTTAATTATAATATTTTTCAAAATGAAATCATTTGGCACTATCAACAAGGAACAAAACCAGAAAAAACATTCGGAAAGAAGCATGATAGCATATTAAAGTACTCAAAAACTAATACTCCCTTTTTTAATAAAATGTATCTCCCCACTACCGATCCTGGCAGATATAAACTGAAAGATTTAGATGGAAGAAATTATGTTCTGGGTGGTTCCGGGATGAAAACAAGGTATTATGCGGATAAAGCGAGACCAATTGATGATGTGTGGTCGTGGTTGGATGTAAAAGGTGCCCAAGTATTCCAGGTAAATCCAAGCGGATTAGAGAGAACGGGTTATCCAACTCAAAAATCTACCGATCTTTTAAAGAGAATTATTAAAACTTCTTGTCCTAGAGGTGGGATTGTACTAGATGCGTTTGTAGGATCGGGGACAACCTGTGTGGCAACAGAACGGTTAGCAGAAGAATTAGATTATTCATGGATCGGTATTGATAATTCCAAATTTGCTATTCATACAGCACGGAAAAGGTTAATTGAGCTAAACGGCAAGTCGAAAGAAAAAAAAGAAGAAGGAGTTTATAAAGTCCGACCATTTACGGTTGAAAATATGGGTTATTACCAGCGCGGGGTTAAATGGGATTCAATTCAGACCAGCAAGCAAGCTGATGCGTATAGACAAGCGATTATCGAGCTTTTTGGCGGTGAATATTCGCCATATTCGAAACTTCTGCATGGCAAAAAGCGGGGTATATGGATTCATGTCGGCCCTCTTTCACAACCATTAATCGCAGATCAGATTTTAGCAATTGCCGAAGAGGTAAAAGGGTCTGAATTTAAAAAATGCTATGTACTCTCTGCTGACTTTACAGCTCATCTAAATAAGGCAGTTGAAAAGGCAAAAGAGAAGTTTGGTGTACAGATAACTACCCGTATTATTCCGGCGAGTGCCATTGAAGAAATGAAAAAGAGATTAGAGCTTATCAAACAAGGAGTAAAAGATCCGAAAAAAGTTGGCGAGATGCCAAACTTAGCATTTTTTGCGCCATTAACGGTAAAAATAAATAAAGTGGTTGATAGTAAAGAGACAATGATTGAGCTTGCAGGTGTGGAAGTTGATGCCGAGAGTTTTCTAGAAAGCCAAAAACCAGAAAGACGAGAAGAACTCAAAAAATGGCTTGAAAAAGAAAAAAGCTGGCAAAGTTTTGTGGATTTTTGGGCGATTGATTGGGATTATGAAAATCTAAAAGACGAGCTCAAGGAAGAGGTATTTGAAAATGAATGGCAGTCATTTAGAAAGAAAAAGGGTAAAAAAATAATTGAGGATTTAGTTTTTAAAGCATTTCATACTTATGAGAAGCTAGGTGAATATATGATTGCCGTAAAAGTAACGGACGTTTTTGGTAATGATGGCATAGTTACTGTAAAAGTTATTATTAAGAAATGATATGGCAGATCAAGAAGAAAAATTGCCACCACAAAAAATTGTTATTTCAAAAATTCGCGAGCAAGTTGACGCTTGGCGAGGTTTTAGATTACCAAATGCCAAAAATCCATTTCCTAGAGAACCGGCTAAATATAAGCCAGTTCTTCCGTTTGAAAAAGAGATTTCTGAAACAACAGAACTTTTGCTTCGGTATTGGTTTAGGCCATTTCCGCACGAGCTAAAAGATAGAAATGGAAAAAATTACCGCTTTAAATACTGGCCCCATCAAAGACGCACTATTGAGACATTTATATATTTATATGAAGTTTGCGGAGTACGTCGGAGAGAGGATTTATCTAAAATAATTGATTTTGAAGTGATTCCGCAAAGGGACTCGTGGTCAAAGCTTGGTGCGCAACTCGCCACGGGATCAGGAAAGACAAAAATAATGAGCCTTATTTTTGCATGGAGTTATTTGAATGCGGTTATTGAGGGAGATAAACATCTCGGGATTGGCAGACATAGTGTTTTAATTGCACCGAACCTGTTTGTTCTTGATCGGCTTCTTGAAGACTTTGCACCGACTGATGATAGGCCGGATGTTTTTCATAGTGATCCAATAATTCCAAAAGAACTTGAGAAGTACTGGAATTTAAAAGTTTATTCACCGGCTACTGTACCAAGCACACTAAATTCGGAAGACGGTATGCTTTTAGTATCTAACATTCATAAGTTTTTTAAAGAGGGTGAAAGCGAAGCTGAAGAAGATGGAGAAAGTGTGTCTAGCGAACTTTCTTTATTTGAAACTGTAATGCCTAAAAAACTCGAGAATCAGAAAAGAGCATTAATAGAAAGTTTTAAGGATTCAAGAAATGTTTTGGTAATAAATGACGAGGCCCACCATGTGCATGATGAAGAAAAACACAAAGAGTATGAAAAGAAAATAAAGAACAAAAAAGAAATTGGAGCGGTCGAAAAGAAAGCTACTGAAGAACTTGGTTGGATACGTTCAATAAGAAATATAGATGCTTTGTGTAAAGTTGGATTGCAGGTTGATCTCTCGGCTACTCTTTTTGAGGAAAAAGGATCACACAAGAAAAGAGAAAAAGACAAAGAAGAAATAAGATTTAGATGGATGGATTTATTTAAACACACTGTTGATTTATATACTCTTGGCGAGGCTAAAAAAGATGGTATCATTAAGCTTCCTAAATTGGAAAAAGTAAAAGTTTTTGAGGGCGATGAGGCACGTGGAATTATAAACAATGAAAAATTATGCGCTTGGGAAAAATATGAGAATTTATTGCGGACTGGAATAAAAAGATGGCAAGAAAACCAAAAAAAGTTTGATTGGGAAGGAGACAAGAGGAAGCAGGTTCTCTTTATTCTATGTAATGATAAAAAAGAAGCAACTCAAATTTATAATTATCTTAAATATCAAGAAATTGATGATGAGGGAAAGGATTTAGAAAAAGAAGATTTGCCAGTAAAAGGTTTTTACGATAAGGATACAAAAAGAACCTTGTTCGTTAAAAATGGGAAGTCAACAGTTGTACAAATCCATATTGGTCAAAAAGAATTGAATAACGATAAAGATTGGGAGAAAGTAAGAGCGCTTGTTCACGCGATAGACAAAGATTATATAAAAGATCCGCGACTGAAGGGGAGGAAAATTGAGAATCCATATAACGTGATAGTGGCTGTGCTAATGCTTAAAGAAGGTTGGGATGTAAGGAATGTGAAAACGATTGTACCTCTTCGCCCTTGCGATTCAAGAACATTAGCTGAACAGACTTTGGGGCGTGGTTTGCGGAAAATGCATCAGCCAGAGATGGATGATGAAGGAGCGATTTATTCCAAACCCGAAAGTCTGTTCATAATAGAGCATCCTTCTTTTAAAGCCATAATTGATGAGATTGATGACATTGTTGACGAAATAGATACTGGAGAAAAAGAGCCTCCTGTTTACACAGTAGTAAATCCATTACCTGATCCTGACGTAAGGAAAGAAAGGAATGTTCGGATGATCAAGTTTTTAGGTTTGGTTGAAAATGTTAAAACTTGGCATGACAATTTCAAGGAGAAAGATTTACCCGAAATGTCTAGAAAATATAAGTGGGTAGAAACAGCTGATAAATTGAAAATTAAAACCCAGTTTGAAAAAGAAATAGAAAAAGGACTCGAATTTGAATTTGAGCAGTCCGCAAGTTATTTTGGTCTAGATAGATTATTAATTTCTGGTTATGTAAGGCCTCTTCTTAATGAGTTGCGCTTATCTTATTCAGATAAGTTGAGAGTTTTAGATGTGGTTAAGAGATTTTTAGAGAAGAAAGTTTTTGAGCTACCGGCTGGAACATCTCTAAGACTTGATGAGGTCGATGAGAAAATAGATAGAATAGTTAAAAAAAACATTTTCAATGATGATGTGATGTCAGACGTTAAAGGGGAGTTAATAAAATTTATAAATGGCCTCAGAACTCAAGAAAGACCCTCAACTGACAGTTTTGAAGTTATTGAAAGCCGAAGTATCGAACCATTTCAAGCAATTTATGAAAATGCACTCGATGGGCCGAATAAATCTGGTTTTAATAAACAGTGTATGGGTAATAATGATGAACTTCGCTTTGCTCAAATACTAGATGGTTGTGAGGATGTGTCCGGCTGGATCTATAACCACCAAAAAGGGGTGGGATATAATTTTGAATATCTGTGGCAAGGATTTTATGTCAATTATTTTCCTGATTTTCTTGTCCGTGCGTTAGAAACTAAAAGGTTTATAAATTATATTGTTGAAGTCAAAGGCAGGATGGATGAAAGAGATAAAGCAAAAAAAGAACGAGGAGAAAAATATGCCTCGATGCTTACGGAAGCAGACTCTAACAAAGAGGAATGGAGATATCTGTTTGTTCGAGAAAATCAGGAGAAAGGGTCAAGAGAAAAGGATATCAGTTGGTTGGAAAATAGGAGCGTATTAAAAATAGGAGATCTCTACAGGTACAGGGGTCAAATATAATGCAGTTTCAGCGAGGACCATTTTATGTGTGGAAAAAATATTTATTGATAATAAAGGTTTGAGAATTAAAAGCATCAAACACCTCAGAAACGACGCTGAGTATAATGACCAGTATGATAAATTCACAGTTGACGAATGCAGGCGGTGGGAGAAGATTTATTTGAAGAGACCAACACCAGAGTATAAGGGGAAGGTTGTCTTCAAAGAAGAACAGAAGCGTATTAGTAAATATCTAAGCGGGATTATTCTCTATGCCGTAAGGGGTAGCCATTACGCTAGAAAGTCTGAGACAATAAACTCAATGAAGATAATGAATTACTAACAAACATAGCGAAGGAGATATTAAAAAAGTTTTAGCTGGGGAAAGATAATAAAAATAATAAAATGAATTTGGTTAATAAAATACGGAAGTCAGCCAAGAAGGACATAGAAGAGCTTGCTGACATTTTCGTTACAGAGAAAATTAGCGAAGCCCCTGTTTTCAGGATGCCAACCAGAGGTTGGTCAGCCTCCGGCTGAAAAACCTGATGTCCTAATTTAATTTTGAGTTTATATTTGTAGCCCTAAGGGGAATCGAACCCCTGTTTTCAGGATGAAAACCTGATGTCCTAACCACTAGACGATAGGGCCATTGGACTAAACTAACAAAGAGTTTCTTGTTCTGTCCATAAGAAGCTCTCTCTGCTGACACTTATTTTTTAACTCTAATTCTCTTTTTCAAGCATCTGTCTTATCAAGATAGGCTTCATAATACACTAATTTAAAAGGAATTCTATGCTTTATAGATTTGGTTTTTCCGGCATTATGCTCGGAAAATCTTTTGCGAAGATCCTTCGTATACCCAGTATAAAGAAAACCATCTTTTTTACTTTTTAGAACATAAACATAAAACATTTCTATTACCAGGATGCCCGCCTTCGGCGGGTCCGCCAAAGGCGGAAAAACCTGATGTCCTAACCACTAGACGCTCTCGGTCCGCCGGAGACGGAATAGGGCCAAATACAAAAGAATATTGCCAAAAAAACAGACCTTAATCAAGCCATTAGCTAATAACTATTATAAAATTAGTTCCTAAAAACAATTATGCACAGTTGCAACAAAAAAAATCTTATTATACAGTAACAGTACCTGCCCGTGGATACGGGTTACCAATTCACAAAAACCTGGCTAATTGCCAGGTTTTTGTTTGTCTATTTTAGTAATATATCTTTTAATCAACTGAGCATTAATCACTCTATCACTTGCCTCACGCAAATCCCTAACAATGTGCCCACCTTTAAATAAAATAACTTTCTTACTATTCCCTCTTTTTCTTAAAAATCTTATTAAACTAACAAAATCAGCATCACCAGAAAACAAAGCAACGGCATTATATTTATCCATCAATCTTGAGCATC
>CAZTZK010000040.1:0-14071 GCA_964618065.1 uncultured Candidatus Saccharibacteria bacterium | reverse complement strand
AATTTCTTCATAAATGCTCTATTGTAATACTTAGGTTCGCTTTGATTAAAATCCATATTTCTGAATTATCAAAGTGTTACCTATGTATCTCATCAAATGGCAAGAGCATGTATTAGATGAGTACCTTTTGGAAAATAAAGGAAAGGAGTAAAATAAAAAATAGCTTTCAGCTAAAAATAAAATTAACAACTAAATTTTTGTCATTAAACTAAAAATAAAAATTTCTAAATTTAAATTTCTGACAATAGTTATTTTGTTGATAGTAATTTTTCTTTTTGGCGGAAATCATTTCTTGTTAAAAAAAGATTGGTTAGAAATAGATTTTGGAGGGTCTAAGGCTAACCAGACTTCTCCTGATCAAATTTTTTTCACTGCTACGGTTGAAAGAGTTATTGATGGAGATACCTTTGTTCTGACTTCTGGGGAAAAGGTAAGATATATAGGAATTGATGCTCCTGAAATAACTGGTCCTCAAAGAAAAACAGCTGAATGCTTTGGCGTAGAAGCTAGTGAAGCAAACAAAAAATTATTGGAAGGGAAAGAAGTAAAACTAGAAAAAGATTCTTCTGAAACTGATAAATACCAAAGGCTATTGAGATATGTTTATTTAGGAGATATTTTTGTTAATGATTATTTGGTGCGGAATGGTTATGCTGAGGCAGTTAGTTTTCCTCCCGATGTAAAATACCAGAAAATCTTGGCGGAAGCTGAGCAAGAAGCTAAAAGAGAAAATAGGGGAATTTGGGAAGAAGGAATTTGTGAAAAAATAAATAATTATTAAGATAGTATTGGAATAATTTATGATAAAATGTTATGCTCATTTTAGTTAGGTTAAATAATTATTGAGAGTTTCTAAATTTTTTTAAGAGGAGGTGAGAATATGGATAGCTACAACAATTATCCAGTTGATTCAACGGGGATGGATAAATATCCAGCGAATCTACCGACAGAAATGCCAGGAATGTCTGACATGTCTACTGATATTCCAGTAGATTTTCCAACTGCGGAAGCGGGAGCAGTAGCAGCTGGTTTAGTAGGAGGAATTTTAATTTTCAATCTTATCGTTTTTGGAGCTTTTTATATTTATTTTGCTATTTGTTTGATGAAAATTGCTCAAAAGACCAATACTGCTAACGCTTGGTTTGCTTGGGTCCCAATTTTAAATGTTATCTTGATGCTTCAAGTAGCCAAAAAGCCAATTTGGTGGATTATTCTTCTATTTATTCCTCTAGTTAACATCATAATTTCTGTAATTGTTTGGATGGGAATTTCTAAAACTTTAGGCAAAGAAGAATGGTTAGGTATTCTCATGATTGTTCCTGTGGCGAATATAATTTTGCCTGGTTATTTTGCTTTTTCAAAGAATGAGAAAAAAACAATTGTGGACAAGGGTGCTTCTGCGTAAAAACCAGATAGAATTTTAGAAAAAATTGGTCAATGTGTTTATTTTTAATAAAAAAAGTATGGGATTAAAATCATTATTACAAAAAATGGGAATTTCTCAAAAAGATGATGAACAAGGGGAAATCACCGAAGCTTCTATTGAAGAATCTCCTTCTTCAAACAATCAAGGAGGAATAATTGAAAAAGCGAGTCCTGTAGAAAAGGAGACTCCAATGGAAGAAACCTCTGAAGAAGTTTCTAAAGAGGAAACAGATTCAGTTTTAGCTGATTCTGTAGAAGAAGAAACAAAACCAGAGGTTGAAGAAAATTCTGAAGATGTGTCAGAAGAGATGCCTACAGCTCCTGAAGAAGACAAGCTGGAAATTGAACCGGCACCGGTTGAAACTTCTTCAGAAGAGCCGGCAGTTTCTGCTGAACCTGAAATGAAAGTAGAGCAACCAGAGGCTGACACTGCTGAAGAACATGAAGCTTCTCCTACTGAACCGGAAGTAGCTGAACCGGAAGAAGCGCAAAAAACAGAAAATTTTCCAGAAAAAGAAGAAACAGTTTCTCCAGATGCTCAACCTGATAAAGAAGAAAAAAATCTTGGAGAATCTAGCGAAGACAACACCGAGACTACAACAGATACCGAATAATTATTCAGAGTAGAAATTTAAAATAATTTTTTGAAAAAAAGAGCGAAAAATACTCTTGCGAAAGAGTTAGTTTTGCTCTTTTTAAGTATTTTTAAATTTTTTATTTTTCGTAATGTCTTTTAAATTGATTTTTCAATCAAAAATCAGTCAAGCAAGATTAGGAAAGTTAAAAACTAAGAGAGGAATTTTAAAAACCCCTCTCTTTATGCCAATTGCTACTCGGGGAGCAGTGAAAGGAATTACCGCTAGTGAGCTTAGAGAATTAAAAGCTCAAATTGTTTTGGCTAATACTTATCATTTATTGGTTAATCCGGGAGAAGAATTTTTAGATAAGATTGGAGGATTGCATAAATTTATGAATTGGGAAAATCCTATTTTAACTGATAGCGGAGGATATCAAGTTTTCAGTCTTGCCAAGCATCGTGAAATTTCTGACAGGGGAGTTAATTTTAGAGATCCCAAAAGTGGCACTCAATTTTTCTTAAGTCCAGAAAAGTCTATTCAAATGCAAAAAGCTATTGATTCCGATATAATCATAGCTTTAGACGAATGTACTCCCAAAGCTGTGAGTAAAGAAAAAGCCTCAAAGGCAGTTGCTAGAACTGTCAAATGGGCTAGGCGTTGTTTTCAAGAACATCAAAAAGATAAAAGAGGGCAATTACTTTTTGCGGTGGGCCAAGGAGATAAATTTTTAGACTTACGGCAAAAATGTTTAACGGAATTAAAAAAAATTAATTTTGATGGGTATTGTTACGGGGGAATGGCTCCTCTAAAAACAGTTTATAAAATGCTGGAAAAAATTATTCCAGATTATCCTCAGAATAAACCTCGTTATTTAATGGGTGTAGGCTATCCTAATGATATTGTAGAGTCAGTAAAAAGAGGAATAGACATGTTTGATTGTGTTATTCCTACCCGGGAAGGAAGGCACGGTCGCATTTTTCTTAGGAAAAAGGGAGTTGAATTAACCGAAACCGGATTTTATGAAACAATTAACCTCCCTCAAGAAAAAATGAAATTTTCTCAAGATCTTTTCTTCCCAGCTAGTGATAATTGTTTGGCTTGTAAGGAGTATACTTGGGCTTACGTTAATTATCTTTTCAAGATTGGAGATTACTTAGGTCCACGGTTAGCGAGTTTGCACAATTTAGCTTTTTATTTAAACTTAATGAAAGAGATAAGGGAAAAGATAGAAAAGGGTAAACTGTAAAAATTGAAAAAGGGCCAATAGCTCAGTTGGCTAGAGCACGGCATTCGCATTGCCGAGGTCAGGGGTTCAACTCCCCTTTGGTCCACCAAAATTAGTTTTTATGTGAAAAAGATGAGTAAAAAAACAAAAAATATAATCATCTACACGTTTCTCGGTCTGGTAATTTTAATGATCCTACTCTATAAGTTTTTGCCAGCCGAAACTATTATTAATTTAGCAGGTAAAGATAATGCTGTTTCCAATACTTTATGCACCCTTCCGGTGAAAGTTTTAGGTGATTCTATGGATCCTATTTTAAAAAATGGAGAGAAAGCTAATTTTAATAAATGCTTTGAAGTTGGCGAGATTAGCAAAAATACAATTTTAATGTTTAAAGAGGGTACGAATAATCGTTTAGCTGTCGTTAAACAAATGGAGGGGGAAAAACTGAAATTGTTTCAACCTAATCGGGGAGATCAAGTGATTGCTGAAATATTGATAGAAGACGTAGTAGCTATTTATGCCGAGAAATACAGCGGCGGATTTTAGAATTGACAATACCCTCTGGGGGGTATATTATCTTTATATTGTTTTTGATTTCTTTTAAAAATAATTTTAAGGCTATGAGAAAAAATACGATTAGCCAAAGACTTCATATTATTAAAGGTCAAATAGGTGGTTTAGAAAAGCTTATAGAAAAAGAAGATGACTGCCGAAAAGTGACAGAGCAATTTTATGCTATTAACACTGCTTTAAAAAAAGCAATGGAGCTTTATTTCCGAATGAATATGACAGCTTGTCTTAAATCAATTCATTTTAAAAAAAGAACCGCTTTAGAATTTTTATTGCGGGAAATAATAAAAAGTAAGTAAAAAAGTTATGGGAAAACCAATTGAACTAACCGACAAAAATTTCGAAGAAGAAGTGCTTAAATCCGAGATCCCCGTTTTGGTGGATTTTTGGGCTCCCTGGTGTCAACCTTGTTTAATGATGGCTCCAGCGTTAGAAGAATTAGCAGAAGAAATGGAAGGTGAATTAAAAATAGGGAAAATTGACACCGACGTGCCGGAGCATCAGGCTTTAGCGGCTCAATATCAAATTCAAAGTATTCCCAACATGAAATTATTTAAAGAGGGAGAAATGGTAAAGGAATTTATTGGCTTACGCGACAAAGAAACTTTTAAAGCAGAATTGGAAGCAGAACTCTAAAACTTTGTATTAAAAAATAAAGATTCATGGTTAATAAAAAGAACCACTCATTAGTTATAATTGGAGCCGGACCAGCAGCTCTAACAGCTTCTATTTATGCCTCTCGTTATAATTTAAACCATATTGTTATTGGTAAAGCTTTGGGCGGACAAATATTTGAAGCCCATAAAGTTTGTAATTTTCCAACGGAACAAGATATTAGCGGAGCTGAATTAGCCACTAAGTTAAAAGACCATGCTCAATCTTTAGGAGCTAAATTTTTGTTGGATGAAGTGGTTGATGTTGAAAAAAAAGATGAAATTTTCAATATTTCTACTAGATCAGGCAAGGTATTTTCTTCCCAAGCAATTTTACTAGCTACAGGGACTGAACACCGTCGCTTGGAGTTACCAGAAGAGAAAAAGTTTATTGGGAGAGGGGTTTCTTATTGTGCTACTTGTGATGCGATGTTCTATAAGGGGAAAACAGTTGCTGTCGTAGGAGGAAGTGATGGTGCCAATACTACATCTCTTTATTTAGCTGAAATAGCCGAGAAGGTTTATCAAATTTATCGTCGGGATAAGTTGCGGGGAGAGACAGAATGGATTAATCAAATAGAAAAAAATAAAAAGATTAAAGTTATTTATAACGCAGAAGTAACTGGTTTAGAAGGGGAGGAAAAATTAGAAAGAATAACTGTCAAAAAGGATACTGGAAATAAAATTAAAAATGTCAAAATAAAAACTAATGGCTTATTTGTTGAGATAGGAACAATCCCTCAAAAAGATTTGTTAGAGAAATTATCTCTAGATGTTGATGAAACCGGGTATGTTAAAGTATCTCCTGGCCAAGCGACTAATCAAGAAGGAGTTTGGGCTGCAGGAGATATTACTGATGGCTCTAACGGTTTCCGCCAGATCATTACTGCTTGTGGAGAAGGAGCCGTTGCGGCTGAAAATATTTTTAGTTTTTTCCAAGGAAAGAAAAAATAATAAATTTATTAAAAACTTGTCTTATGAAAAAAACTATGGAAGGGGTTTTATTCAATAGATTAGAAAAAATGGGTGGAAAAGATTATTACCATGTTGGTTTTGAAGATAAAGATAAAAAATTCGGTGAGATTTTAGCTTCTATCGTTCCAAAAGTTGGCATGAAAAAGAAAGCTAAAATTACCGTAGAAGTTTTTGATGAAAAAAATAAACAAAATTAATTTCTAAAAATAATGAAAATTGCTAATCTTAGTCTAGATGAAATTAAAGAAAAATTAGGCAGAGTGAAGCATCCCGCTATTGATGATACCTTACTTGAATTGGGAATTTTGCAAAAAGTAGAAATTAAAGAGGAAAAAGTAAAAATAATATTAGCTTTTCCGTTTCCTAATATTCCCATTAAAGATGAGTTAATCCGTTTGGTGGAAAAACCTTTGAAAGATTTAAAAATTAAAGTAGCTACGGAGACGACAACTATGGATGAAAAGACATTAAAAAAATTTCTTGTTAGAGAACAACAAAACTGGCGAGGTTAAAATCTTTTTATTGCTTTTGAGCAATATTTTATTTTTAATTTTTTGTAAAAGCATGGATAAATTTAGAGTAAATAAAGAAAAATGTGTTGGTTGTGGAGCCTGCGTTGCAGTTTGTCCTTTCGGGGCTATTGAAATTGGTTCTGACGGAAAAGCTTCCATAAATCAAGATAAATGTCGGCAATGTGGTAAATGTCAAGATGTTTGTCCGGCTGATGCCATAGAGAAAAAGTCAGTTAATTAATTTTCTTCCGTTGTTTTGAAGGGTGGAGGTATATTTTTAAGGAAAATCAGGTTTAATGAATCAAAAAATATTATTTAGAGACAAAAAACAAGCTTAAAAAGCTTGTTTTTTGTCTCTAACCTAAATAGATTTTTATAAAAGTTTAAAAATTTAAGGAATATTAACCTATTTCTTCTAATTGTCTTTTTTCTGCTTCAATAATTCTATCCATGGCTTTTCTGTCTTTCTTTTTCAAAGCATTAAATTTACTTTTTAAATTCTCAGTAACAATATTCAGCATTTCCGGGTTTTCTTTAATTAAATCTAGGATTGGCTCTATTTCTCTTTCGCTTACTGACTCAGTGAACCAGTGCCAAATTTGTCTATTTTCTTCTTCCAAGGATGAATTTTTAATAATTTGTTTAATTTCTTTTTTGAATTCCATTTTTATTAAATTTATGTTCCTTTTGATTATTTTAGTAATTTGCTCTTTCGGCTATACCTCTTATTCTTTGGGCGGTGATTCTGGCTCTCTCAGCAGCCATATTTCCACCTTCCGTTCGGGATTCTCTAGCTGCTTCGTATGCTCTTTCAGCTGAATTTTCTGCTCGATTGGCCAATCTTTCTATTGATCTGATTGCTCTGGATCTTTCATATTTAAAACCTCTTTGATCTCTTTCTGAACTTACTGAATTCATTTTTTCAACCGCTCTTTCAACTTTTTGAGCTTCTCTTTCTGCTTCTCTTAAATATCTCTCATTTTCTCTAGCGTACCTCTCCGCTCTTTCTTGGTATCTTATTTGGCGATCACTTGCTTTCAAGCCTAACAATTCTTGAATTTTGTTTAGTTCTTTAATGCTCCTTTCTACTTCTCGGCGAGATCTTCTAACGTTACGATTAGCATCACTTAATTCTTGGGCGGCTTTGCCTAATTTTGTGAAAAAACTATCCGCTCTTGCTTCGCCTGTTGCAGCAAAAGAACCTGCCATTATTGTTGCTCCTACTGTCAAAGCCAACATAGCTCTTTTAAATTTTTTTCTTTTAGCCTCTTTTTCCAAACTTTTTTCCGGTTTTTCTCCCAGCTCTTTTTCTCCCTTTTCTGCTGCTAATTGTGAAGCTTCGTTTTCTACCAAAGGCTTCATATTTTTTATCTCTTCGGTAAATTTTTCTGCTTCGGCTTGAATTTTTTCTCTTTCTTGATTTTCTGAAAGAGCTTGCTCTTTATTTTCTGACTTTTTATTCTTTTGGATTTCTTCGGCTTTTTGTTCATTGGGTTTTTCCTCCTTGATTTTTTCAAAAGGATTGCTCATGATTTTTGTTTATTTTTCTAAGTTTAAATTAAAAATAAAAAATCCATACTTTAATTATACTTTACTGAATCAATATTTCAATGGTTCTTGAAATCAATCTAGAAAATTAGCTGATTATTTTTGTTATTCTAGGTTCTAAATTATTAAAAATATTTTTAATTTCTTCTTTTGCTTTTAATTCGGTTTTTAAAATAGGAGTTAAAGTGCTTATCGCTCGAAATATCGCCTTGTCGTATGATATTTTACCTAAGAATTTTTTGGTAGCCCATTTTTCTATCTTAGAACTTAACTTTGGATTTATATCCCATTTGTTAATTACTACGCCGTAAGGAATGTGAAAGTGTTTTACGATATCTAAAGTTCTTTGCATATCGGTAAATCCTGAGAGAGTAGGCTCAGCAACTAAAACAACAAATCCAGCATTTTTAAAAGCAGCTATAACGGGACAACCTGTTCCCGGAGCGGAATCAATTATCACTAGATCAGAATTAAACTGATCGGCAATATCTTTTATTTGATCAACGACTTTACCGGAGCCTGTTTCCCCGGGGAGTAATTGCCCTGAAACCAGAGGGAATGTTCTATTATTTTTCTTAATTTTTATTTCTCCGTTCTGAACAGATTCTAATTTAATAGCTTTTTGAGGGCAGATTGCCTCACAAGCTCCACAACCTTCGCAAAGAAAACGATTTAAAACTGGCTTACCTCCTTTCATTTTTAAAGCTCCGAAACGACAATTTAAAGCGCAAAGTCCACAACCAGTACATTTCTCTAAATCAATTTTTGGTTTGGAAGAAACCTTAACAGGAATAATTTCGTCCCATTTATTGTTTTCTCCCAACCAAATTGCCAGATTAGGAGTATCAGCATCGCAGTCTGCAGCTGTAACGGAAAATTTCTTAGAGAAAAGCATTGTCAAAGAAGAAGCAATCATTGATTTTCCCACTCCTCCTTTTCCGGAAGCAATTACTAAATTCATATTTAATAGTTTATTTTTCTTAATTAGAGTAATTTTTACAATTCCGCTTTATTGTTTCGGTAAAACTATTTTTAGCTCTGGAATTTTCAAGTTTGATAATTTACCTTTTGAATAAGCTTCAACCAACTTCTTTGAATAAGGGATTTCTTTTTCTATTTTAACCTGAAAACGGCGAGCTGTTTTTTGAATTTCTTTTTTATTTCCTAAATTTGCTTGATTTAAAATTATTTTAACCGGTAACTTTATCTTTTGGCAAAGTTCTAGAATTAAATTTAGGTCGTAGTCTCCCATAGGAGTAGGCTCGGTGACAGCATAAGCGTATTCGCATCCTAAAAGAGCTGAAATTACAGAACAGTGTGTTCCTGCGGCAGTGTCAAAGATTATTAAATCAGCTCCAACTTTTTCGGCTAATTCACCAGCTATTTTTTTTGTTTTTTTTACAATGGGGCTGGTTTCTTCCAATCGGGGTTTTGCTTTTCCTGTTACCAACCAATAATTGGAGCTTATTTTATTGGTAAAAATTTGGCCGGTCAATTCTTTTTTTGTAAAAATTGCTTTTTGGGGGCAAACAATTTGGCAAGCTCCGCAAGCCGAACAGAGATCCTTTAAAAAAACCGGATATTTACCCGGAGCTTGAAAAATAGCATTGTTTCTACAGGTTTTAACGCAAAGACCCGGTTGAAAAATCTTTTTTTTATTATTTTTATTTAGAGAAGCACATTTATCGCATTTCTTTTTATCTAATTGAGGATATTCTGCAAAAACTTGCGCTTTTGGCTTAACTAATTTTTTTTCAAGTAATAAATAATCATTGGGGCATTCTACATCGCAGTCGCAAAGGATCACTTTTTTGCCTTGCTGGCTAAAAAAATTGGCTAGAAGAATGCTAACAGTTGATTTACCAGTTCCCCCCTTACCACCTGTAATTGCTATTTTGTTAATTTTTTTTCTCATCTTTCTTATTTCTTTTAATATTCTTTAATAACTCCGCTAGTGTTTGATTGGGAGGAATAATTGTCACTTGAATGCCAAAATTTTCTAATCCTTTTTTGGCGTTATCTCCTATTTGGAAAGTCATTACTTTATTGGCTCTTACCGCTTTAGCAAATCTTATTCCGTGAGGAGGTCTTTTCTTTTGATGATCTTCAAAATATGGATTTTTAAATTTTTCTCTAGTTAAAATTTTTCTTCCTTTTATATCAATCAATAAATAATATTTTTCTCCCAACCTCTTTCCAATCTCATTCTTTGTTAATGGGATAATAATTCTTTCGCTACCTTGGGGTTTAGGAGGTCCTATTTTTTCAAATCCCTTGAGAGTGCCTATTCTATCCCCCAACTTTGTTAGAATAACACTTCTTGCCATTTTATAAGATTCGATTGAAATCACGATATTTTTTAATTCGGGAATATTTTTTAGCAGTCTTTCTTCTAAAGTTTGAGTTAATTTTTGAACTTCTTCAACTCTTAATTTTGGAGGCAGTTTGATTTTAATTTCAGCGAAATTAAGAGAACCAACCTGTCTACTTTTTAAATCAGCGATTTCTATTTCATGGGCTAGACAAATTTTTCTTATTTTTTCTTCTAGGTTTTTATTAGATACATCAAGCAAAGAATCTGTTATCTCTTTGCCCACTTTGAAAGCTTCAAAAAGAATATAAATTCCTACCAGTAAAGCTATTATAGCATCAGCTAAACTAAAATATTTTATTAAACTAATACCAATCAATACTCCGACCGAAGAAAGAGCGTCTGCTCTTGAGTGTTCAGCATCGGCAATCAGAGCTAAACTTTTCTCCTTTGATCCATAGTGAAATTTAAGTCTAGCTAAAATTTCGGCTATTATGATAGAAGCAATAACTACTCCGATTGCTCCCCAAGTTAATTCTACTGCTTCTTCTTCAAAAAAACGCGAGATTGCTTCATAGAGGATCCAAAGTCCGGAAATTGCTAGAAATATAGCGACAAAAAGTCCGGCTAAGCTTTCCGCTTTCCAATGTCCATAAGGATGCTTAGCGTCTTCTGGCTTTTTGGCTGTTTTTAATCCCAAAAAAGTTATAAAAGACGAAAAAACATCTAGACTGGAGTGAATTCCATCAGCTACCAAAGCCATACTACCTGTAGCAAATCCAAAAAGTAATTTAGTGAAACCCAGTCCTAAATTCCCTAGGACACTTATTGTAGAAACTGCTTGAGCGTTCATTTTTAAATTTATAAAAAATTGTAAGATATCCTCTTGAAGTTTTATCTTTGGAGTATTCCTATACTTTAATTTTACACCCTTTTCCTTATTCTCTCATTTTCCCATGTCCAAACGGACGGTCCGTTTGTTGCGGATTATCCGGGTCCGACTCTTGAAGTTCATTATTTTGATAAGCTTCAAAAGCCTCTTTTACTGAAATATTAGCAACTCCGGTAAAAATTTTTATTTTAGATGGACTAAGCACTTTATAGGCATTAGGTCCCATGTTGCCAGTAATAATAACTTGGACACCCTCATCAGCGATTACTTGAGCAGCTGAAACTCCTGCGCCTCTAGCAGCTTCTCCTGATTCGTTGGCTAAATTTTTTATTAATTTTCCTTTCTCATCAACTATAATAAAATGGTGGCATCTCCCAAAACGGGGATCCACTAAAGAATCCATTGTAGGATTAAGAGCCGTAATACAAATTTTCATATTTTTTTATTAAGATTTATTGTTTTCTGGTCATTTTTGCTCCGCACTTGGGGCATGTTTGTTCATAACAGGGGACTCCTGTTTGGTGAGGAGCTTCTGTACTACATTGAGGGCAAACGCAATTTCCTTCCGGTCCCAGACCGAAACCTTTTGGATTACGTCCCAAACCTCTTCCTCCTCCACTTCTTCTCCCTCCGCCCCTTCCTCCAAAACCGCCAGCTGGTTCATTAAAATTTTTTTCTTCCATTTTTTTAATTTAATGATTAGATTATCAAAATAAATTTTTAGTTTATGTTCTAACAAAATTTTTCCCAAGAATTATGATATTTTCTCGCCCTTAATTGCTAATTCTCTTAAATTCCCGCTTTTGGAAATTAGTAAAAGCATTTATTCAGCTAACACCAAAACCTATTGCCAGAAAATTTTGTCGGGATGCGGAGAATCGAACTCCGGCTGCACGCACCCCATGCGTGTGTACTACCATTATACTACACCCCGTTAGTAGAATTGTTAAATTGTAAATTTTAGATCTAAACTTTAAATTATTCTAACTTAAAATTTGTAATTTTTAGCAACCCTTGTTTATTGATTATTTTTACCCAGAATAACATTTAAAAAGCAGAAATGACAGGCAGAAAATTTGCTAACTTTCTAAAAGCGCTTAATTATTTTAATAGCTCTTCCTTCAGTTAGAGCAAGGGCAACTTTTTGGTGGACGGAAGCTAAAATTCTCTGAAAAGTACTTCTAGAAATTCCCATTTTTTTGGCGCATTGAGTTTGATCCAAATTCTTAACGTGTTTTAATCTAAGAGCCTCCAGTTCATCGGGATTTAAGCTAGTTTCTCTCAAAGACCTTAAAGGTATTCCTTGAGGTTTAAAATAATTTATAGAGGGATTAAAATTTATTCTTCTCAATTTAAAGTGTCTACCCATAATTAAATTTTAGTTAGTTGAACATTAAAAGTCCAGGCTTGAAAATCAGTAAAATTCCTATAATTATCATTAGTAACCCTCCAATAAGACGAGAAATTCTAGTATATTTTGTAGTAGCGCCTGTTATTTTTAGAGTAAACATAGCGGTGAAGAAGATAAAAAGATCGTCTAAAATAAAGATAAAAATATAAAAGCAAAGATAAAGATAATATTGCCATTTTGCCAGATTGCTTAAAGCTAAAGTTTGAGTATAAATTACCGGAAGTCCCGCAGAGCAAACCATTTCTACCAAATTTACCGTAACTGCTAAAATTATTATCCCTCCCAAAGCTAACCAGAACTGTTTTTTTTGGGTTGCTTCTCTTAAATGATTAAAAAATTTTCTTTTTCTTTCTCCTCCAGTCATTTTGCAACGGCTTTCTTTGTTATAAAAAAATTCTTTGAGATTATAAGAACCTCCTCCGATAGCTATCAAACCGATAATAATTCTGGCCCATAAAATAATGCCAATAAACAAAATTAAATTGAGCCAAGCTGCCATAAATAAAAAATAAACCATTCCGGATACTACAATAAAAACACTCCCAAAAATCCACATTCTTTTTTTGTCTTTCATCCCGAGGAGCAAGCTTATCAAAAATAAAAGAGCCCACATAGCACAAGGATTGAATCCATCCAAAGCTCCTAGAATAATTGTAATAACAGGCAAAGAAAAATTTTTGATTTCTATTTCTCCTAAGAGAGGAACTTTGATTGTTTTAGGTATTTGATTTATGTCGGAATTAGCACTAGTTGAATCCGTTGGTAATTCTGATTTAGAAGAAAATGTCTCAGCAATTTCTGTTTCTTTATCTTCTTTTTCGCTCTCTTCTTTTGCCGAGACTTCTCCATTTTGTTGATTACCTAAAATTTCTTGAGCGGCTTCTTCCATTGCTTTCCCACTCGTATTTTCGTCTCTCCAACCAACGAAATATTTTTTTCCAATGACCGTGAAAGGAACCCCAGGAATCTCAGTGTTTAGCTCTTCGCCTACTTTGGCTAATAATTGAGCGTTTTCTTTTTTGGATATTTCTAAACTATAAAATTTCAAAGAAGGATATTTTTCTACTAATTTTTCTAAAAAAGGTTTTTCTTGAGCGCAATGAGGGCATCCATTAGACCAAAAAAATAAAATGGACTTTTCCAAGTCAATGATTTCTTGTTTCTCTTCTGCATAAGCCGAGGGGAGGGCACTCAAGAAAAAAAATAGTGCTATTAACGTTATTTTAGTAATTTTTTGCCAAAACATTTTTTAGAATTAATCTTTTTATTTTAATAATTTTTAGCAAAAGATTGGTCTCTCGTAAAATTTTTGCTGGAGTTGCAATATCCTTTCTTGAAGAAAGGATATTGCTGATTTTCCAGCTTCTTTCTAACCTTTTTATTTTAGAGGATCTGTTTAATTTTAATTTTTGGGTTCGTTCTGTACGTTGGATTGGTTAGAGAAAAATCTGCCACGGAAATTTCTTCCCCTACCAAAGCCTGCGCCTCTTCCTGCTCCCATTCCTCTTCCTTCTCCCATTCCTCTTCCTGCTCCCATTCCTCTTCCTGCTCCAAAACCTGCGCCTCTTCCAAGGGCTGCCCCTCCGGTTTGAGGATTACTGTTGCTATTGTTTCCACAAGGTCCCATTCTGCGTCCTGTAGGTCCGTTTCCATTAGGACCTGTTCCATCCATTCTTGGCATTTTAATCACCGCCTTTCTTAATTATTACGTAATTAATTACGTAATAACTTTAATTTAAAATATTAATTAATTTATGAAAAGTCGACCTTTACATTTTGAGTATATACCCACAATTTATTATTGTCAAGAAAAGTGCGTTCTGTTTTTTTGCATCTCTATAAAATAAAAACAATGTATTTTTCTTTCTATATGTCAAGGCAAAGTAGAAATGTCCTACCCTCCAGCAATATAGAAATGTCCTAGTAGACCATTTCGTTAGGTTAATTAAATATTTAAACTTGTTGTTT
>CAZTZK010000039.1:0-12789 GCA_964618065.1 uncultured Candidatus Saccharibacteria bacterium | reverse complement strand
ACAACAAGTTTAAATATTTAATTAACCTAACGAAATGGTCTACTAGGACATTTCTATATTGCTGGAGGGTAGGACATTTCTACTTTGCCTTGACATCCTTCCCCCCTGTTTTTACAAAGAAAACTCTTTTTTATTATCTTTTTCTAAGCCTGGCCCTCTTTCGTCAGAAATAAAGTTTTCTCTAAAACTAAAATTATTTTCAATAGAAAACGGACTTTCGGGGAAATTATTCTTTACTTGCTGAGGCTGTAGTTTGTCAGCTTCTTCTTCTATCTTTTTATATTGAATTTCTTTCCCTTTAACGGTTTTTTTGGGAGCCATTTTATGAAAGACAGGAAATTCAAACATTTCTTCTATTGCTTTCTTGTTCGAATTGTCTTTTTTTAGCTCTCTTTTATTAGTATAGATCCAATTGTCAGCTTTATCACCCCAAATAGCAATTATCCCTAAGGCTAAAAATATTCCCGCTATTCCACCTATGAGGGTATTTAAAAATACTTTAGGATATTCTGGCTTGTCGGAAAAAATAGGTCCGCCAATATTTTTTAGAAAAATATTCTCGTTTCCGTGATACTTTTTACCATCAAAAAGAAGTTTCTCAATTACGGCATTTGTAATGGCCTTATTTTCCTTAATATTTTTATGAAAAATCTCAATTGTCATTACTCCTGCACCGGTAGCTCTGCTAGCGGTAATTCTCTTATTCCATTTTTCCATTCTTTCTTTAGGATCTTCTCCGAAATCATCTCTAATACTATGTTTACTTTCCAAAACAGCTTTCATGAAGTTAGCTGATTGAATTACTTCTTTAATAACCTCTCCGGCATATTCAGAAGATTTAGCTGCTCGATATGAATCAGTGCTAAGATTTTTTTGTAAGATTAGCAATCTGACCTCACTAGAATAAGTAGGAGGGATAATGGCGCTAACCATAAAAACAAAAGCGGCTGAAATAAAAGCAATCAGCAAAATAAACTGCCATTTACTTTTTATGCTATCTAAGTTAAGGCCTGTTTGACTTTTTATTGTCTTCATTGGTAATCTTAAAAATTAATTTAACTAGATATAAAAGCATACTTTCTAAAAAAAGTCAAGGGCTTTTAGCAATGAATGTCCTTATAAGACTAATTAACATAAATAAATAATACCTTCATAGCAAAAAAGCTTAAAAAGATATTTAGCTACTCTTTAAAAACACGAAACGAGTTTTCCAATCTCCTATCTTTCAATTAACTAATTTCTAAATTATTAGTAGAGAAACACCAAAAAAAGGCAATATAAATAGATTAATCTCCTTTTGCTATTGACTAATTCTTATTTTTGTGCTTATATAAGGGGTTATCAAAATTTATTGAAAAAAGCATTTTTTAATTCCATTAAGTTTTTTTAAGAAGTGCTCTAAGAAAGTTTATTTTATCTTTATAATTTATAATAAAAGATGACTAATAAAAGATATAACCAATTAATGAATGTTTTTAAACTTCTAGCTGATTTAATTGCAGTAGGAGTTGGTTTTTATATTCCTATCCTTTTGCTAAAGATTAAAATTAGAGAAATTGGTAGGGGAGGAATCTTATCCGAAAATTTTGCAGACAGCATTTTTTTGGAATCTGGTGCTATTTATTTCTGGTTGCTTTGGGTGGTTATTCTCCAGTTAGCACTTTTTTGGTTGCTTGGTCTTTATAAAAGAGAAATCTCTTTCTTCAATTTTGAAGAATTTAGGAAAATCATTAAATCTTTAATTTTTGGTTTTGCCCTGGTTGTTCTTTTGGGAATTGTTTTAAATTTCAGCCTTGAGTTTACCAGGAATTTGGTAATTTTTGGTTTTTCAAGTGGACTTTTACTTGTTTCTCTAGAACGTTATTTATTTTATAAAATTACAAGGATCAATTACCAAAAGGGAAAATGGGTTCAAAAGATAGCTATTTATGATGTTTGCCCCACGGGCAGACTTTTATTAAAAAAGCTTTTTGAATCTCCCCAGTTGGGATATTTGCCGGTAGGTTTTATAGATAATAAAATAAAAGTAGGTAAACTGGTAAAAACTAGTTCAGAGGAAGCTAAAGCAGAAGTTCCTGTTTTAGGAAAAATTTCTGATTTGAGAAAAATTATTCAAAAAGAAAAGATTGAGGAGCTATTTGTAGCCACTCCTTCAGTAAAAGAAGGGGATATTAGAAAGATTTCTAGAGCTTGCCAAAATAATAAAATTGGTTACCGCTTTATTCCTAATTTACTTAAAGAGCCCTTACATAGGATAGCCCTTTATTCTTTCGGAGGGATTCCTTTTATTAGAACGGAAAAGCCAAAAATTGATATTGCCACTAAGGTTATAAAGAGGATATTGGATATTGTATTATCAGTCTTAGCTTTGATAATTCTAGCCCCCGCTTTTCTTGTAATTGCTATTTTAATCAAGCGAGATTCTAAGGGGCCGGTATTTTTTAAACAGAAAAGGATAGGCAAAGATGGAGTTCCTTTTGAGATGTATAAATTTAGGACAATGAAAATGAACGCGCCTAAATATGCTTATTGTCCGATGGATCAAACTGATAAAAGAATTACCGGAATAGGCAAATTTTTAAGAAGAACAAGTTTAGACGAAACTCCTCAATTTATTAATTCTCTTAAAGGAGAAATGAGCTTAGTAGGCCCTCGTCCAGAAATGGAATTTATTGTTAAGAAATATAATCTTTATCAACGAGAACGACTTTTAGTAAAACCAGGTATTACAGGTATTTGGCAGGTGACCGCTGATAGAAAAAAATGTATTCACGAAAACATGGATTATGATATTTATTATATTGATAATTTATCTATTCTTTTAGATATTTTAGTAATTCTAAGAACTTTTTGGTTTGCTGCCAGAGGGATTGGGGCATCTTAAAATTCTTTAATCAGATTATTAAGAGCGATGAAAAAATCAGTTTTATTTCTGGTTCAAAATTTGCCGGTACCTCAAGATAGAAGAATATGGATGGAAGCAAATTCTTTAAAAAATAATGGTTTTAAAGTAACTATTATTTCTCCTAGAGAAACTAATCAGGCGAAATCTGAGAGAATCAATGGCATTCAAATCTATCGTTATTTAAGAGCCCCTCAACCTAAGGGATGGGCGGGCTATCTTTTAGAATATAGTTATTCTTTTTTTTGGAGCTTTTATTTAAGCTTTAAGGCAGCCCTTACTCAAGGTTTTTCTATTATCCATGCAGCTAATCCTCCGGATCTTTTTTTCTTGATAGCTACTTTCTATAAAATTTTTGGAGTAAGTTTTGTTTTTGATCAGCACGATTTAGCACCGGAAATGTTTTTATGTAAATTCTCCAACTCTCACCGCAATCCGGTTTATAAAGCACTTTGTTTTTTGGAAAGATTATCCCTTAAGACTTGCGATTTTCACTTAGCAACTTGTAATTCCGGCCTGAATTTTGTAAAGAAGAGGCATCCTTTTAAATCCTTGAGCCTAGTGGTACGCTCCGCTCCTGATTTAGAAAACATTGATCCTGCTGAGGCTAATCTAAAAACCAGAAGAAACATTGCTAAAATTAAAAGCGATTTTAAATATCTTTGCGCTTATCTTGGAGTAATGGGACCCCAGGACGGAGTAGATAAATTGCTCAGAAGCATTCGTTTTATAGTCCACAATTTAGGAAGGAAAGACGTTGCTTTTGTTCTAATGGGTCGAGGAGATGACTTAAAAAGACTTAAAAAAATGGCTCATGATTTTGGTATTGAAAAACAAACAATCTTTACCGGTTGGGCTGGGAAGAAAACTATTGCTGCTTATCTAAGCCAAGCCGATTTAGGATTAATGCCGGAACCAAAAAATGATTATACTGATAATTCTTTACATAATAAAATTTTAGAGTATATGTTTTTTAGTTTGCCCATTTTAGCTTATGACTTAAAAGAATTACGCTTCAATGCTAAAGGGGCAGCGGCTTATATTCAAGGCGATGACGAGAAAAAATATGCTCAAATTGCTGTTAGTCTTTTAGATAATAAAAAACTTCGTAAAGAAATGGGGATCATTGGCAAAAGGAGAATAGAACGAGAAAATTTTACCTGGGAATATTCAGAGAAAGAACTTCTCAGAGCTTATGACTATTTAATGCTTAAGAAGATGGAGCGAAAAAACGCTTCTGTCTATTTTTAAATTTTAAAAGCCTGACTCTCGTTCAGTAATTTTTTAATCAATATCTGATGAATTGCGTGCTATTTCTATTTGACTTTTCTTAATTTTTGTACTATAAATTCCTGTTCTTGCAATTTAATTGGTATTCAGCATTTTATGAAGAAGAAGGTATTATTTATTACCAATAATTATCCCGCCCCTGATTATCGTCGGCTTTGGAAAAAAGCAACATCTCTTCAAAAAGATGGATATGAAGTTAGAATTATTTGTCCTTCCGGAAGTAAGAAAAAATCAGGAACTGAAAAAATAGAGGGAATAAAAATATTTTATTATCACAAATTTTTTCTTAGAGATAAGATTTTTTCTTTTATTTTGGGAGAAACGCTTGATTTTATAAAAGTTAGCCTTCTCACTTTCCGCCTTTATCTTAGAAGAGGCTTTCAAGTTATCCAGGTTGTGAATCCAACTGACACTTTAATTTTTATTGGATTATTCTATAGAATTTTAGGTTATCATTTTGTTTATGAGATGAATGAATCTTGCTTAGAAAGATTCAAATATAAAAGACTGGGATTAGAAAAAAATAGGCATTATTTTTTTAGCTGTTTAGAAAAAATTGAAAAGCTAGCTTTAAAATTTGCCGACATGATAATTGTTCCTAATTCTAAGCAAAAAGCTGGAATTGTGAGGTTGGTTCAAGAAGAAAAAAATAAAATAATTACCATTGAACCTTTACCAGATCTTAAAGATTTTTATCAGCCACTGCCTAGTAGGGATTACAAGAAAGGATTTAGTCACTTGGCTCTTTATGCCGGGAGCCTTAAGATAGAAAGAGGAATTATTAAACTTCTTCAAGCTATAGATTTAGTTGTAAATAAATTAGGGAAGGATGATATTCTTTTTGTTCTAGCCGGAGAAGGAGAGGACAAAGAAGAGTTAAAAAAATATGCTAAAACTAAAAATATTTTCCGCAATGTTTGTTTCCCTGGGTGGTTAAATCAAGAAAAACTTTTAGATTATCTCACTGAGGCCGATATGGGATTAATCCCGGAACCTGTTCGCAAACAAAAAAGTATTTTAAGAGATTCAGTGTTTGAATATATGGCGGCTGGCAAACCGGTGATTTCTTTTGATTCTAGAATAGGCCGAAGTAAAATTGGTAAAGCGGGCGCTCTTATTGTTAATTATAACGAATTAAATTTTGCTAAAGAGATTATTAGAATTATTGATAACAAGGAAAAAAGTCGGGCGATGGGAGAAATAGGAAAAATGAAAGTGGAAAGAGATCTTAATTGGTTGAAATCGGAAATTAAACTGCTTTCAGCTTATGAGAATCTCTTTATGAAAAAATCTTTTTTGGGGACTGGAAATCCTATCCAAAAGCCGGTTTTATAATTTTGACTTTTGCTAACAATTAGGGAAAAAAGTTTATTTATTTCCTTATAGCATTGTAAAGGGGGCATCTTTAATAAATACTTCTTATATAACTCTGGACCTAAATTTTTCTGACTTGAGGGAATAAAAGGTTTCAACAATTTATTTAGCACTCCCACTTGACGAGTGCTAGTTTATTTTATATATTTAATATCACTCCAAAATAATTTTAGTTTATCTTAATAATTAATAACGAATAAAAAATGGCTAAACAAATAAAATTTGACGAGAAAGCTCGTCAGAAGCTACTTTCAGGGATTGATAAAGTAGTAAACACAGTAAAAGTTACCCTTGGTCCTAAGGGACGCAATGTTGTTTTAGATAAGGGATTTGGTTCTCCAACTATTACTAATGATGGAGTAACTATTGCTAAAGAAATAGAATTGGAAGAAAAGTTTGAAAATATCGGGGCTGAATTAGTTAAAGAAGTAGCAAGTAAAACAGGAGACAACGCAGGAGATGGAACTACCACTGCTTCCTTGTTAGCTCAAAAAATAACTAAAGAAGGAATGAAGAATATCACAGCCGGTGCTAACCCTATTGCAGTCAAGAAAGGAATAAGTAAAGGAATAGAATTAATTGTTGCTGAATTGAAAAAGATGGCTAAACCGATTAAAAATAAAGCAGAAAGAGCTCAGGTAGCTACAATTTCTGCTCAGGATGAAGAAGTAGGTAAAATCATTGCTGATGCCATGGAAGAAGTAGGGAGTGACGGAGTTATTACTGTAGAAGAATCCCAAACTTTTGGTTTGGATAAAGAGATTGTTAAAGGAATGCAATTTGATAAAGGCTATGTTTCGCCTTATATGGTGACTGATACGGATAGTATGGAAGCAGAACTTAAGGATCCGGTGATTCTAATTACTGATAAAAAAATAGCTTCTATTAATGAGATTCTTCCTTTGCTTGAAAAAATAACTCAATCTGGGAAAAAAGATATTGCTATTATAGCTGAAGACATTGAAGGTGAAGCTCTAGCTACTTTGGTTGTTAATAAACTAAAAGGTACCTTTAATGCTTTAGGAGTTAAAGCACCTGGATTTGGTGATAGTCGCAAAGAGATGCTAGAAGATATTGCGATTCTTACCGGTGGAACTCTTATTAGTGAAGAGAGAGGATTAAAATTGGAGAAAGCAGAATTAGGTATGTTAGGCACTTGCAGTAAAATAGTCTCTACAAAAGAAAATACTACTATTATCTCCGGCAATGGTAAAAAAACAGTTGTTCAAGATAGAATTGCTAACGTTAAAAGGCAAATTGAAGAAAGCGATTCTGATTTTGACAGAGAAAAATTAGAAGAAAGATTAGCGAAACTTTCCGGCGGAGTAGCAGTTTTGAAAGTAGGAGCAGCTACTGAAGTTGAGCAGAAAGAAAAGCAACATCGGGTAGAAGATGCCCTAGAAGCTACTAAAGCAGCAGTAGGCGAAGGAGTTGTTCCTGGCGGTGGCGTAGCCTTGATAAGAACAATTAAAGCCCTAGATAAAGCAAACATTAAAGGAGATGAAAAAGTAGGCCTAGATATCCTTAGAAGATCCTTAGAAGAACCACTAAGACAGATTGCTATTAACGCTGGGAAAGAAGGGTCAGTTATTGTTGAAAAAGTCTCTAAAATGACAGGAGATATTGGCTATAACGCTGCTACCGATAAATACGAAAATTTATCAGCAGCAGGGATAATTGATCCGGCAAAAGTGACTCGTTTAGCTGTAGAAAATGCCGCTTCAGTAGCCTCTATGATTCTAACCACGGAAGCAGTTGTTACAGATCTTCCTGAAAAGCAAAACGGTTCTTCCGCTTATGATCCAGGTGCAGCTGCTGGTATGGGCGGTGGTATGGGTATGGGCATGGGCGGTGGCATGATGTAAATCCTAATATTTTCTGAATAGCTTATTGCTATACTATAAAAGGCGGATACTTTTCCGCCTTTTATTTTTATTGTCATTAATTTTTGACAAATATTATTTTTTTGTTTAAATAAATTTATTGTACTTTAGAAAAATTAAAATTCAAAAAAGGAGGAAATAATGGAAGCAAAAAGGACATCTTTAGGACAAAGAACAAAAGATCTTCTTCCAAGAGAATTTCTCTATCTGATTGCCGAGATTAAGACTCAGATAGAAGATTTGGAAAGAAAAAGAATAAGAAATGAAAAAGATGAAGAAGAACTTACATCTTTCTTAGAGTTAAAAAAGGTTTTAGAAATTAATCTTGAGAAGAGAATAAATAGAAGATAGAAGATGTCTAAAAAGTAAAAACCAGATTTTAATTTTCTGTGATACAAAAAATTAAAATCTGGTTTATTTTTTATCTCTTAAAGATTTTCGTCTAATTCAACATGGCGAATGATTTTTTCAAAAGCTTCAAAACTGTTAGCTATTATAATCTTATCTTGCATTACAAGGTAGTTTAAAGAAATAGAACCATCTTTAAGAAAATTTTGATAACGTCCTCCGGGGTATTTTTCGCTAGAGTAAAAATCCAATGAATAAATTTCCGATTCTTTTATAAAATTATTAAAGAAATCGGCATCCTCGCCTAAGAAAATAAAGTTTTTTAGATCTTGTACCAAATATTTCTCCCAGCGTTGAAGAACTTCTTCCGTTTTTTTATAATCAGAAAATTTTGATTCTAAAATAATAGAAGCTTTAGGTGTACTGTTAGCTGGGATATTCGCCAGAAAAAAATAATAATCAGGATCAAGAATCTCAGCTACATAATCAGGAATAAAAACTCCTAATTTTTCTGTTAGATTTTTTAAACTGAGAGGTTCTTCATTCTCATTCTGGAAGATTATCCTGATTTCTTCTTGACTATTTTCCTCGCGAATTTTTGAGAAAGAATTTTCTATCTCTTCTATCAAGTTAATATTATTTGTAGCTGTAAGGTACTTTTGAGTTTTAGTGTCTTTTTCAGAAATTTTATTTTCTTCTTTATCTTCTTCAGTTTTCTCTGCTTCAGTCTTTATTTTTTCTAAAGCAGCTTTTTGAGCAGCGTCATCTTCAGTTGCAGGTGTTTTAGGTTCTTCATTCTCTTCCTTTTTCCCACCGGCCACCAGAAAGAGAATACCCGCTGTTAGAATAATAACGCTAGCAATGATTCCTCCTATAGTAAGAATTTTTTTTGTCTCAGAATCATTTTTTTGAGAGTCTTTTAAATCTGGAAATTCTTTTAAATTTAATAACCCATTGTCTGATTGATCCGTTGCGGACTCTTCTGATTTTACATCAGACGAAGTATGTTGGACTGCATTATGATTAGTTGGATTTTTCGGTAGGTTTTCGGGGACAGCTTTTTCAGAATTTTCTGGAACAGTTTTCCCCTCTGTTAAATTTTTTTGTTCCGAACCTTCTTGGCTCACGGCAGGATAAAAACTTGACGGATAGTCGTGTTGATTGGAATCTTCTCCCGGTTTTGGGAGAGTTCCATCCTTGGAAGGTTTTTTAGGACGAAAGGCCGGATCAACCGGAGCAAAATGAGTTTTTTGTAATGAAGTCCTAGACGGAATTTTATTATCCATAGAAATTTAATTATTTTCCTATTTTGTTTTTATTTATTGGATCAAAAATGTAAATATCAAACGACAAAAAATGATTTCAGAATTAAGTTTAGAAATCTTTTTCTATTATACATATTATTTTTGTTTTAGGCTAGAGCTAGAGATTAAATTAATAATGTGTTATTATTTTTATAAAGAACGAGGAAAAAGAAAAAATTACAAAAACAAAAATGAAAAATAATGATCAGCAACTAATTCAATTTTTACTTGATTCAGATTTAGTAGGGGAGAAAGATATAAAAGAAGCCCAAAAAAATACTACTGGAGAAAAATGGACTGATTTTTTGGTATCTTCAAAAAAAATTACCGACGAACAACTAAGAAAAGCGGATGCTTATGTTAATGGTATCCCATATGTTAATTTAGAAAATATTTTTATTCCCAAAGATGTTTTGAGAATTATTCCAGAATCAATCGCTAAAAAAAATAACATAGTAGCTTTTCAAAAAGATAAAGATAAATTGAAGGTAGCTATGATTGATCCTGATGATCTTCCGGTAATAGATTTTATTAGAAAAAAGACTGAATCTAAAATTATACCCTGTCTCACCTCTAAACAGTCAATTCAAAAAGTATTAAATCAGTATCAAAAATCTCTGCAAATGGAATTTGGAGAGATTATTGAGAAAAATTTTCAGACAGCCCTGGTAAAAAATAAAGACAAAACGGATCTTGAAAAAATTGCCACCGATTTACCAGTTATAAAAATTGTAAATACGCTTATTAAGCATGCCATTCTTCAGTCAGCTAGTGATATTCATGTAGAACCTAAAGAGGGAGGAGTTATAGTCCGTTACAGAATTGATGGGATTCTTCATGATATTATGGAACTTCCTCAGAAAATATTACCTTTTATTGTTGCTCGTCTTAAAGTATTGTCTAGTTTAAAACTTGATGAACATCGTTTACCTCAGGATGGTCGCTTTAAGATAGTTGATGATAGTTTAAATGTTTCCTTTAGAGTTTCTGTGATTCCGGTTTATGGAGGGGAGAAAGTCGTGATGAGAATTTTAGATGAATCTTCTAAGGGGCTTACGTTAAATCAAATAGGTGTAGAGGGGAGAGATTTAGAAATTATAGAGGAGGCTATCCGTAAACCGAATGGAATGATCCTAGTTTCTGGGCCTACTGGAAGCGGTAAAACTACTACTCTTTATACTATTATTGATCTTTTGAATTCCCGGAAGGTCAATATTAATACCATTGAAGACCCTATTGAATATAGAATGCCAGGAGTTAATCAAACTCAAGTGAATGCTAAAATAGGCCTTACTTTTTCAGCCGGATTAAGATCTTTACTGAGACAAGACCCCGATATTATTATGGTTGGAGAGATAAGAGACACTGAGACCGCTGAAATTGCAGCTCATGCTGCGATGACAGGTCATTTAGTTCTCTCTACTGTCCATACCAATTCAGCCGCTGGAGCGTTCCCTCGTTTAATTGATATGGGCATAGAACCTTTTTTAGTAGCTTCTACTTTGAATTTAGTAATTGCTCAACGTCTTGTCAGAAAAGTTTGTCCTTATTGTGCTACTTCTTATAATTTAGATGAAAAGCAAGCTAAGGTTTTGGAAAAAAAGATAGACATGGAAGCTCTAAATAAATTTTTAAAAAATGACTCTCGGATTTCGGAGAAATTAAAAAATATTACTTCTTTAAAAGATATCTCTTTTAAAGAAGGTAAAGGTTGTGATCGTTGTGTTCAAAGTGGATACAAAGGAAGACTTGGAATTTTTGAAGTAATTGAAGTAGACGATGAAATATCCAAGATGATAACTCAAGAAAAAAGTGCCAATGAGATAGAAGATAGAGTTCGCGAAAAAGGAATGAGAAAAATGTTTGAGGACGGTTTTCTAAAAGCAGTTTTAGGTATTACCACCTTGGAAGAAGTTTTAAGAGCTGCCGAAGAATAAGCACTTATTCTTTTTGGAAGATTATATTTTAATTTAAAAAGTATTTATTTTCTTGGATGCCTTTTTATTATTACGAGGCTAAAAATTTAAAAGGAGAAGAAAACTCCGGTTTTTTAGAAGCTAAAGATAAAAAAGAATTAGTTTGGCATCTCAAAAAAGATGGATTTTTTCCTATTCTTATTGAAGAAAGAGATAAAGGTAAGAAAAAATTTAAATTTTTTGCTAACCTTTCTTTGTTTAGAGGTGTTTCTTTAGTTGATAAGCTTATGTTTACGCGCCATTTAGCTGTTATGGTTAAGGGGGGGATAAGCTTACCCACATCTATAAATTTGTTGGCGGAACAAGTTAAATCACCTTATTTTAGAGAAGTTTTGAAAAAAATTGCCAAAAATGTAAAAAGGGGAGTTCCTTTTTGTGAATCTCTAGAAAAATTTCCCAATGTTTTTTCTCTTATTTATATTAATATGGTAAGAGTAGGTGAGACTTTAGGAAATTTAGAAGAATCTTTAAATCTTCTAGCAGTTCAAATTAAAAAGGAACACGACTTAAAGAGTAAAATTAAAGGGGCAATGATTTATCCGGGGGTTGTTCTTTCCGCCACTTTTGCTATTGGCATTATTATGATGATAGTTGTGATCCCTAAAATTACTAAGATTTTTTCCGAATTAGAAATTGATCTTCCTTTAGCTACTAAAATAATAATTTTTGCTAGTGATTTTTTGAAAAACCATATCTTTCTATTTTTAGGAGGGGTTGTTTTGATTATTTTTATTTTAAGATTATTTTTAAAAAGTAGGGCAGGTAAAAATACAATAAGTTGGTTTTCTTTAAAAGCTCCAATAATCAAAGGTGTTACTATAAAAGTTAACTCAGCTAGTTTTTGCAGGACTCTTTCTTCTATGTTGGATGGGGGAGTTCCAGTAGTTAAAGCTTTAAAAATTATTTCTTTGGCAGTAAGCAATATATATTATTCAAAAGCTATAGAAGAAGCTGCTGGAGAAGTAAAAAAAGGAGTTGCTTTAAATGCTATTTTAAAAGAAAGGCCGGATATTTTCCCTCCTTTAGTTGTCCAGATGATGAAAGTGGGAGAAGGGACGGGGATGAGTGTGAATATTCTAAAGCAATTGGCTGATTTTTATGAGCAAGAAGTAGACGGAATAACTAAAAACATGGCCTCTATCATTGAGCCCGTTTTAATGATTTTTATAGGAAGCGCTGTTGGTTTCTTTGCAATTTCCATGTTGCAGCCGATGTATTCTATTATGGATAAAATAGATTAATAGTATTAGTTTTGGAGACATTTAGATTTATTTTTGAGAATTAATGAAAAAAGAGAAAAAAAGCAATAAAAAATCTACCGTTTTTAAAGGAATCACTGTTATTGAAACTCTGATTACTGTATTTCTTATTCTTATTGTTACTTTGAGTTTCTATGGAATGATTATTTTGGCGGGAAAAATTGTAGCTGATTCTAAATTAAGAACTATGGGACTTTATTTAGCCAATGAAGAAATGGAAAATATAAAATCTATGGCTTACGATAAGATTGGAACAGAAGGAGGAATACCATCTGGAGATCTTCTTCAAAACAGAAATGTGGAAAAAGGAGGCTATTCTTTTAATGTTTCTACAGAGGTTAAATATTCAGATGATGAAACTGATGGTCTTTTCCCCGAAGACGATAACCCTTCAGATTATAAAACAGTACGTTTAGAGGTCTCTTGGCCTAGCTCTTTTAAAGAAAAAGAAAT
>CAZTZK010000038.1:0-20100 GCA_964618065.1 uncultured Candidatus Saccharibacteria bacterium | reverse complement strand
CTTAACCCCAATTGGTTTTATTCCTGATTCTTTTGGTCTAAATCAATGTTTTGCTGTTGAGAAAAAAATAGACAACGAAACGAATAAAAAAAATAATTCTAATCAACAGAATGAAAAAATCAAAATGATTGATGGCAGTCAATTGAGTGCCATAATCTATTTCGGTGATGAAAAATCAGTTGTTTTTGCAAGAAAAGGGACTACTATTCTTTTTTCCTCAAGTATTTTCTTTAATGCTTCAGATTTTATTAGGAAGATAGTTGAGATGATTACTGAAGGCGAAGAAAAAAAATCTCAAAATCCAAAACAGGATGAGATTCTAAAGAAAATTGGAGATAATGGTTTTAGTTTAAAAAACAAAGAGGAAGATTATTATAAAAAAGCTCGAATAATTATTCAAGAACTTTTAAAAGAAGTAAGAGATGCTCTGAATTATTTTGAAAAAAAAGAGGAGATAACAATGCCTTCTGTTTACCTTACAGGAGCTGGCGCTTCTTTAAAGGGGATAGAAGAATTGCTTTCAGAAGAATTAAATACAAAAGTTGAAAAGGGGAAAGAGTTGATCAATTATAAATTGGAGAATAAAAAATTAGTTATCCCGGAAAATTTTATTTGTGATTATTCAATTGTTTTAGGGAATGCTCTGGGTCAGTTAAACACTTAAAGAAATTAAATTAAAATGGAAATTAATCTTTTGCCTCCCCAGCAAATCAAAAAAATAAAATTAGCGAGTTTATTTAAAACAACAAGCAAACTTATTCTTTTAATGGTTTTTATTAATTTTATAAGTTTGGGGTATCTCTATTTTTTGAATCAAGAGCTGAAAAACTTATTAAAAGAAGCAAAAAATAAATCTTCAGAAAAAAATATTGAAGAAAAAGTTGAAAATCTAGCTTATTTAGAAGGAAAAGTTAAGGAAACTTACACTTTTATTGATAAAGCAAAAAAAATCAATAAGGAAAAACCCTTAAAGTGGTCAGAAGTTTTAGAAGAATTAATTTTATTTTGCGGAGAAGGTATAAACTTAGAAAAAATTAGTGTTGATGAAAAAAATTTAAAAGAGATAAGAGTTTCCGGAAATGCTCTTGAGCGTGAGGGAATTATAAACCTGAAAGAAAAATTGGAGAAGTCTACTTTTTATAGCAAGGTTGAATTCCCTGTTTCCAATTTAATTTCTAAAGAAAACATAAGTTTTGAATTTACTTTAACGTTAAAAGATGGATAAGAAAATAAAAATTAATTTGTTTGTCTTTCTTCTCCTAGAGCTGGCTTTTATAGCTGCGGGTTTTTGGTTATTTTGGAAGAACGATAATCTTTCCAAAGAAGTTATTAAGGCGAAAGAAGCTGATCGTAATCTGGAACTAAAAATATCAAATTATGATAAAATAGCTAGTGAATATGCTAAGCTAGAAGAAAAGGAAGAAATTGCTTGGAGATTTACCTCTAAAGATGAACCTGTATTTTTTATAAAAGAGGTTGAAAAAGCGGCCGTTGAATCAAATTTAGAATTAACAATTGAAGTGTATGAGCCTAAATTTACCTCTAAAAAAGAAAAAGAAGAACAAGAAAAAATAAAAAAAGAAGGCAAGGCTCCTTTAGCCTTTTCTCTTACTACTAAGAGTAATTTAACTTCTTTTCTACGTTTTTTAATAAAATTAGAAAATCTTGGAAAATACGCCGATTTAAAAACAATTGGTTTAGAAAAAAGAACTCTTCAAGCTAATAAAGAAGCTCCCATAGAAGAATATATTGAAGGGAAAATAGTTATTTATGCTAGATGAAAAATATCCAGATGAAAAATATTAAGCAACTGAAATTTTCTTTTAAGCAAGACAATCTAACGAAAGAAAAGGCAGTCTTTTATTTTATGTTGTTTTTTATTTGTGCTCCTTTGTTTTTTTTAGCATTTTGTTGGTATTATTTTAATTTAGGCCTAGAAAAAGAATCAGCAGCAATTCTTTTAAAAAAAGAAGCTCAATTTGAATACGAAATTAATCCTCAAGATCTTCAAGAGATTAAAAGTTTTTTTGAAGAGAGAGAAAAAAATTATGAAGCAAGCAATAAATTAGAGATCAAGGAAATTTTTTAATTGTAATAGTACAAAAAATAGCTTTAATATTGCGAAAGATGGATTATCAATCAAATCGGTTAGAAAAAATTGTTCCGGGATTAGCTGTTTCTATAATTAAAACTTTGATCTATTTTAAAGTTAGAAGAATTGAACCTTCTTTGGTAAAAATTCAACGTTTGCTTATTAATCTCAGAGATAGTAATGATTTCTCTAGTTCTCTTTTTAAAGTTAGGAAAACGTTAGATTGGTTAAAACAGGAAAAAGTGGTGCTGGAAAAAAGAGGTTTTTATAAATGGCTTAGTGATGAATCGGCAGACAAAAATTTTTTTTCAATCAAACGGGAAAAAATAGTTGCTGAAAAAATGAAAATAGCTGTTAGAGAAGCTAAGATATTAAAATTACTTCCTTGTCTTCAATTTATAGGAATTTGTGGTACGGTTGCTACTGGTAACCCGCGTAAAGAAAGTGATATAGATTTACTTATTGTGGCTAAAAAAAATAGAATCTGGCTTACCCGACTCGGAGCCCTTTTTTTATTGGAGATTTCAGGGAGAAGAAGAAAAAAGAACAAAGATGCCGACAGAATTTGTTTAAATTATTTTATTACAGAAGATAATTTGAATTTAAAATTCAAGGATCTCTATACTGCCCTAGAGCTCGCTTCCATGATTTGTCTCCTAGATAGGAATAGAATGCTAGAGAAATTAAAACTAGCAAATTTATGGGTTGAGAAATATTTACCTAATTCAAAATGGAGGGATTTAAGTATTCCTAATTATTGGGAGAGAAAAGTTACTAAAGAAAAAAAATACCAATTGGAGAAGAAGAAAAAATATAATCTTTTTTTTCTAAAACCAATTGTTTTTCTTTTGGTAAAAATTATTGATTTTTTAGAAATTTCTGCAAGATTTTTTCAAGAGAAGAGAATAAAGAGAAAAAGAAAAGAGGAAAAAGGAGGCCAAGTTTACTGGGGAAATGATGCTCTTATTTTTCACCCAAAACCAAAAGGAATTTTCTTTAAAAACGAATATAAAAAATTTTTGATGAGGCAAGAAAAAACAATCAAAAATCTCTTGGGGAATCTAGGCTCTTCCGGGTGCTAAAATTATCTACTACAACCCGTTGAAAAATAAATAAAAATAGCTATACTTACTATTCTGGATTTATGTTCTATCGTCGTTAATTTTCTAACTCCATAAATTGTATATTTATTTATGACAAATTATCGTCTTAAAAGTGCTGATATAAATTTAAGAGATGAAATAGCTTTAATTATTAGAAAAGAATTTGATTTTGCTGCTTTGGTAACTGTTGTGAAAGTTGTAACAGCTGGAGATTTTAGAAATATCAAAGCTTATATTTCTGTAATGCCCGCTAAAGATTTTAAAAAAGTAGCAACTACCCTTAAAAAATCAGCTAGTCGGATAAGTTACCAGCTTGCTCAAAGGGTAAGAATAAAGTATATTCCAAGGATATTATTTTTTAGAGATGAAGGGGGAGTGAATTCTAGAAAAGTTGAAAAAATTATAGCTAAATTCCATGACGAAAAATCAATACCAAAAGAAATTTGATGAACTAGCAGCTATTATAAAAAAAGCTAATTCTATTGTCCTTGTTACCCACAAAGATCCTGATGGAGATGCTTTGGGGGCCAGCATGGCTTTCAAAATTTATCTTGAAAAATTAGGTAAAAAAGTAGCGATTTTCTATACCGGAAAAGCTGAAACTTGTTTTCGTTTTTTACCGGAATGTTATATTGAGTATTTTAAAAGAGAGAATTTTTTGGATGATAATTTTTTTAGAAACAAGATCTATGATCTTTTTATTGTTTCTGACGCTCCCGAGTTAAAGAGAACGGGGTTATTTAAGTTAAAAAATAGAAATTGGTTGAACAAAAAATTAATTTTTGTAGATCATCATACTGACAAAGTTAAAGAAAGATGTCTTTTAGAAATTTCTTCTCGTAAAAAAGCAGCTACTTGTCAAATAATTTATGATTTTTTCAAATACCAAGGAGTAGAATTTGGTAAAAATATTGCCACCTGCTTACTCACCGGTTTATTTACAGACACCGGAGGCTTTCTTCATGCGAATACTACCAGTAGAACCATGCAAATGGCTTCTGACCTAATGAGAAAGGGGGCTTCTCTTTCTAAAATTGCTAAAGAAACTTTTTCCAATAGAAAAGCTAACGCTCTAAAAATTTGGGGGAGAGCTTTAGAGAGAGCTAAGCTTAACAAGGAAACTAAAATAATTTTTTCTTACATTACAGAAAAAGACTTAGAAGAGTGTAAAGCCTCCCTGGAAGATTTAGCGGGAGTTACTAATATATTAGGGGCTGCAGAAGAATCAAATTTTTCCCTTTTTCTAGCGGAAGAAGGCAGAGATAAAATAAAAGGAAGCCTAAGAAGTGAAGAATATAAAAATTGTGATGTTTCTGAGATAGCTAAACTTTTCGGTGGGGGAGGCCATAAACTAGCCTCCGGCTTTGAGTTTAAAGGAAAAATTATTGATAGAATGGGTAAGCCGGCGATTACCTAAACAGCGTTTTTATTTTTTGCAAATTTAAATTTTTTAAAAATGTATTTTGGAGCACATGTTTCTATGGCACTTGGTTTGGACAAGGCACCGGAGAGAGCAGCCTCTATTGGAGCTGAATGTTTTCAATGCTTTTCTCAATCTCCACGTGGAGGAAAAAGAAAAATACCAGATGCTAAAATTATAAAGAAATATAAATCTAATATTAAAAAATTTGATATTAAAGCTAGCTATTTACACGCTCCCTATTTTATTAATTTAGCTTCAAAAAATAATAGAATTTATTACGGCTCTATTTCGGCAATTAAAATGGATTTAGAAGTAGCTTCACTTTTAGGGGCAGCCGGTTTAGTTATTCACATAGGAAGTGCTAAAGATTATGTTAAAGCCGGAGAAGTCATCCCTTCTGCTGCTTATCAAAGAGCAATTATTGCCTTAAAAGAAATTCTAAAAAATTATTCTGGAAAGGCGCAATTACTTCTAGAAAATTCTGCAGGAGCTGGTAGTATTATTGGTAGTAACTTAAATCAGCTTTCATTTTTTTTAGAGGAGGTTAAAGAAGTGGGAGGAATTTGTTTTGATACAGCTCATGCTTTTGAATCTGGAATGGATATGAGAACTGAGGGAAAAACTAAAAAGGTTTTAGATTTGATTGAAGAAAAAATTGGGATTGATAAACTAAAACTTATCCATCTTAATGATTCTCAGACAAAATTAGGATCAAATAAAGACAGGCATGCTCATTTAGGCTTTGGAGAATTAGGGAAAATTCCTTTTATTACTTTAGTTAAAGATCAACGTTTAAAGAATAATAATTTTATTTTGGAAACTCCCACTTTAGGAGGTATCCAAAACGATTTAAAATTTTTAAAAAGCATTAGAAAAAATAGCTAAATTTTGCTCCGGTAGCTCAGTTGGATAGAGCAGCGCACTCCTAACGCGCAGACCGCAGGTTCGATCCCTGCCCGGAGCGCAAAAACTATTGGCCAATTAGATTTTATTTAATTTCCATGTCGAAATTTTTAGAAGAATTAAAAATAAAAGTCCAAAATTGCCAGAGATGTGATTTAGGGAAAACTAGGAATAAAACTGTCTTTGGAGAAGGAAGCCCAAAAGCCGATATAGTTTTAATCGGAGAAGGTCCGGGTCAAAAAGAGGATGAGTCAGGAAAACCTTTTGTAGGAGCTGCTGGAAAATTGCTAGACGAAATGATAAAAGCAATTGATTTAACTCGCAAAGAAGTGTATATTGCCAATATTATTAAGTGTCGTCCGCCAGGAAATAGAGACCCTTTACCAAATGAAATTAAGGCCTGTTGGCCTTATTTAGAAAAGCAATTAGGAGAAATTAAGCCTAAATTAATTGTTCTTTTAGGTCGGCATTCTTTAGAAAAGTTTTTACCGGGGCAAAAAATTTCTCAGGTGCATGGGAAGGCTTTACGAAGAAATTTTCCTAAATTAGGAAATCAGGTTTTTTTTGCTGTCTACCATCCCGCCGCAGCTCTTTACCAACAAAGCTTGAAAGAAACTCTTTTTAAAGATTTTAGAAGAATTCCTAAGGTTTTAAAAAAACTTAAAGAGGGAAAAGATGACGGGATAGATGAAAATGGAGCTAAAGAATCTAAAAATGTAAATGGTAAAACATTGAATAAAATGAAAATAACCGTTAAGCAAAATAAATTATTTTGATTAGAATTTTAACTTTTGCCGAGATAGCTCAGTTGGTAGAGCATAGGACTGAAAATCCTTGTGTCGGCGGTTCAATTCCGCCTCTCGGCACAGAATTTGATTTTTAAAAACTGGCCATTTTTTAAATTAACAAAAAAATAATTAGCCTTGATTAAAAATATCAGATAAAATAATTTTGGGTATTTTTGTGAAGCGCATTAATCATTTCTAGGAAAAACTAGTTTTTTTCAAATGATTTTTTATTTTGCATAAAAATGCGCTCGTGGCTCAATGGATAGAGTACTTGGCTTCGGACCAAGGGGTTGCAGGTTCGACTCCTGCCGAGCGCGCTATATTTTAAATGATGATAGATAATTCTATGGAAAAAAAACAAAAAATAGTTATTGGAGTTGTTGGAGCTAACGGCAGCGGAAAAGATACTATTTGTGATTATTTAGTAGAAAAATACAAAGCTGAGAAATTAGTTTTTTCTGATTTATTGAGAGAAGCTCTGCGAATTTTTATCAGTAAGACGGGCAGAAGTGATTATGCTTGGTTGGCCACTATTCTAAGAGAGAAATATGGAGAAGGAATTTTAGCCAGGAGCATGCAACGTAAAATAAACCAAAGTTTAAGTAAAATTATTGTTATTGCTGGGGTGCGAGATAGGGGCGAACTAAGAATGATTGAAAGTTATCAAAAAGGAATTTTAGTTTGTGTAAAAGCAGATTTAAAAATTAGGTGGAAAAGAGTCTTTAAACGTGGATTGAAAGCTGATGATAAAGTAAGTTTTAAAATATTTAAGGAAATTAAAGAGAACTTACCTTCAGAAAAATATATCAAGGAATTAAGTCTCCAGGCAGACTACACTTTTGATAATAACGGTGATCTTGTTGATTTGGAGCAAAACGTAGATAAATTTATGGAAAACAATAAATTTATTTAAAAAGTATTTTTCATTTTCTAATTAATAATTGTTATAAAAAATAACCTAAGTTTATTTTTATGAAGGATAAAAAAATATTTATTGGTATTACTGGTGAGATAGGTAGTGGAAAAAATTCTCTAAGCTATCTTTTAGAAAAGCATTTTAGAGCAGAGGTTTTCGTTTCTTCTCAATTTTTAATGAAAGCTTTGCGTATTTTTTTAGATGAAATCTCCAGAAATGATTTGATTTGGTTTGTAAAAAAACTTACTGCTAAATATGGAAATGATATAATTTCTAAAACTATTTTTAGAGCCATGAGGCATTCCGAGAAAAAAATTACTGTTTTTAACGGAGTTCGTCTAGCCAGCGACTATTCCATTTTAAGAAAAGAAAAAGGTATTTTAGTTTATGTCACTGCCGATTCTAAATTAAGATGGAAGAGAACCTTAGAAAGAGAGGAGAAATCTGATGATGGAGCTTCTTATAAGGCATTTATGAAAATGCATCAAGCGGAAACTGAGAAATATATTCCTCAGCTAGGAGCAAAAGCAGATTATGTTCTTAATAATGATGGCACACTAGAAGAATTAGAGAAAAAAATGCTAAAATTATTTGAGCCCATTCTTGGTAAAAAATAATTAGAACTTTTTTAATTTGATCTTAAAAATATTTTTAACGGTGGATAAAAAAAATTATGTTGTATCAAACTAAAATTGGTATGGAAGTTCATATTCAGCCGAAAACAAAAAGTAAAATGTTTTGTCGTTGTCCAAATGAATTTGAGATTGAAGAACCTAATAAAAATATCTGTGAAGTTTGTACCGGACAGCCTGGCACTCTCCCAGTTGTCAATCAAAAAGCGGTTGAAGCTATAATTAAAGCAGGTTTAGCTCTTAACTGTACTATTAACAGAAAGGTTCACTGGGATCGGAAACACTATTCTTACCCAGATTTACCTAAGGGTTATCAAATAACTCAAAACGAGGTTCCTTTTTGCGTTAAAGGTTTTTTAGAATTTGAATATGAAGATGAAAAAGGGGAACAAAAAAATAAGAAAGTAGCAATAAATAGATTGCATTTAGAAGAAGATGCCGGAAAAGATATCCATCCTACTGGTGAAGATTATTCTTTGATAGATTATAATCGAGCGGGGGCTCCACTTATTGAGTTAGTAACGGAACCGGTTCTTGAGGATAAAGAGCAAGCGGTAGCTTTTTGTAAAAATTTACAGAAGATCTTCCGTTATCTTAAAGTTTCTCAAGCCGATATGGAAAAAGGTCAGATGCGTTGTGAGGTTAATATAAGTTTGGGGAAAAATGGCAAAAGTGGAGTAAAGGTGGAAATTAAAAATATTAATTCTTTTAGGGGAGTTGCAAAAAGTATTGAGTATGAGATTAAAAGGCAAACAGAACTTTTAGAAGCTCAAGAAAAAATCAAGCAAGAAACTCGTGGTTGGGATGCCGAAAGACAGATGACAATTTCTCAAAGAAGTAAGGAGGAAGCTCAAGATTATCGCTATTTCCCTGAGCCTGATATTCCCCCTGTTAATGTTACTGAAGGGCTCTTGCAGAAAATAAAAAATTCTATTCCTGAATTACCTATCCAAAAAGAGAAAAGATTTAAAAAGGATTTTCATATTTCTTCTAAGTTAGCTAAACTTTTTTCCGGTAGTTTAGATATGGCGAATTATTTTGAAAAAGTAGTATCTGAAATTAAGGAGATGGCTAAAAACGATTTTGAGGAAAAGGAACTAGGTCAGATTATTAAGCTAGCTTCAAATTATTTAGCGACTGAAATTTTTAGGATGGTTAGAATGAATGGCCAAAGCTTTGAAAAAATTAAAATTACTCCCGAGAATTTTGGGGAATTAATGCTTATTATTTATAAAGGAGAGATTAATTCTTCGGCAGCTCAAGTTGTTCTTAAAGAAATGTTTCAAACAGGAGGAGATCCTTCTCAAATTGTTGATGAAAAAAATTTAGGTTTGGAAAAAAATACCAATATTTTGGAAAAAGCTGTAGAAAAAGTTATTCAGAGCAATCCTTCAGCGGTAGCTGATTTTAAATCGGGTAAGCAAAAAGCCCTTCAATTTTTAATAGGGCAAGTAATGGCGGAGACTAAGGGGAAAGCTGATCCTAAAATTGTGGTTAATATGCTTAGAGAAAAAATTTAATTTTATTTTTCTTTATTCTCTTTAGTTTCCTTCTTTTCTCCCTTTTCTTCCTTCTTCTCTTCTTGTTTTTTCTCTTTTTTCTCTTCTTTCTTCTCTTCCTCTTCTTTCTTCTCTATCTGTTTTTCTTTTTCCCCTTCTGATTTTTGAGGGGTAGGGGTAGAGGGGGCTTGGCTCTCTGATTCTTCTTTTTTCTTGTCTTTCTTTTTTACGATTCTTATTCTGCGGGATGATCCTTGAATAATTTTTTCTTTAGCTAAAAGATTATAGACAGTATCACTAACTTGAGCTCCGTTAGAAAGCCAATAGAGAATCCTTTCTTTTTTAAAGCTTTTTTCCTTAGAATGAGGGTCAAAAGAACCTAAAATTTCAATAAACTTTCCTTTTACAGAACGTGATTTTTCAGCTACAACCATACGGTAATGAGGATAATTTTTTTTGCCGATTCTTTTTAATCTTATAATTAGCATAGTAAGTTATAAACAATATTTATATTGAAGAATGTCGTTGCTAATGCTAAACAAAAGTTAGCAAATAGTCAATAAAATTAAGATCTTATTTTTTGGAAATGCAATATAGATTAGCCGGCCGGCCGTTTCTCTTCGTTTCTCCGGAATCAATTATTTTAAGTCCGGTGTCAGTAATAAACTTTTTTAATTCTCTTAATTTCCAGCGGTAGCAATAGCGTTTAAAGACTGTTTCTCCTTTGTTGTCCCTAAAAGGTATTTTGCCAGCTTGGCTATTTTTAAAGTATTTTTTATATTTTTTTTGGTTAAGATTCCAAACGGTTACGACTAAAATTCCACCGGATTTTAGGCTATTTTTTAATTTTTTTAGTATTAATCTTCTTTTTTTATCTTTAGGAAAGTGATGAAAAACTCCTATGCAAAAAATAAGGTCGTAACTTTCCTTCCGGGCAAATTTAAAATCAGATGAGATTTTTATCAGTTTAAATTTATGTTTCGGATATTGCGAACGGGCAATCCGGATTAATTTTTGACAGATATCTACTCCTAGATAAGCTACCTTATTTTCTCCGATTAAATTAATAAGACGTCCATTTCCACAACCAAAATCCAAGATTTTAGCGTTTTGTTTTATATATTTTTTGAGAAAAAGAAGATCGCTCCAAAAATTTTGGCGAGTTTGAGAAAAACACTCGGCTCCTTTTTCATAGCTTTCTTTTATTTCTTCGTAAATTTTTGAATAAGGTGTAATCATTTTAGAAAATTTTTGGGAAGATTAGACTAAATTAACAATACTATTCTAAAATTTTTTAAAAGAGTATTCTAAGTTTAGCTTGCTTAGAGATAAACTATATTCTAATTTATAGTTCTATCCAATTTTTAAAACTTTTTTCATTTTATGTTTTTAGCTTACGAAAAATTGATTCTTTTAGCAATCAAGAAGAAAAGTTATAATTCTCAATTTTTAAAAAGAGCCAAAAGGCAAATAGCAAAGGAGTTTAAAATTTCTTTGCCTAGGAATGAAGACTTAAGAAAAAGCTATTTCAGTCTTCTTCAAAGAGGGAGAATTAAGAGACACAAATCAATAGAAGGATTATTACTTTTGAAAAAAACTCGGACTCTTTCGGGGGTAAGTGTAATTGCTGTTTTAACGAAAAACTATCCCTGTAAGGGAAATTGTCTTTATTGTCCTAATGAGGAGGGGATGCCTAAAAGCTATCTTTCTAATGAACCGGCAGTTATGAGAGCTGTAAGACTTAATTTCAGTCCTTTTCGTCAAGTCCAAGAAAGAATTAGAATTTTAGAATATAATGGGCACGATGCTTCCAAAATAGAATTAATTATAATGGGAGGAACTTTTTCCCATCTGCCAGAAAAATATCGTTATCGGTTTGTTCTGGATTGCTACAAAGCAGCCAACTCTTATAAAAATGATGCATTTGGAAAAAAGAAATCTAATAAAATAAAATCTTTAATTTCTGCTTATCCTTCTAATTTAAAATTATTAGAAATCCGCCAACTTCTAGAAAAAGAAAAAAATAAAAATGCAAAGGCTAAACATCGCTTGATTGGTCTTACTTTAGAGACTCGTCCTGATGAAATTAATTTAAAGGAGCTAAAAAAATATCGGGAAATGGGATGTACGCGAGTAGAAATTGGAGTTCAATCTATTGATAATAAAATACTTGATTTAAATGAAAGAGGACATGGAGTGGAGGAATCTATACGAGCTACCAAGTTATTAAAAGAAATGGGATTCAAGATTAATTATCATTTGATGCCTGGACTTTGGGGTTCTAATCCTAATAAGGATTTGAGAATGTTTAAGAAAATTTTTTCTGATTCTAGATTTCAACCGGATATGCTTAAAATTTATCCTTGCGTAGTTACTGAAAACTCACGTTTGTACAATTTATGGAAAAGAGGAATTTATAAACCCTATACTAATCAAACATTCAAAAAATTGATTATTAAAATTAAAAAAATAATTCCTCCTTACGTAAGAATTAATAGGCTTATTAGGGATATACCCACTGTTTCAATAGTCGCTGGTCCCAATATTCCAAATTTGAGGGAAATTTTAAAAAAAGAAGGAGTTAAATGTTCTTGCATCCGTTGTAGAGAAATAGGTCGAGCACCCTGGAAAGATATTAAATTTGCAGGAAAAATTAGAATGGAAAGAATTGATTATCAAGCTTCTGGAGGAAAAGAGATCTTTCTGCAGTATGTTAGCGGAAAGAAAAAATATTTACATGCTTTTTTGAGACTTAGAATCCCAGCCTTCTTTTTGAATAAAAAAATAGCACCTGTTGAGGAACTGGAAAATTGTGGGATTATTCGTGAAATCCATTCCTATGGAGTGGTTGCTCCAATAGGATCAAAAATTGCTAAAACTTCCCAGCATAAAGGTTTCGGGAAAAAGTTAATAAAAGAAGCGGAAAAAATTTCCGCTAAAGAATTTAAATTACCCAAACTTGCAGTAATAGCTTCTGAAGGAACAAAAGACTATTATAGGAAACTAGGCTTTAGAAAAAAGGGCTTTTATCTAGTAAAAAGTTTATAGCATTTTAGAATTGTTGACTATTTTCTTTTAAAGTTTTTAGTATTTTTTCTTCTGCTCGAGATAAAATTTCGTTTATTTCAAAAATAACAGCATTACCCCATTGAACTCCTTTAAAAAGATCTCTAAAAAATTCTTGGTTGGAATTTTGGATAAGACCTTTGGTGAAACCATTTCTATTTTCCCAAAGAAGCATTAAGGTCCCGGTTTTGTTGTAATTATTTCTTATTTTATCAAAGATGGAACGTAATTGAATAGTCGTCATTTTAGTATTTGCGAAATCTTCTTTTTGAGCGGTGATCCAGGCTAAATTAAGAGAAGTATCTTCTTTTATTTTAGCCATGAGGCGACCCCAAAGTTTTATAGAATCTAAATTTTGAGTTTTATAAAGTTTTCTAACGATCTCTTTATAACTAGCCCCTTTATCAATTAAATTAGCGGCAGTCATTAAAGTTTTAGGAGTTGTTCGGGGAGACTGAAAACTTTCTGTAGCTTCCAAAATTCCAGTGTAGAAACAGTCGGTAGCCGCTTGAGGCAAACTAACTCCAATATTATTAAAAATTTCGGCAATAATTTCCGATACTCCTGAAGATTTTACTTCAACAACATTTATTTGCCCATACTGTTCGTTGGCAATGTGGTAATCAATATTTACAACAGGAAGATCAAAAAATAAATCAGCATTTTTTTCGTAGCAAATTCCAACATCTTGTAATTCAACTGCTCCTAAAATTATGACAAGATCATATTTGAATTGTCCTGAGGCAAGGTAAAAATCTTTTGGGTCAATAGTTCCCTTTTGAGGAGTAACATAAATATTAAGTTTATTCCTTACTCTTTCGTATTGTACATTTTTAATTTCATTTTTAGAGGTATCAAAAGAGAGAACAAAACTTCTAGTGCTATCAATTTTTTCTTTAATTTCATTTATGTTCTCCAGGAAAGCTAATTTAGGACCTGGTTTTTTATAAGAGACAAGCGAAACTTTTTTATTTTTCTCTTTTAAAATGCTATAAAGACCCAAACCGGCGCAAGTGATTTCATTATCAGCTATATCTGGCAAAATTATAACAGGATTTTTAGTCCTCTTAATTTGGTCAAGCAATTCTTCTTTATTATTTTTTTCTTTATTTTTTAAAATAGAAAGAGATTTTACTTTAGCGCCACTTAACATTTTTTTTGAAAAAATATTATGCTAGGATAACAGATAGCTATGATAAGTCAAATTGGTAAAAAAAAGCAAGAAGAATTTTTTCTAGAGGATATTGCTGCTACCAGGGAACAAGCTTTTTCTCTAGCCGGCAAGCTTAAGGGCGGTGAAGTTATTTGTCTCTACGGAGAATTAGGCAGTGGAAAAACTACTTTTGTTCAAGATTTAGCAATTGCTTTGAAGGTTCCAGATAGGATCAATAGTCCTACTTTTAATATTCTCAAAGTTTATGCTATTAAGAGCTCAAAAGAAAAAATTAGAAGAATTTATCATGTTGATTGTTACCGTTTGGAAGATCAAGCGGATATTCTAAAACTTGGTTTTAAAGAATGGATAGCTGATCAAGAAGGTGTGGTGATGATAGAGTGGGCAGATAAGATTAAAAATATTTTACCGGCTAAAAGAATAGATATTTATTTTAAAATAAGAGGGACAAATTCTAGAAAAATGATCATAAAATATTGATTTTTTCTGAATTATTCTTTAATGATATTTTTAAAAAAGTTTTATGAAAAAAAAGATTGTAATTATTGACGCTAATGCTTTAATTCATCGGTCTTTTCATGCCTTGCCTGATAGCTTAAGGACTAAGGATGGCTTAATTACTAATGCTGTCTATGGATTTATGTTGGTTTTTTTGAGAGTAGTAGATGAATTTCATCCCGATTACCTAGTGGCTGCTTTTGATAGTAAAGGAAAAACTTTTAGACATAGATTTTTTAAAGATTATAAAGCGAAAAGGATTAAACAGCCTCGTGAACTTTATCAACAGATTCCTCTAGTGAAAAAAGTTTTAAAATCTTTCGGGGTTCCATTTTATTCAATGAAAGGATTAGAGGCCGATGATCTGGTTGGAGTAATTGCCAAAAGAGCTAATCATGGTAAAAAAATAAAATCTGTTATTGTTACCGGAGACGCTGATATTTTTCAGCTTATTGATAATCAAACGGAAGTTTTTATTCTTAGGCGAGGGACTAAAGATGTTGTTCTTTACGATACTGAAGCGATTCAGAAAAGATTTGGGTTAAAGCCAAAGCAAATAGTTGATCTTAAGGCTTTGGCGGGAGATCAATCGGATAACATTCCCGGAGCGCAAGGTGTGGGAGAAAAAACAGCCATTACCTTACTCAAAAAATATAAAGATATAGAAGGAATTTATAAGCATTTGAAATTAATTGGAGGATCTCTAGAAAAGAAACTAAGAGAATCCAAGCAAAATGTTTTTTTAAGTTATAGACTTGCCAAAATCAAAACAGATTTTTCTTTTAAGTTCAATTTAAAAAAAGCCCAATTTGGTAATTTTGATAAACAAAAAGTAGAAAAAACTTTAAAAGAGCTGGAATTCTTTACTCTATTAAAAAGGTTAAATCTTAATAGCGAAGATACAGAGAAAAATAAAACCAAAGTTAAAATGAGTTTTCGGAATGTTTCGGAAGGAGAAGCATTAGAAAAAGAGCTTTCTGCTTTGTCTAAAATAAAGCGAGAAATATTTCTAACTGTCTATGAAAAGCCGGATCCTAAAATTTGTGAAAAAGCAATAGCAGCCTGCCAGTTTAAATATTTGGCCCTAATGCCTGCCGGAGATTCTGAAATTTTAATTTTCAATGGAGAGAATAAAAAGCTTATCCACCAAGTAATAAAAGTTATTAGTCAAAAAAATATTGTTAGTTTTGGATTCAAGCAGGAATTTGAATTATTGGAATTGGCGGGTATTTTCTCTAAATCTGCTTTGGTTTTTCCAAAAGAGCTCTTTAAAATTAAAGACGATGTAAAAATTATGGCTTATCTTTTTGAGGGAGGAAGAAAGCAAGTAGATTTTTTTTCCTTGTCAAAAAGTGAGGGATTGCAAACCGAGAATTTAGAAAAACTTCAAGCTCCTGTTAAAAAGCAAACTGAATTATTTTCTGGAGGAGAGATCAATAATGCAGCAGGGGATATTAAAAAATATTTGGCGGAGAGATTAAAAATTACTGAAAATTTTTATCAAAAATATAAAGAAGGGAATAAGACTATTTCTCAACAGCAAATTAAATCAGGCCTTTTCCCTGCCCCGGCTGCTTCAAGCGGAAACAAAAATTCAAAAAAACGGAATTTAAATTTTGTTTATCGCCAGATTGAAATGCCTTTGGTAAAAATTTTAGCGGAGATGGAACTTTTAGGCATTAAGATTGATCTTTCAAAATTAGAAAAAATAGAACTTGAATGCGAGGGAGAAATTAAAAGAAAAAAAGCAAAAATTTTTCGGCTGGCCAAGCAAAAATTTAATTTAAATTCCAGCCAGCAGATGGCAAAAGTTTTTTATGAAGATTTGGGGTTTTCTACCGAAGGAATCAAAAAAGGGAAAAATGGTCATTACTCTACATCTTCTCAAGCATTAGAGACATTAGCCTCTAAACATGAAATAGTTGAATCAGTTCTTGAATATAGAGAATTGGCCAAATTGTTAAATACTTATTTAACTCCTTTGTCTAATCTGGTTGAAAAAAAGGATGGTCGTCTGCATACTCAATTTAATCAAGAGATTACTACTACCGGACGATTATCTTCCAGTAATCCCAATCTGCAAAATATCCCAGTTCGGACTTCAATCGGTCAAAAAATTAGAGGAGCATTCGTAGCACCCAAAGGTTTTAGTTTACTCTCTTTAGATTATTCTCAAATTGAGTTAAGAATAGCGGCTCATTATTCCGGAGATGCAACGATGCTGAAAGTTTTTAAAAAAGATGAGGATATTCATGCTGAAACTGCCAGAAAAATTAATGGGCTAAAGAAAGAAGAAGTGACTCCTGCGATTAGAAATACTGCCAAGGCATTAAATTTCGGTCTTATTTATGGAATAAGTTTATTTGGGTTTGCTCGTTCAGCCAATATATCCAGAAAAAAAGCTCAAGAGTTTATTCAGAAGTATAAACAAAAATTTCCCCGAATGTTTGAATATTTAGAAGAAGCTAAAAAGATTGCTCGAGAAAAAGGCTATGCGGAAACAATGTTTGGTAGAAGGCGCTATATTCCCGAGATTAAATCCAGCAATTGGCAAATTAAAGCCAGTGGCGAAAGAATGGCAATTAATATGCCCTTCCAAGGATCAGCAGCTGACATTATGAAATTAGCAATGGTTAAGGCGGACTCTTATTTGAAAAAAAATAAATTGGAAGATAAGGCCAGGATTTTACTTTCCGTTCATGATGAGATTTTATTAGAAGTAAAGAATAGTCAGCTAGAAGTAGTAGCTAAAGATTTGAAAAATATAATGGAAAAGGCGGTAAAATTGGCTGTTCCCTTGAGGGTAGATCTAAAAGTTGGTAAAAATTGGGAAAAGCTTAAGCCAATTTAAAAATTACGTAATTAATTACGTAATTAAAATAAGAGAGAAAAATTTGGTGGGCCGGGGAGGATTCGAACCTCCGTAGACATAAAGTCGCCAGATTTACAGTCTGGAGCATTTGACCGCTCTGCCACCGACCCAAGAACGACTTTAGAATTATATACGGAAAGAGCCCCTAAAGTCAAAAGTTGATTTTTGGAAAGTTTTATTTTTCTCGACAAGAAAAAGTTTTCTGTTAAAATAAAAATAATTCGAGCAATTTTTTAAGATTTAATAAAACCTAAAAAAGGATTAATGTTTAAAAGAATACCTCAAATTCATGCAGGGAACGATAATTATTTTAAGAAATTTCCCCAGCGTCCTCCCTTAGATCTAACTAGAAAAAAATCTGGAAGATTGGGAAGTGGTAATTTCCATACCTATCTTTATTGGATTTTAGGGGGAATGGCTGCCATTGCTTTAATCTATTTTATAGGCACTTTTCTAAAAACAGCAGGAGTTTCCGCTAAACTTGTTTTTCAAGAAGGTGAAGTTTTTGTTAAAAAATATTCTTCTGAAAATTGGGAGAAAGTTGCAACCGATGCTCAACTTAAAAAATTTGATGAGATTAAAACTGTGGAGGGAGCAAGGGCTATTATAAGTTTTGAGAACGGAGATATTGTTAGAATGGATGAGTATAGTCGGATTATCCTTTCTGAAGAAAAAGGGGGAACCTTAATTGTTCAGACTGATGGGACTACTTATCACAGGATTGTAAAAAGTGAAGATAAAAAGTATCAGGTAGAACTTACAGGGATTGAAGGGGCAACTAAAAAGCGAATAGAGTCTTTAGGGACAGCTTTTTGGGTAAAAAAAATAGGCACGGAAATTTCCATGGGGATTTTGGAAGGGAAAATAAAATATTTAGATGAAGGAAAAGATTTTTCTTTAGAAGCTGAGGAAGGTCAAAAAATTATAATAGAAGAAAATCAAGGAGAAAATAAGAAAGAGATTGACGCTGATGATTTAAGAGAAAATTTTATTGCTTGGAATATTGAACAAGACAAAAAGAAAGAAATGATTCTGGGAGCTTCTATTAATTTAAAGCTAGCTGAATTTTCTTCAAGTGAAAGTCAAGCTCAAGAAGAAAATTCAAATGCTGAAGAAGAAAAAGATGATAATTTAGACGAAAGGATTGATTTGAATGGAGAAGCTACGAAAGAAGGCGTTTCTCTAAAATGGGAGTTAAAAAATGTTGAAGCTCCGGAAGGTTTAAAGATATTAAAAAGTGCTCAGCTGAATCCGGAATATCCAGGCAGTTATTATCGTTCTATTCGCTCTGATACTACTAATTCTTATGTTTGGGATACTACTGACGGAGAAACTTATCATTTTCGGGTTTGTATTTATGACGGATCATCAGGTTGCCAACTTTATTCTAATGACTTAGAAGTAGAAACTATTAAAGTAAAAAGTACGGAAGAAGAAGAAAACTGTAAAGATTCTGGAGGAACATGGGATTCCGAGGAAGAGAAATGTGATTGCCCTTCTTCTAAGGAGCTAAAAGATGGTAAATGTGTAACAAAAACAAGTGAAACTGCAAAAGAAAATTGTACTGACTCTGGAGGTATTTGGGATGCAGCAAAAGATAAATGTGATTGTCCGGAGGGTGAAGTCTTAGAAGGGGAAAAATGTGTGAAAGAGGAATTTGCAGATTCTATAAGCCTTAAAGGGTCCAGTAAAAAGAAAGGGGAAGCTAGCCTTAGCTGGTCAATCTCTGGTGGAGATGCTAGCCAAGGATATAAAATTGTAGCAAGTAAAAGTAAAAATCCAACTTATCCCGACGACGGCTCTAAATCAATTTCAAAAGAGAGTACTAAAAGTTACACTTGGGAAGATTTAGATAAAGGAAAAACTTATTATTTTCGGGTTTGTGTTTGGAACGGTGAAAAATGTGTTGCTTATAGTAATAATGAAGAGGTAAAGATTGACGATTAATTTTTGTTTTGCTTGCCAGGGTAGCTCAGCTACCAGCCAGAGGCTGGTCACCTTTCGGGTGAGTTACCTGCCTGCCGGCAGGCAGGGAGCGTTTCTCTATTATACCTAATGTCGTGGGTTTGATTGGTTATTTGATCAAACGCCCGGCGATGCTGGGGAATCTCCCCATTTTTAGGATTTACTATAAATGATTATTCAGTCTTTTAAAAAATTATCAGTTTTTTATAAAATTAAGCCAGGGTAGCTCAGCTGGTTAGAGCGTGGGACTCATAAGCCCAAGGTCGTGGGTTCGACCCCCACCCCTGGTACTAAGGAAATTATAAATTATGGATTATAAATTAAAATTACCGTATTGAGTAATTATAATTTATAGAAAATTTTTATAGTAGGGTGAAGATTATAAAAAGGAAATTTTATTATTTATTTACACACGTCAGGATTGGGGATACATTTTCCTTCTGATATAATACATTCCCATCTTCTACTACCATCGGCTCTAAGCTTGCAATATTTATCTGCTGCATAAGAGCTAGCGTTGACTTTAGGGTCATATCCTTCACAGAGATTACATTCTGAAAGTTGTATTGGAGGTTGTGCTTTACAACATTTACCTTCTTTGCAATGAGTTGAAAGTCTTACATTGTCTTCTCCAAATTTACACTCATCTGTCGCTACGCATCTACTACCCAATCTTTCTCCACAGGGTGTTCCTAGGGCTCCTATGTTGATTGCTTCTTCCCCTCCGCAGGAATCACCCGGGATGCATCTAACTTTTGCTAGTATGCCAGGTGGTTTTATTTTTTTGCATGGTGGACCACATTGAATATCTGCAATGCCTTCATAAGAGCAATCCCAGCACAATATGTCGACACAATTTCCTTTTAGATTTCTAAAATAACCCATTCTGCAATTACATTGATTTTCATTATAATCCCACTCTTGATTTTGTCCCGCTTCACATTCTTTTATTTTAGCGACTAAATTACTTGGAACGCATTTATTTTTAAATAATTCTTCACCGGGGTCGCATTTGCATTCATTTGTTTCTGGGTTCCACGTTCCCCCGGATTGGTCACAATCAATTTTCCTTTGAGTTTCCCCAAAATCTGCACAATCCATATCTATTTTCCACCAGGTTTCTGTGTATCCTAAAGCTGAAGCAACTATTTGGATTAGAAGCCAAGCGG
>CAZTZK010000037.1:0-17542 GCA_964618065.1 uncultured Candidatus Saccharibacteria bacterium | reverse complement strand
TTTTTGCTTCTTGAGCATCCATGTGAAAATCACGGTCGGTATCTTTCTCAATTCTTGCTATTTTTTGCCGAGTATTGCGAGCTAAAATTTTATTAACTTTTTCTTTGGTTTCTAAAATATGTTTAGCTGAAATTTCAATATCAGAAGCTTGGCCTTCTGCGCCACCTGCTACCTGATGAAGCATGATTTCGGAATTTGGGAGAGCCAAACGTTTTTTTGAAGCACCGGACGATAAAAGAACGGCTCCCATACTGGCTGCCATTCCTACACAAATTGTAGAAACATCACATTTTACATAATTCATTGTATCGTAAATTGCTAAACCGGCGGTAACACTACCTCCAGGGGAATTAATATAAAATTTTATATCTTCTTCTTTGCTTTGACTTTCTAAAAAAAGAAACTGAGCAATTACAATATTGGCAATTTCATCATTTATTATTCCTCCAATAAAAACAATCCTTTCTTTTAAAAGTCTTGAGTAAATGTCATAAACTCTTTCTCCTAAAGGTGTTTTTTCAATTACTGTAGGAATTAACATATTTTTAGATATTTAAAATTTCTTTTTTTAACCATTCAACCGCTTTTTCATTGATTATTAATACTTTAACATATCGCTTCAAATCTTGCAGGTCAAGCTCTTCGGCTTTTGCCGGAGCTTCTTTTTTCAAATCTTCCATAATCTTCTTTGCTCCTTCTGTTATCTCTTTTTTACTGATTTTTAATTTTTGTTCAGCGGCAATTTTTTTCAATGCTAAACTTATTTTAATTCTTTTTTCCGCATCTTCATTCCAACCATCTAGAATCTTTTCTTTTGTTTGTTTAATTTGATCTAAATAGGTTTTCATATCTAGACCCATTTTAGCAACATTTTGTTCTAATTCAGCAAACATTTTTCCTTTTTCTTCATCTATTAAAACGTTTGGAATTTCTGCTGTTGAATTTTTAATAATGGCTTCAAATAATTCATTCAAGGCTAAATTAAGTTGACGTTCTCTTTTTTCATTTTTTATACTTTCTTGCATATTCTTTTTAAATTCTTCTACATTGGCAAAGTTGCCGTTGCTCTTAACAAAATCATCATTTAATTCGGGGAGTTCTTGTTTTTGAACGAGTTTTATTTTTACTTCAAATTCTCCTTCTTTACCTCGAAGTTTCTTATCATAGTAGTCCTTGGGAAAGTTTAATTTAAACTTTTTGGTTTCATCTTTTTTCATTCCAAGTAATTTATCTTCAAAGCCGGGAATAAATTTATTATCTCCAATGATAAGAGGATGATTTAAACTAGTGCCTCCCTCTAAAGGAACGCCTTTCATTGATAATTTAAAATTAATTTCTACTCGGTCTCCCATTTCTACCTTTCTATTAACGGTTATTAATTTAGCTCTCATTTTTCTTATTCTATCTATAGCTAAGTCAACTTCTATAGGGTTGACCTTAATTTTTTCCAATTGGGGCTTCTTTATTGTTAATTTTCTGAGATTGCAGAGTTTTATTTCAGGAAAAACAGATACTGTTACTTTGAATTTTATTTTTGTTCCCTTTGTGTTTTTTTTAGGAACTATTTTTGGATATTCAATTGCTTCTATTTTCTGGTTTTTTAGAATTTGTAAATATTTTTCCTTTACTGCTAATTCTTGAGCTTTTTCTTCTAAAGCTTTTTTACCAATTTTTCTTTCTACTGCCTCTAAAGAAGCTTTTCCCGGTCTAAAGCCGGGTAGGGGATTCTCTTGAGAATATTCTTCGGCTGCCTTTTTTAAAAAAGTTTTTAACTCTTTTGAAGGTATGGAAATTTCAAATTCTATTTTTGAATGGGGAAGTTTTTTAATACTAACTTTTTCCATAAACTATTTTTAAAAATTATTTTAGGATTTTCATAAAGGCGGGAACAATTTGTTTTTTACGAGAAGTCGTTCCGGGGAGTTCAATAATTCCGTTTGTCACTTTCTTTTTTCTAAAAGCTTTAATAGCCAATTCTTCTTCTTCACTTCCGATTAGAAAAAAGCTGGTACTTTTTTTCAAAATATCAACTACTCCGAAAAAAATAAAATCTAGTTTTTTATTCTTTTTTAATTCACTTGAAGCTTTACGAATCTCGCGTTCTTTTTTAAAAGCAGAAGCGGGATTAATTGTTTCTAAAACTCCAATACCTATTTTGCTCTTTCCAAAATGGTATTCTTTATAATCTGAAGAGATAATTTCTTGAGGGGTAAGCTTATCTAAATTAGATTTGGCTTCAAACATCTTATTGGCTAATTCTTCAATATCAATTTTAGCAATTTTGGCTAGAGTTTTAGCTATTTGTTCGTCTTCCTTGGTAGTTGTCGGAGAAGCAAATTTAAGCGTGTCTGAAATTATGCCACAAAGTAAAAGGGTTGCTATTTTTTTGTTGATTTTAATTTTATAATCTTGATACATCTTAGCAATAATGCTGCAAGCGCTTCCTATAGGTTCAACTCTAAAGATTATTGGATAATCTTTAGCTAATTTTATATTTAACTTATGGTGGTCTACTAAACCTTGAATTTCTATTTTATTAAAAGGAATAGGGGATTGATCTTCCTCATTAAAATCTACCAAGAAAAAATTTTTATTTTTCCCGATCTTTAATTTAGCTGGTTCTTTTATATTAAAACGTTTAAGGATGTAAGCGGTTTCTTGATTCGGTTTATCAAATATATTAGCGGTGGCTTCCCACTGTTTAGTCTTATTCAAAAGTTCTGCCATTACCATAGCTGCCGCGGTAGCATCAGTATCTTGATTTTTATGCCCTATAACTATTATTTTTTCCATCTTTTAAAAATTATAAATTAAGATTATTCCTAAAGATTTTTCCTTTAAGATTTCTGCTCAATTTTAGACTTAATTTCTTTTCCAGACTTGTCTGCAGATTTATTATTTTTAGAAACTTTTTTTTCTTCTTGAGAAGACTCTATTTTTTCCTGCTTACTTTCTTTTTTTACTTTTTCTTTATTTTTAGTTTTAGCCAATTTTTTCTTCTGCCTAGTTGTTGTTCTTTCTTTTTCTGTTTTGGAAATTACCCTTTTCTTATTTTTTACTGACTTCTTTTTTTTCTTTTCTATTTGTTCTGTCTTATTTTTTTTCTTATCACTATCTTTGGCTTTTCCTTCCTCTTTTGGTTCAATTTCTTGCTCTTCTTCTTTTTCTTCTTGGTCAGCAATGTCTATTTTCCAACCAGTTAGTTTTGCAGCTAAGCGGACATTTTGTCCTTTTCTTCCGATAGCTAAACTTAATTGATCTGAATCAACATAAACAATAGCCTTTTTCTCTTTTTTATCTACAAGATCAACATATTTAATTTTTGCAGGGGATAGAGAATGAATAATAAAAGTTTTTACGTTTTTATTATATTCAATGATATCAATTTTTTCTCCTCCCAATTCGTCTATCACAGCTTGAACTCTAATTCCTTTTTGCCCGACACAAGATCCTATTGGATCAACCCCTTCTTCTAAAGACTTAACGGCTATTTTAGAACGGGAGCCTGCCTCTCTTGCTATGGATTTAATAACAACTGTTCCAGTAAATATCTCCGGTACTTCAAGATTAAATAATTGACTAACTAAATTAGGATTAGAACGAGAGAGGATCATCGCTGTGTCTCTAATGCCTTTTTCTACTTTTTCAACATATACTTTTATTTTTTGCCCTGCTCTATAATTCTCCGTGGGTACTTGTTCTGTAGGGAGAAGAACACCAGTCATTTTACCTAAATCCAAATGAACATTGCGACCTTCTATGTGTTGGACAGTAGCTGTTATCACCTTACCTTCTTTATTCTTAAATTCTTCATAAAGAATTTCCTTTTCGGCTTCTCTTAGTTTTTGAATAATTACTTGTTTGGCACTTTGAGCAGCCACTCTTCCAAATTGCGTTTCCGTTTTTAATTTAATGGTTATTTGATCTCCTACCTCAACATCTTTTTTAATTTTTTTGGCGTCTTTTAAATAAATATCCTTTTCTTTTTTAAAATAGGGAATTTTTTCTTCTTTATCTTCTTCTGTTTTTTCTCTTTCATCTGCTATTTCGGTTTGGGGAGATTTATCTTCCACTTTATAATTTTCTGTTTCTGGAAGACGAGTTTTTTTATCTACAACTTCTTTAATTTGAAAGAAGGAGACGGTTTGCTCTTTGGGATTAAATTTAGCTTTTATAATTTGGCCCTTTTTCCCGTAATCTTTTTTGTAAGCAGCAGCTAAAGCTTCTTCTATTATTGTTAAAACTTTTTCTTTTCCTAATCCTTTTTCATCGCAGATTTGGGCCGTAGCTCCCGAAAGTTCTTGAATGTCAATCCCTTTAATTTTATTAATCATTTTTTTAACTTATTTTTAAATATTTCTTTGAAAATTTTTGAAAAGTCTTTTCTTCTTATTTTTTAAAAAAATCCGGGGAAACCGGATTTAATACATTCTGAGCTGTCCTCTTAAAAGATAGACTAATTTGGAAATACCGTCAATAAAAATTTTCTTGTTGCGGGGGGCGGATTTGAACCGCCAACCTGGAGGTTATGGGCCTCCCGAGCTACCAATTGCTCCACCCCGCTTTATTCACTTAAGTTATCCTATTAGAAGCTGGAGGTCAAGGCTACAAGGCTAAGCAATTATGTTTTTTGGAGATTAACACTTAAGAGTTCTGATATCCCACTTTTTTGCATAGTAACGCCATATAAGATTTGAGCCTCTTTCATAATCTCTCTGTTGTGAGTAATAGTTATGACTTGAGTTTTTTTAGCTATCTCTTTGACTATTCTAGAGAAACGTACGGAATTAGTTTCATCTAAGGCAACGTCTACTTCATCAAGCATTACAAAAGGAGGATTACTGTTACTGATTATAGCGAACAAAAAAGCTAATGAGGTAAGCGCTTTTTCCCCTCCAGAGAGCATGCTAATGTTCTTTATTTTTTTTGCTGGAGGGAAAGCTTTGATATCTATTCCAATTTGAGTTTTTTCTTGATTACTTTCAGGATCAGTGCCTTCAACTTTTATCAGTTTAGCGTTGCCTCCTTTAAAAATTATTTTGAAATAGTTGTTAAAATCTTTGTTTATCTTAGCAAAAGCTGCAGAAAATCTTTTCTCTATTTTTTCTTCCAAGTTTTTTATTATTTTTTTTAGGGAGTGAACAGTTTTTTGAATATCTGCCGTTTCTTTTTCCAAAAAGCTAAAGCGAGCTAATGTTTCTTTATATTCCTTAACTGTTTCCCAGCTGATAGAGCCACAGATATTTATTTGCTGGCTTAGTTTTTCAATCTCTTTTTCTAATTTATTGTAATTTATTTCTTCGGTATTTAATTCTTGGTATTTTATTTTTTCAATAGAAATATTCAGAGTGTTAGAGGCTCTTTCCTTTAAATTATTTTCATCTACTTCTATTTTTGCTAATTCTATCTCTAAGGCCTTGATCTTTTCTTGGAGAGAGTCCTTATTTTGAAGGGCAACATCAAAATTTCTTTCTAGTTTATGTTGTTCTAATCTTTTTTTATTTTCCTCTTCTTCTTCCTCTTTTATTCTTAAACTGAGAAGTTTTTTTTCTTGTTCAAGATTGGCTAATTTTTCTTTTAGCCGATAACTTTGCTGTTGGTTTTCTTCAATTTCTTTTTCCAGGTTTGCAATTAGAGAAAGGTTTTCCCTTTTTACTATTCCTTTAACTAATTCGCTTTTTAATTTTGCAATGATTTTTCTTATTGCTTCTAAATCTCGAAGATCTAATTTTTCCTTGGATTTTAATTTATCAAGATCTTCCAGTAATATTTCTAATTTTCTTTTGACATAAGGAAGATCAATTTTTTGCCTACTTATTGATTTTTGAAAATCAATTTTATCTTTTATAATTTCTCTTTTACCTTCTAAAATAGAAATTTGCTTGAGAAAATTATTCTCTTCTTCTCTTAAATCAGCTATTCTTTTTTGATTTGTATCTCCTTTGGAATTTTCCAAAGATGTCCTTAAAGGATTTTTTTCTAAAAGATTTCTGGTCTCACTTATTTTTTTTAAAATGGATTTTAGTTCTTCTTCCAGAATATTTTTGTTCTTTAAATAAGGCTTTTTCTTCTCAATTAAATTTTTCCACAAAATACCAAAATATTGTTTTGCTTTTTTTCTAAATTCTTTCTCTATTTTTTCTTGTTTTATTTTCTTTTTAGCCTGGCTTTCAAGATATTTTAGGCGTGGATTTATTTCTCTCATCAGAGCTTGGGCTTTTTCCATATTGATCTTGGAATTTTCCATTCTTCTCAACGAGTCTTCTTTTTTAATCTGAAAATGTTTTACTTTAGCGGCTTCCTCAATAATTTTTTTTCTTTCTAGCGGATTGATCAAAATTAATCTATCAGCCATCCCTTGGTCAACTATGGAGTAGCTTTGTTGCCCTATCCCTGCCTGACCTAAAATTTGAAGAACTTCTTTCAATTTTGTTTTACCGTTATTAATAAAGTATTCATTCTCTCCACTGTTATAAATTTTTCTGGTTATAATTACATCTTTGTAATCTAATGGTATTTTTTTCTTGCGATTATCGAAATATAGAGAAACATAAGCCGAAGAGAGAGATCTTTTTAAAGAACTCCCTGCAAAAATTACATCTTTGCTTTTTTTACTACGAAACCCCTTTTTACTTTGGACTCCTAACCCCCATTTTAAAGCATCACAAATATTGCTTTTACCTGAGCCGTTAGGGCCCACAATAGCTACCACTCCATTTTTTTTATCTTCAGTTTTAGGAAAAATCAAAGAAGTCTTTTTATAGAAAGACTTGAAGCCTTTAATTTCAATTTTCTTTAAGCGCATTTTTTAATTTCTTTTAATTTCTTTTTCTGGTTTTTTTAAGAGGTTCTTTATTAAGATGCATTTGTTTCTAAATTTTATAATACCTTGAAAAACATTCTTTATCAAATCATTGTACGAAGCTAGAGTTAATTTAACTTGACTAATTTAATTTAAAGTGTTTAAAGTGCAAATTTAATAAGTTAATTATTTTTTATGAGAGCTTTAGTTATTGAAGATCAAGAAGAATGTGCCTCTTATCTTGTTAAGGGGTTAACCAACGGAGGATATGCGGTAGATTGGGAGAAAGATGGAGAAAAAGGTTCTTGGAAGGCTCGTTTTACTGATTATGATATTTTATTGTCAGATATTAATTTGCCGGGGAAAAACGGAATTGAAGTTTTAAAGGAGATTAGGAAAGTTAAAAAAAATGTTCCCTTTATTATGGTTACAGTAGAAAAGAATATTCAAGAAAAACTTGAAGCTTTCCGTTTAGGAGCTGATGATTATGTTGTTAAACCATTTTCTGTAAATGAGCTTTTGGCAAGGGCTAGGGCGGTTCTTAAGAGAGGAGAAAAAGCAGAAGGAGAAGTTATTACTATTGGAGATATTGCTCTTGATAATTTAAATTTTAAAGTTTTTAAAAATAAGAAAGAAATAAAATTAAGACGGAAAGAATATGATTTACTCTACTATCTTATGAGAAACGCCGGTAGAGTTTTGCCTAGGATGCTTTTGCTGGAAAAGGTTTGGGATATGAATGCGGATCCTTTTACGAATACGGTTGATGTCCATATCCGCAGTCTAAGAAAGAGAATTGGAGACTCAAACGGTAAAATTATTCAAACGATTTATGGAAGAGGATATGAATTTAAAAATAATTAAAAAAAATGAACACTGAAGAATTTGCTTTTTCTAAAAATGGGATGCTAAAAATTGAAGATTTTTTTCGCCAGCTCCCTATTTGCTCCATCCTTAAAAGAAAAGAAAGCAAGGAAACTCTTGCTAAAATAGAGAGTGCTAGTCGGGAAAGCTTAAGTTTAAAACAGTTCGCTAATTTCTTAAATGATGTTTTTTTAGAACATTTAGACTTAGAAAAATCAGTTTTTGCTTTCAGCTTAGACAGAAAAAATCATTTATTTTTTATAGCCAACAAAGATTCATCATTTTCAATTAAGAAGTTTGTTTTTAATGAAAAGGCGTCTAGATATTTAAGGGAAAGTAATAAATTACTTACTGAAAAGGAAATCTTTGATTTTTTTGATATTTTGCCAATTTCTCTTTTGCAGACTCTAAAATTAAGAAGAAAAAAGAATTTAATTTTCCCTTTAGAATTAGGCAAAGGAAGTGAGGGGTTTATCTTACTTTCTCGCAAAAATTCCGGAAAAGTTTTTTCTTCCAAAGAAGTAATTTGGTTGGAAAATGCTATTAAAATTTTTTCAAAGAGTTTAACAAACTCTTATTTAAACTATAAGTTGAAAAGAATCCGTCTTAAATTTAAAAAAGAACTAGCAAGAAGAAATATAAAATTTAGTAAAGAAGTCCAAGCGCAACAAAAATATTTGAGTAAGATTTCTCATGAAGTAAGAAGCCCACTAGCTATAATAAAAAGTTATCTTCTTTCTGCTGCTGAAGGAGAACCTCTAGATTACGAACTTGTGGTTAATCAGGTTCAAATTTTATCGCAGTTACTTGAAGATATAGTTTTTTTGGCTAGATTAGATAGCGGTTGTTTAAAATTAGAGAGAGGATATGTCAACTTAACTGCAGTGATTGAAGATATTTTGCAAGAATTAGAATTGGTAGCCCTAGATAGAGGAATAACTCTCAAAAATTATTGTCAAAAAGGAATCTATCTTTCAGCGGACCAATTAAATTTGAAGAAAGCTTTAGCTCAAATTATTTTGAATGCTATTTTATATAATAAAAAAGGAGGGATGGTAGAAATTTATACTTCTCAAAAAAGAAATGGAATAAAAATAGCAATTTTAGATACTGGTATTGGAATGAACGAAGAAATTTGTCAAAAGGCCTTTACTCTTTTTTATTGTGGTGGGGTTCGTGAAACCGGTAAGTATCGTGGGAATGGGTTAGGTTTATCAATAGCTCGTAAGATTATTTTGAAACAGGGAGGAGAAATAAAAATAGAAAGTGAACCTAACAAAGGTACCGCAGTAATAGTAAAATTAAATTTTTAAAATTAAATTTCAAGATTAGAAATAAAAAGCCGCTTAAAAGCGGCTTTTTATTAATTTACTTTTTGGTTTTGGAGGAAACTATTATATTTTAAGATCTTCAACTACTTCTTCAATGTCCTTTTTTTCCGGTTTCCTGTCATTTCTAGGAGAATAAGATCCTCCTCTTCGGGAACCTTCCGGTTCGTTGATTTTAAGATTGACCCTAGCATTGTTTCTGGCTCCTACAACTCTTAATAGGGTTCGGAGAGATTTTGCAGTTGCACCTTCTCTGCCGATGACCATACCCATATCTTCTTGGTTAACGTCGAGAGCAATAAGTACTCCCATTTCGTCAACTGTTCTAGAAGTTTTTACGTCGTCAGGATGATCGACTAATGCCTTGACGATGTATTCCACAAATTCTTGGTCTTGTTCTCTTTCTGTGGCCATTTTATTTTTCATTACTGATTATCTTGCTTTTCTTAATTCAGCAAGTATTGAATAGAAGGTGTTGAAGTTGTTCGACTACAACTAATCACTTTCTAACTTAACTTGATTGTAGCAAAAATAATGTCTATAGTCAATTATGAAAAGTGGTTGGTTTCCGCTAATTAATTTTTTTATTCTTTTTTTATTTTTACCCTAATGGAGTTTGATGTTATTACCATTTTCCCTGATATTTTAGATTCTTATTTCCAGGAAAGTATAATGAATCGAGCCGTTAAAAGTGGAAAAATAAAAATTAATTTCCACGATTTAAGAAAATGGACAAGAGACAAACATCGGACGGTAGATGATACTCCTTATGGTGGCGGAGCAGGGATGATAATGAAAATAGAACCTTTATTTAAAGCGGTAAAAGATCTTAGAAATAAAAAAGAAAAAAGCTTGGTACTTCTTTTATCAGCCGGTGGAGAAATTTTTAATCAAAAAAAGGCTAAAAGCTATTTAGATTATGATAGAATAATTTTAATCTGTGGCAGATATGAGGGCGTTGACCAAAGAGTAGCTGATTATCTTTGCGATGAGGAAATATCCATTGGAAAATATATCCTAACTGGAGGCGAGCTAGGAGCGGCAGTAATCATAGATGCTGTAACAAGACTTATACCTGGGATTTTAGGCAACGAGGAATCATTGGCTGAAGAATCTTTTAATGCAGAAGAAATTATTGAATATCCCCAATATACTAAGCCGGAAGAATTTAATAAATGGAAAGTTCCCTCGGTTCTTCTTTCTGGAAATCACCAGAAAATTAAACAATGGAAAGAAAAAAATAAAAAAAACTATGAAAGACCATCAGGCTGATAAATCTTTAATGATAACAATTTTTGCTCTGGTTATTCTTGGCTTGATAATGATTTTCTCAGCAGGAGTAGCGCTTTCTTTAAATAATTTTGGAGAACCCTATTATTATTTTTACCACCAGCTTTTTTCTGGGATAATCCCCGGTCTCATTCTTTGGATTATTGTTCAAAATATTGATTACAGAAAGTGGGAGAAATGGGCTATTCCTCTTTTCTTAGCAACTATCATTCTCTTGGTTTTAGTATTTATTCCGGGAATTGGTCAAATCCATAAAGGAGCCTCTCGTTGGATAATTTTAGGTTCTACCAGTTTTCAGCCTACAGAGCTGGCTAAATTATCTATAATATTATATCTATCCTCTTGGCTTACTAAAAGACAAAATAAGATAGGAAATTTTATGGAAGTGTTTCTTCCTTTTTTGGCAATTTTGTGTTTTATGTCTTTTCTTATTTTTGAGCAACCGGATGTGGGAACATTGGGAATGATAGCTATTATCTCAGTAGTGATTTATTTTTTAGCTTCCGGTAAATTATCCCATCTTTTTTCTCTTTTAATTTTTGGGGCCGGAGCTTTGTTTCTTATGATAAAACTTGCTCCCTATCGTATGTCTCGTCTCCTGGTTTTTCTTAATCCGGAGATTGATCCTCAGGGAATTGGTTATCAAATCAATCAAGCTTTAATTGCAATTGGAAGCGGAGGCTTTTGGGGAATTGGCTTAGGTCACGGAAGACAAAAATTTCTTTACCTCCCAGAGCCCATAGGAGATTCAATTTATGCTATAATATGTGAAGAGCTGGGATTTTTAGGAGGACTTTTGATTATTTCACTTTTTGTTATGATTGGTTGGAGAGGATTTAGAATAGCTAAGAGAGCTCCAGATCTTTTTGGTAGATTGGTAGCAGGGGGAATTACTACTTGGTTAACCTTTCAAGCTTTTATAAATATTGCTGCAATTACTTCCCTTATTCCTTTGACAGGTATTCCGCTCCCTTTTGTTTCTTATGGCAGTTCAGCTTTGATTTTTTCTTTAGCAGCGTCAGGAATTCTTTTAAATATTTCTAAGAAAACTACATAAATTAAAATTATGAAAATACTTCTAACCGGTGGTGGAACAGGAGGGCATCTTTATCCTCTTTTAGCCGTAGTTGAAGAGATTAAAAAAATGGAGGGGGTGAAACCCGAAATTTTATTTGTTGGTCCTGTCAGTAATTTTACCAAAAGAATTTTAGAAAAAAATGGGATCAAAACTAAAAAAATCATGGCAGCTAAATGGCGTAGATACTGGTCCTTTGAAAATTTTTTGGATATTTTTAAATTTCCCATTAGTTTAATCCAGAGTTTAATTTATGTTTTAAGCTTTATGCCGGATGTTGTTTTTTCAAAAGGGGGATTTGGCAGTGTTACACCAACTTTAGCAGCCAGGCTTTATTGGATTCCAATTTTAATTCACGAGTCGGATGTTCTTCCTGGAAAAGCCAATCTCTGGCTGGGTAAAATCGCTGATAAAATAGCTGTCTCTTTTGAATCTTCTAAAGATTATTTTAAAAAGAGAAAAGTTTTTATGACCGGCAATCCAGTGAGGGGTAATATTCAAAATGGAGATCCGAATAAAGCAATTGATTTTTTTCAACTGCGGTCGGATAAGCCAGTTCTTTTAATTGTTGGAGGAAGTCAGGGATCTAAAATTATTAACGAAAAAATAGTTGAAATCTTGCCTTATTTATTAGATTATTTTCAAATTATTCACCAAGTAGGTGAGGGGAATCTCAACGAAGTCAAAAAAGAGGTTGGTAGAAAAGGCATCAAAATTGAAAGATCTGATTATCATCCTTATGAATTTTTGCAGGAGGAGCTTATCCATGCTTATCGTATTTGTGACCTGGTAATTTCCAGAGCAGGAGCAGGTTCTATTACAGAAATTGCTGCGGTGGGTAAACCTTCTATTCTAATACCTCTCGGGAAAAGTGCCGGAGGCCATCAATTATATAATGCTTATGAAGTTGCTAAACGAGGAGGAGCTTTTGTCATAGAAGAATCTAATTTACAAAAGAACATTTTGTTGGATAAAATTAATGAAGTTTTTGATTATGCAGGGCTTAAGGATAAAATGGGGCGAGCAATGACTCAATTTTATTTTCCGGATTCGGCGAGTAAAATAGCCAAAGCTTTAGCTTATCTTGCTAAAGTAGGTGACACGAAAGGAGCTGGCTTATTTGAAAAAAATAAGCGTGATTAGAACTAATATATTTTTATGGATCCTCTTAAATTGGATATTAACAAAATTAAATCCGCTTATCTGATAGGAATTAAAGGTTCTGCTATGACTGCTCTGGCTGAGATTCTTGTAGCTAAGGGGATAAAAGTAATTGGTTCTGATATAGCGGATACTTTTTATACTGATGCTCTTTTAAAAAAAGCAGGAATAAAAGTATATGAGAAATTTGATCGGAAAAATATTCCTGCTTCAGTTGATTTATTTATTTACTCTACGGCTTACAATATTAAAAACAATCCAGAAATGGCTGTTGCTGCTAGAACTAAAATTCCTCTTTTAAATTATCCCGAAGCTTTAGGGTTGCTTTTTAATGAACTCTTTGGAATTGCTGTCTGTGGAACTCATGGTAAAACAACTACTACCGCAATGCTGGCTGAAATTTTAAGAAAAGCAAAAATGGATCCGACGGCTTTAGTCGGGAGCAAGGTAGCTAACTGGGGCTCTGCTTCTCTTTTAGGGAAAAGTCGTTATTTTGTAATTGAAGCTGATGAGTATCAGAATAAATTGCAATACTATAATCCTAAGGTGGTTGTAAATACTAACATAGACTATGATCACCCCGATTTTTTTAAAAAACCGTCTGATTATTCTAATGCTTTCCGGAATTTTTTTAGAAGGATACCTAATGAAGGATTTTTAATTATTAATTCAGCGGATAAAAATTCAAAAAAAGTTTCTCAAAAATTAAATTGTAAAGTAATAAGCTTTGGTAGAAAAAAAGAAGATGATTTTCATATTCTTAGTAGAAAGGTTTTGACTGGTGGGATGCAAAAAGTAGAGGTTGTTCTACCGAAAGGTGAAAGGGTAGTTTTCATTTTGAAATTAGCAGGGGAGCACAATGCTCTTAACGCTTTAGCTGCAATTGCTGCAGCTTACCAACTAGGTATCCCTTTTAAAGAAGTAGCCCAGGCTTTGAAAAATTTTGAATCAAGTGAACGCCGGTTCCAAAAAATAAAAAAATTTAGAAGGGGAGTCCTTTATGATGATTATGCTCACCACCCTCAAGAAATAAAAGCGAGTATTAAGGCTGCTAGGGAACAATATCCTTCTAAAAGAATTATCGTTGCTTTTCATCCGCACACTTTTTCTCGGACTAAAAAATTTTTTAAGGAATTTGCTCAAGCTTTAGCCTTAGCTGATAAGACTTATTTAATTGATATTTATGGTTCTGCCAGAGAGAAGAGAAATGAAAAAAAATTTAATTCAAAGCAGTTAGTTGTTTTAATCAATGAATTAGGAGGTAAAGCTGAGTATAAATCTACCATTGAGAAATTAGCTCCAGTTTTAATTAAAGAGATAAACGAAGATGTTGTTTTTGTTTCAATGGGAGCTGGAGATATTTGGAAAATTCATGGATTAATTAAGTAATTAATTACGTAATTAATTACTTAAATTTGAAAACAGAAGAAGAGAATTTGATCTAATATTTTTTATGTTTACTATCCAAAAAAATTTCGATACTACTCCCCTATCCAGTTTAAAAATTGGCGGAAGAGTTCGTTATTTTGTGGAATTGGAAGAAGAAGCTGATTTGCCGGAATTATTTAGCCAAATTAAACGAAGCCGTCTCCCCTATTTCGTCTTTGGCGGATCCAGTAATTTATTTCTTGCTGATAAAAATTATAAAGGCTGGGCTGTAAAAATTGCACTGAAGGGTATTCGTCAAAAGGATAATTTTTTTCAGGCTAAAGCTGGCAATCTTTTAGCGGAGTTAATTAGACAAACTATTCAAACGGGCTATGGAGGATTGCATAAATTATCGGGCATTCCGGGAACAGTTGGTGGAGCAATTAGAAATAATGCCGGATCTTATGGCACTGAGATTTCAGATACACTTTTGGAAACAAAAATTTTCAGTGTCCCTGAAATGAAATTCAAAATTTTTCAGAAAAAAGAATGTAACTTCCAATATCGGAAAAGTATTTTTGTTTCCCAGCAAGGGATAATTATTGTTTCTGCTAAATTTTCTTTAAGAAAGGAAGATAAAAAGAAATTGTTGGATGAAGCAGAAAAAATTTTAAGCCAGAGATCAAAATTACCCTATGCTTTTTATCCTTCTGGGGGAAGCATCTTTAAAAATATTCCTTTAGAACAAATTAAAGATAGAAAAAATAGAGATATTTTACTTAGTGATTATTTGGAAAAAACAGGCCTTCAGAAAACCCATTTCATTCCCGCCGGTTATTTATTAGAAAATCTTGGTTTAAAAGGAGAAAAAATTGGTCAAGCTTGTTTTTCTAAAGAACATGGGAATATTATTATCAATTTAGGAAATGCAAAACCAGAAGATGTTTTAGCTCTTATCGCTTTAGCTAAAAAAAGAGCAAGAGATAAGTGGGGTATTCCTCTTGAGGAAGAAATTGTTTGTGTTGGCATTTAATTTTGACATTTGCCCTTCTCCTAGTATGATTGTGAGAGATAAATTTTGTTTTATTTTTATGTTACAATCTAAACTTTTTTCTAAAACTAGTAAAAATATTTCCAAAGATGAAGTTAGCTCTAATTCTCAACTTCTTCTCAAAGCAGGGTTTATAGATAAATTAGCAGCGGGAATTTATAGCTTATTGCCTTTAGGTTGGAGAGTAATAAAAAAAATAGAGAATATTATCAGAGACGAAATAAATTCAGTTGGAGGACAAGAAATTTTTTTACCTACTCTTCATCCTAAAAAGAATTGGGAAGAGACCGGTCGTTGGGAATCAATGAAAGAAGATCTTTATAAAGTTGAAACTGGCAAGAAAGACAATTTTGTTCTAGGTCCTACCCATGAAGAAGTCCTGGTCCCCTTGGCTAAGAAAATTATAAATTCTTATAAGGATTTACCTCTTTATGTTTTTCAATTTCAAAATAAATTTCGTTATGAAAAGCGGGTTAAATCGGGAGTATTGAGAACAAGAGAGTTTTTGATGAAAGATCTTTATTCTTTTCATACTGGGCAAGAAGATCTTGATAACTATTATGAAATAGTTAAGGAGGCTTATGGAAGAATTTTCCAGAAATGCGGTATTGGAGAAAAGACTTACTTAACTTATGCTTCAGGAGGAACTTTCTCTCCTTATTCTCATGAATTTCAAACGTTGACTCCCGCCGGAGAAGATTCCATTTACATTTGTGATAAATGTAGAACTGCTGTTAATAAAGAAATTTTAGCAGATCAAGACAACAAATGTTCCCAGTGTGGTAATAATAAATTGAGAGAAGAAAAAGCAGTTGAAGTAGGAAATATTTTTAAACTGGGAACAAAATTTTCTAAACCTTTTAATCTATTTTATTCTCAAGAAAACGGAACTAAGCAATTGGCAGTAATGGGTTGCTACGGAATTGGTTTGCAGAGATTAATGGGCGCTATTGTGGAAATCAATAATGATGAGAAAGGAATAATCTGGCCGGCAACAGTTGCTCCTTTCCAAGTACATCTTTTAGAGTTAGATTCTCGTGATCCACAAGTTAGAAAAAGTGCTCAAGAAATTTATAAAATTCTTCAAGACAAAAGAGTTGAAGTATTGTGGGATGATAGAGAAGAAAAATTTGCCGGTGAAAAATTTGCCGATTGTGATTTTATTGGTATTCCCTACCGTTTGGTAATAAGTAAGAAAACGCTTCAATCGGGAAAATATGAAATTAAAGATAGGAAAGCGAAAGAGAGCAAAATGGTCGATGTTAATGAACTGCTGGAAATTTTATTAAAAAAGTAAAGAAAATTTTGATGGAGGGATTATTATGTTAGATAAATTATTTGGTCGGTTCTCGCATGATATAGGAATTGATCTGGGAACGGCCAATACTCTAGTTTATGTTAAAGGTAAAGGAATAGTTATTAACGAACCTTCAGTTGTAGCCCTTAATACTAAAACGGGTCAGATTTTAGCTATTGGTAGCGAGGCCAAAAAAATGGTTGGTAAAACACCAGGGCATATTGTAGCTAGCCGTCCTCTAGTAGATGGTGTTATCTCTGATTTTGAAGTTACCGAACAAATGCTAAAATATTTCATTAATAAAGTCCATAAGGAAACTTTTACTTTACTTCCCCGTCCCCGAGTTGTTGTGGGGATTCCTTCAGGAGTAACCGAAGTTGAAAAAAGAGCAGTTCAAGAAGCGACTAAAAATGCCGGCGCCCGGGAAGCTTTTTTAATAGATGAACCTATGGCAGCCGCAATTGGAGCTAGATTACCAGTTCAAGAAGCGGCGGGTAATATGATTGTAGATATTGGAGGAGGGACTACTGAAATTGCAGTTATCTCTTTAGGGGGAGTAGTAATTTCTCGTAGCTTAAGAACTGCCGGCGATGAGCTAAACGAAGATATAGTTCGTTATGTGAGAGAAAATTTTAATATGCTTTTAGGAGAGAAAACGGCAGAAGATGTGAAAATTGCGATTGGCTCAGCTCATGAAATACCAGAAGAAGTTGAAATGACAATTAGGGGGAGAGATCTTGTAACTGGTTTACCTAAAGAAATTGATGTTTCCGATACCCATATTAGAGAGGCTTTGAGTCATTCGGTTAAAAATCTTATTTCTAATGTTAAAGGTGCGATCGAAGATACTCCGCCGGAGTTAGTTGCAGAAATTATGCAAAAAGGTATTATTTTAGCTGGTGGTGGTGGTTTATTGAGAGGCTTGGATAAAAGTATTGCAGAACAAACAGAAACTCCTGTAAAAGTTATGGAAGATCCTTTAACTGCGGTTGTTAGAGGAACGGGAATAGTTTTAGAAGATCTTGATAGTTTAAAAGATGTTCTTATTGAGACTGAAACAGAAAAAGCTCCCAAGTGGTGAGATCTTTTTTGGAATAAGTTTGAGGTAGCAAACAAGAACAATTTTGTCCCGATAGCTCAATTGCCAGCCAGAGGCTGGTCACCCTTTATCTGTCATTCCCGTGAAAACGGGAATCCTGAGAAGACTAGAACCAAGATTTAGATGATGGATAAAAATTATTACATTTACATATTAACTAATAAAAAAGACGGAATTCTTTATATAGGAGTTACCAACAATTTAGAA
>CAZTZK010000036.1:0-3494 GCA_964618065.1 uncultured Candidatus Saccharibacteria bacterium | reverse complement strand
GAATTATTTTTTTTATTCGTTTCGTTGTCTATTTTTTTCTCAACAGCAAAACATTGATTTAGACCAAAAGAATCAGGAATAAAACCAATTGGGGTTAAGCCACATTTTTCTAAAGCTTTGATTCTGCTGTCAATAACATTTTTAGAAGCTGCAACTAAGAGAACTTTCATTATACCCTTTTCCTGATCACTCTCTACAATTTTCCAATCATAATAAATTCTTTCCAAGGGGAGAGGGATATTATCTCCTATTTCCCATTTAATCGTTTCAGCTGCTTCTTCCTCTCTCATGAAAGGAACATCAACTATTTTAACAAAAGATTTATATTCAGGAACTGAACAGATTACTCTCCTTTTTTTGATAGAACTGGGAGTACAATTAAGCATACTTTGGTCTATAATTTCAGCTAAAATCTTAATTTTTTTTACTACTCCCCTTTCAACAACACCAGAATCTAAACTTTTTTTAAAAAAACCTGTTATTTCTAAACCTTTCCCACTTTTTTTTATTTCTGACATCCGAATCGCATTATCTTCAATTTGAATGCCAAAACTATTGGAATAATCTATTTTATTAAACACTGAATAAATTTAATTGTTATAATATTTTTCTTTTTTGATTATATTTTTTAGACTGAAAATAAGATTGCTCTCTATATTTTATTGAATCTCTTCCCAACTATCAAGGCTATAACTGTTTTGTGTCGGGAAAAAGGGCGGGATATTATAAATCAGTTCAGAGTCATAAGTGATATTACGATTCAGGTAACCACTACAATATGTTCCCAAACAAAGCCAAGAAAAGCCGTAGCGATTATTAGTAGCAATTGCGCCATAAACAGTAACTGTATCTCTTTTATAATAAGTAAAACTGTCAAAAAAACTATAGTAATCACGCCCAACATTACCATTCTGAGCAATCAAAGCACCATCTATTCTTAAATCATTCTCTGAATAAAGCCCAACTTTTATACTACCCTGAGCTATAAGTCCTAAAATTTCCGTACCGTCATAACTAGCATATTTAATATCATTTTCAATATAGATATTACGATGGTTAGAACCGCTCGTTAGATCGGCACAGGCAATAGTAATTTTGGCATCATTTAAGGTTCCTTTAATAGTAGCATCATCTTCCACAAATATTAAACCATTGGAAGGAAAAGGATAATTTTGATCGAAACTTTTTGAATAAATATGGTGAGAACTAGATCCTCTTGTTTTAACTATATAGACATCCAAACTGTCGTCTTCTTTAAGCTCAAGTTCATAACCATCTTTGGAATGCCCGGCATAGGGCAGATAAACTCCTTCCGCTTTAGCATCGTCTCTCATTTTCTTCAAATCAGTAGTGACTCCTCCAAAATCAGTTTCAGTAACTGGATATTTTACTCCAGCTAAAAAAACTTGATTAGGGTCAGACTGTGAAGTCCACACTCCATCATGCCAACTAAAAGTATCCGGATCCCAATAAGTCTCTTCGGAAGAAGAAATTAAATTATGAGCTATTCCGTCAAATCTTATTCCTCCGTTAGAATGGATAGAACCCCAAACTTCTGTCCCTTCGCCAAAACGCATTACGTCATTAGCCAAAACAGCGTAATCACTCCAAGCGGGCTTTTTAAACTCTACTTCAATAATTCTTTTCACTTCCGGATTATTATAATGCCATCCCGTTGATCTTAAATTTATAACGGTAGAACCCTCTTCCGGTTCAGTAACTTCTAGCTTAAATTTACCAACAGCAGTTCCCTGAGGATCTTTATATTCTCTTTCATAAGATGGTATGCCTAAGGGAGTTTCATTCCAGTAAGTGCTTACTTCTTCGGCAGTTTTTCCATCAAGCTCAGCTATAATGTGCCAGTGATACATCTCAATCCCTGCCTCTGCAATATTAAAAGCTTCCTCCCTTTGAATTTTTTTAACACTTAGGTGGCGCTGATCATAAAGATAAAATAAAAGGCTGGTGAATATAATCAGAAAGAAGCTCCCAAAAATTAAAACTAGAGGGAGAACAGATCCCTTTTGTTCGTTTCCTAGTTGAGATTTATTTTGGATGGCAAAAGACATCGCTAAATATTTTTAATAATCTTTTAAATTTCTTAACATAACTTTTGATTCTACTAAATTTTGTTTCTCAGAACTTCCGATGCTTGTTATCAGAGAAACAGTAATCAGTCTTACTCTGAAAATATCTAAAGGCTGACTAAGCTCCAAATTATTTCCACCTCCTAAAGGATCAATTCCTAAATATCTAAAAATAGGGTTAGCTTCATCGTTAATAATTTCACTAGCTATTTTAGTTCTTTCCGCATTAGCTTCTAAATAATCTAACGGTTCTCCGGTCGGGATAATAACTTCTTTAAATAAATCACCGTTTTCTAAAAAATAATTTACTCTCTCAGCAAGCCCATCTTTATTGATATCAGAATAAAAAATAATTTCATTAGGTAAAGCTTCTTCTACGGGAAAGCTTCCATTTTCTCCAGTTTTCATTTTTCTTAATTCTTCAACTATCTTCTGAATATTGATATTAATTCTATCAAGAGCTAAAGCTTCTTCATTTACTTTCAAATGATTCTTAAAGCTAAAAACGATAAAAGAAGCTATTAAAGTTGAAGCAACAGCAAAAAGACAAATTGCAACTAAAGCTTCTACTGCTGTCATTCCTTTCTGACTATTTTTTATTTTCTCACTTTTCATGTTTCTGCTGTTTAGAAAGAACAAAATTTCTAAAGATTGCTGATTTTATTGAAAATTTTACAATAAAAAATTGAGATTTCATTATTCAACAGCATCCAAATAGATTTCTACTTTTGTTAAACCTAATAAGCTAGACGTTCCCGAATAACTTACGTATCCATCTGCCTCAACATTAATTTGGTATTCTCCTTGTTCCATTAATTCTTGCCAAAAAAAAGCTTTGCCCAGAGCATCTGTTTGATCAACGGCGCTATAATTAGGTCCAGTAACTGTAGCAGAAGCTTCAGGAATTGCTTCTTTGGTTAAATTATCTTGAACAATAATCAATAAAGAATCAACTGTATTTGCTACACAAGTTGCCTGAGCATCAGTTGTCCCCCCAGCTGAAAGTTCAAAAGGATTTCCCGGATTAATTTTTACAATTTCATAATTAGAATCATTAATTGAAAAAAAATAATTTCCCGGGCTAGTATCATCTAAAGCGATAATTCCTGAACCATTAGTGATTAGATCATTCTCATCAAAAGAATAAATCGTTTGAGGATTTTCTTCCTCCGAATAGCCTATAATCCTCCCTCCTTTAAGAGCTACGCTGAAATTAGGAAGAGGAAGGCTACTTTCATCCAAAATTTGAACAGTTAAATCGCCTAACTCGTTTATTTGTAAAGACCTAGCGTTGAGTTTACCGGCGACTACACTAACATGTTTATCAACTGGATTGAAAGAGCTGGTTGGATAAAGTGGGAATGTGCTTACTGTCTCGTATCCAGTTTTCTCAAGTTTTACTTGATA
>CAZTZK010000035.1:0-11528 GCA_964618065.1 uncultured Candidatus Saccharibacteria bacterium | reverse complement strand
TTTGAGTTTCCCCAAAATCTGCACAATCCATATCTATTTTCCACCAGGTTTCTGTGTATCCTAAAGCTGAAGCAACTATTTGGATTAGAAGCCAAGCGGCCAGACAGAGTCCAAACCCTACCAATGCGTAGGTCATAGCTTGTTTAGCTGTTTTCATCAAGCTCTCCGATCCGGCGGAAGTAATATAAAGAATACCCGCGATAGCAACAAAAAGAATTGCAGCTGCAAAGGATATTTTTAAAATAAAATCAAAGATATTTTTTGCTAGTAAAACAAAATGACAGAGAGTACACATTTCTCCCGTGCCCGGTCCACAAGGGACCAAAGATTCCATCGCTGAGACAAAACTAAAACTACTTAATAAAATAAAGCTGGTAAAAATAGAAGTGTAGAAAATTTTTTTCATAGTTAAAATATAAGAAATATTATTTTAATTTTTGATTTTTATTTTCTTTTTTTACTTTTTATTTTTAAAACTTGCTTCTTCATTTTTAATTTTGTATTCTTGATTGAAGTGATGTTTTTAGCAAGGGGATATAGCTCAGTTGGCAGAGCGCTTCCATGGCATGGAAGAGGTCAAGGGTTCAAATCCCTTTATCTCCACAAATTATAGCATAATAGCTTGATGTTATCCAAAAAAAAACCAAAATTTGTTCACCTGCATGTTCATTCCCATTACTCTTTATTGGATGGTTTAGGTAAAATTGACGATCTCTTGGCTCGTACCAAAGAGTTGGGTATGGATACCCTGGCCTTAACTGACCATGGAGTGATGTATGGAGCCATAGAATTTTTTAAAAAAGCAAAAGATTATGGGGTAAAACCGATTATCGGTTGTGAAATGTATTTAGCAGCTAACAGTATGAAGAATAAGCAACCTAAAATAGACGATAAAAGGTATCATCTATTACTCTTAGTAGAAAACGAGACTGGTTATCGCAATCTTATTCAATTAGTTACCAAGGCTCATTTAGAAGGTTTTTATTACAAGCCAAGAGTTGATAAAAAATTATTGGCAAAGTATAGCAAGGGTCTTATAGCCACTAGTGCTTGTGCCGCCGGAGAAGTCCCCCAGGCTATTTTGGCTAATAATTTAGGAAAAGCTAAAAAAATTATTAGGGAATACCAGAAAATTTTTGGCAAGAATAATTTTTTTCTTGAACTGGAATATCACGAAAATTCTGAAAATCAAAAAAAAATTAATAAATCTTTAGTTAAACTTTCTGAAGAAACAGGAGCGCAATTAGTGGCTACTTGTGATGTTCATTATGTGAAGCCTGAAGATAAAGAAGCTCAAGATATTTTGGTTTGTATTCAGCAGAATAAAAAAGTAGAAGACGAGGATAGAATGAAAATGACAGATTTTGACTTGTATCTTAAATCGCCTCAGGAGATGGAGAAACATTTTGCCGATCTTCCCGAAGCTCTTGCCAATACTGTTAAAATCGGAAAAAGGTGTAATTTTTATCCCCGAATGGGAAAAACAATTTTGCCTCATTTTGAAATTCCGGGATCTCAAAGCCCAGCTGAATATCTTAAAAATCTTTGTTTTCAAGGGTTAAATTATCGTTACGGAAAAAAACCAAGCGCTAAAATAATTAAGAGACTTAATTATGAATTAGGGATCATAAAAAAGATGGGCTATTCTTCTTATTTTTTAATAGTGGCTGATTTTGTTAATTGGGCAAAGGATAATAAAATTATTGTAGGTCCGGGAAGAGGTTCTGCGGCTGGGAGTATTGTTTCCTTCTTATTAAAAATTACTAATGTAGATCCCATAAAGTACGAGCTTTTATTTGAAAGATTTTTAAATCCTGACCGAATTAGTATGCCCGATATAGACATTGATTTTGCCGATAATAGACGAGATGAAGTGATTGATTACGTTGCTAAAAAATATGGCCGAGATAAAGTGGCTCAAATTATTACTTTTGGCACCATGGCTGCTAGAGCAGCAGTAAGAGACGCTGGCCGGGCTTTAAATTATCCTTATGATTTTTGCGACAAAATTGCGAAAGAAATTCCATTTTTTACCGATTTAGAAGGAGCCTTAAAAAAATCTTCAGAGTTTCAAAAAATGTATGATGGTGATCCCGCAGTACAGAAAGTTATTGAAATGGCTAAAAGACTTGAGGGAGTTGCTCGTCATGCTTCAACTCATGCTTGTGGGGTAGTAATTTCTAAAGAGCCTTTGGTTAAGTATGTTCCTTTACAGAAGAATGTAAGCTCAGGAAAAAATCGAGAAGAAGCAATAGTGACTCAATATGAAGGAAAATCAATTGAATCTTTAGGTCTTTTGAAAATGGATTTTTTGGGTCTTAAAAATCTTACAGTTCTTCAAAATGTTGTGGACATTATTAGAGCTAAATATAAAAAAGAAATAAATTTAGACAAAATTCCAATTGATGACCCTGCAACCTTTAAAATTTTTTCACAAGGAGAAACCACAGGAGTATTTCAATTTGAATCAGCAGGCTTTAAAAGATATCTCAAAGAGCTTAAACCTACTCAATTTCAGGATCTGATTGATATGGTTGCTCTTTATCGTCCGGGACCAATGGATTGGATTCCTGATTATATTGCCGGTAAACATGGGAAGAGAAAAATAACTTATCTTCATCCTAAACTAGAACCGATTTTAGGGAAGACCTATGGAATTGTGGTAGTTCAAGAACAAGTTATTGAAATTGCTAAACAATTAGCCGGTTTTACTGCTGGAGAAGCTGACTATTTAAGAAAAGCCATGGGGAAAAAGATTAAAAAACTCATGGATGAACAACGAGATAAATTTATTTTAGGTTGTATTGATAATAAGATAAAAGGGAGAACAGCTGAAAAAATTTGGGACTTTATCAAACCTTTTGCCGGCTATGGATTTAATTGGGCTCATAGTGCTTGTTATGCTATGATTGGCTATCAGACAGCTTATTTTAAAGCTTATTACCCGGCAGAATTTATGGCGGCGGTTCTTTCTAGTGATGAAAACGATATTGATAGAATCGCTATTGAAATTGAAGAATGCCGTAAAATGAATATCCCGGTTTTGCCCCCTAATGTTAATGAAAGTTTTGGTCGTTTTGCAGCGATAGATAAAAAAGAGGAAGAGAATTCTTTTATCCGTTATGGGTTGGAAGCTGTTAAAAATGTAGGGAAAAATGTTGTTAAATCAATAGTCCAAGAAAGAAAGAAAAATGGTAAGTACAAAAATATTGCTGATTTTTCTCAAAGAGTTGCCAGTAAAGATTTAAACAAAAAATCATTAGAAAGTCTTGCCAAATCCGGAGCTCTTGATGAAATTGCCGATAGAGGAAAAGTGTTGGCTAACATAGATAAAATTTTAAAATATGCTAAAGAGGCGAGAGATAATAAAAGAAGAGGACAAAGGAGCCTTTTTGGAGATAATTTGGAAGTAAAGAAAAAAAATGACGACATTTTTTCTTTTGGTGAAGGAATAAAGGTTGGTAAAAAAGAGCGTTTGAGTTGGGAAAAAGAATTATTGGGTGTTTATATAACTGATAATCCTTTGAAAGAATATGAAGATTTTTTAAGAGAGAACACTACTCCGATTATGCAATTACAACATGATTTTTTGGGAGAAGATGAAGAGCAAAAAGATTGGGAGACTCATCATTTTAAAGGAGAAGGAGATTCAGTGAGAGTAGGAGGAATTATTGTAAAAGTAAAAAAAATTTATACTAAAAATAATCAGGAGATGGCTTTTATTGAATTGGAAGATCTAACGGGTAGGTTGGAGTTAGTTGTTTTTCCAAATGTTTATTCTAGATTCTCTGAAATTTTAAAAGAAGATAAAGCAATTTGGGTAGAAGGAAAAATGAATGATAAAGAAGGCAATTTAAAAATACTTTGTGATAATGTTGGAGGGATAGATGAAGCAATTGGAGATAAAACCGCTAATCAAAGGAAGAAAATGGATAAAAAATTACAACATTCTTTTCCTCTAAAGGAAGAATCAAAAAAAGAAAAAAAAATATCTTCTGGAGAAAAAGAAAAAATTCTTTTTATAGATTATGCTAGAAAGAATGGAAATTCTACGGAAATTAAAAGGCTGCTCTCTCTGCTTGATAGAGGAGAAGGGAAAATTATTTTTAGACTTAAGGAAAAGAAGACTAAAATAGCATCTAATATAAAAATAGCCGGAACTTATAATTTTAGCGGAGATTCTTTTGATCAATTAAAGAATTATTTAAAGATAAAAGGAATGAGATGGGAATTAAAAAATAATTAAGTACCAATCAAATCCCTTTTTAATTTTCAATGATTACCATCCTAGTTTATATAATTGTTGCTGTCTTGATGTTAGCTGGAATTGTTGGCTCATTTTTACCTCTTCTACCGGGGCCCCCTTTAATTGTTTTGGGTGCTTTAATCTATGGCTTTTATGATAAATTTGACAAGGTAGATTTTAAGATTATAGGTTTTCTGATATTATTAGCTTTAATCTCATTTGTTCTTGATTTTATCTCAGGAGCACTAGGAGCTAAAAAAGCCAAAGTTTCATCAGCAGCAATTGGAGGAACAATTTTAGGAGGGCTTGTTGGACTAATCTTTTTTAATTTTGGAGGTTTAATTGTCGGAACTTTTTTAGGTGCTTTTATAGCTGAATTAATCTTTGCTAAAAAAGGAGGGAAACAAGCTCTGAAGGCCGGCTTGAGTAGCCTGATTGGTTTTTTAGCGGGTGCTGCCGTTAAAGTTCTTATAGCAATCATTATGGTAATTTTCTTTTTATTGGCGGTTTTCTAATTATTCTTAAATGTTTAATAGTTTTCGTAAAAAAATAGCAGAATCTGGGGAGATTGAAATTTCTGATGCCATGACTCATGGAGGAGAACACGAAAGAAGAAAAATGGAAGAGCCTGTAGGCTTAAATAATCTGAAAAAATTTTGGATAGGTATCTTTTTAGTTATTGTAATCATTGCTCTTAGAACAGCTCATCTCCAGATTGTTAAGGGTTATTATTATATTCAAAGAGCTGAAAATAATAGAATCCATAAAATTGTTATTAAAGCTCCTCGGGGCATAATTGTTGATAGAAAAGGAAATGAGCTAGTAGCTAACGTTGCCAGTTTTGATTTAGTTCTTGTGGCGGATTTTCTTCCTAAAGATAATCTTGCTCGAAAAGAGGTCCTAGATAAATGTTTTTCTGCTTTTTCTCTTTCTCAACCCGATGATTTTTCTTTTGATTCTTCTCAGCTTTATCTTCTTGAAGAAAATATTACTAGAGAGAAGGCTATTGAAACAGAAATTTTGAAAGAAGAATGCCCTGGATTTTTAGTAGAAAAAACAGCTGTCAGAGAATATAAATATCCTTTTTTATTTTCTCATGCTTTAGGTTATATGGGAAAAGTAGCCAAAGAAGATCTGGTAGAAAATTCTGATTATTTAATAACAGACAATATCGGCAAAACAGGTATTGAAAAGTATTGGGAGAAAAATCTTCGGGGGAAAGCAGGCTTTGAATATGTAGAAGTTAATTCTTCAGGTAAAATTTTAAGGAATTTAGAAAATAGTGCTCCTTATCCAGGGAACCGTCTTGTTCTAGGTATTGATAAAGATTTGCAAGCAGTTCTTTACCAATCAATGGAAAATATTTTTAAAGATAAAAAAGGTGTAGAAAATGACCAAAGAGTTAAGGGTGCTGCTGTAGCAATTGATCCTAACAATGGATTAATCAGAGCTTTGGTTAGTCTTCCTAGTTATGATAATAATTTATTTTCTAAAAAGATTGACTCTACTAGTTATCAAGGATTGGTAAATGATCCCGCAAAAACTTTACTGAATAGATCTATCTCCGGAACCTATGCTCCAGGATCTACTATTAAACCTTTATTGGGTTTAGCTGCTCTAGAAGAAGGAATTATTAATGAAAATACTTCTTTTGATTGCCATGGAGTTTTAAGATTAGGCAGTTGGAGCTTTGGGGATTGGAAAACTCATGGGCCGGGAATTAATCTTAGAAAAGCAATCGCTGAATCTTGTAATATTTTCTTTTATCACGTAGGGGGAGGTTTTGATGATTTTAAAGGATTGGGGCCGGAAAAAATTAAGCAATACGAGAAAGAATTTGGTCTGGGAGAATTAACTGGGATTGATTTGGAATCTGAAAAAACAGGTTTTATCCCTACTCCGGAATGGAAAGAGGAAAAAAAGGGAGAACGTTGGTATATTGGAGATACATATCATGTCTCTATCGGGCAAGGGGATATAACAAGTACTCCTCTTCAAATTGCTAATTATATTGCTGCTATTGCAAATGGAGGTTTTTTATTTCGCCCTCATCTGGTTGATAAAATTATAGATGAATCATCTGGAAAAGTTATTCAAGAATTAAAGCCTGAAATTATTAATTCTAATTTTGTTAAGGAGTCTTATTTAAAGATTGTGCGTGATGCTATGCGAGAGACAGTAGTTGCTGGTACGGCTCAAACTTTAAAAGAATTAGATGTTGCTGTTGCAGGTAAAACAGGAACTGCTCAAATTGGAGGGACTGAAAATACCCATTCATGGTTTGTTGGATTTGCTCCTGTAGATAACCCTCAATTAGTATTGGTTGTCATTATTGAAGAAGGGGGAGAAAGCTCTGACGCAGCAGTTCCAGTTGCAAAAGAAGCTTTTAGGGAATATTTTTCAGAGGAAGAGTAGGAAATTAGAGAAGAGTATCATTTTAGGAAGGATTTAAGAGTTAAAAGTTAAAAATTCTCGAAGTGATAAAGAAATTATAACTCATAACAGTTTCTTTTTAGTATTTTTAATTTATGATAGTATTTTGGTAGGTTTCTGTTATTAATTTATTAAAATAATTATTATGATTAAGGGAGTTGTAGCTAAAAAACTTGAAAAATTTACAGATGATCGTGGTTGGCTTTTAGAAACATTTAGAACGGACGAGATCCCTCAAGGGACTCAGCCAGCTATGTCTTATGTTTCCATGACAAAACCTGGTGTAGTTAGAGGGCCTCACGAACATGAAGATCAAACAGATATTTTTGTTTTTATTGGTCCGGGAAAATTTGAACTTCATCTTTGGGATAATCGTAAAGATTCAACTACTTTTGGCAAATTTGAAAAATATAAGTTTGGGGAAAATAAGCCGGGGTTGGTTATTGTGCCTCCAGGAGTTGTCCATGGCTATAAAAATGTTAGTGATAAAGAAGCCTGGTGCCTTAATTACCCTAATCGTCTCTATGCCGGAAAAGATAAAAAAGAAAAAGTTGACGAAATAAGACACGAAAAAGATCCTCACTCTAAATTTAAAATTTCTTAAGAACCTGTCTTAGATAGTTTGAAAATGTAAAATATGGAAAAAAATAAAAAAAAGCCCTGGAGGAAAATAAGCCAACGTTATGTTTATGAGCATTATCCTTTTATAAAAATAAGACGTGATTCGGTTATTCAACCCGACGATAAAAAGGGGAAATATACTGTTGCTGAAAGACCGGATTCTGTAACAATCATTGCTGAAAAAAAAGACAAAGAATTCTATCTGGTTGAGCAGTGGCGTTATCCTTTGGACAGAAAAACATTGGAATTTCCTAGTGGAGGAGTTAAAGAAGGAGAGAACTCAAAAGCGGCTGCTATTAGAGAATTAGCTGAAGAATTAGGTTTAAAAGCTCTTTATTGGAAAAAGATTGGAGAAGTTTATCCTTCCCCAAGTTTTATTAGGAATAAAAACCATATTTTTTTGGCAAAGAAGTTAAAAAAAGTAAAATATCCTGCTGATGCTACAGAGCAGGATATAAAAATTCATATATTTTCCTATGAAAAAATTGTTGATATGATAACTACCGAAAAAATTAAAGATATTTTTTTGGTGTCAGCTTTATGGTATTATAAAAACAACAAAAAGTAGAAAAGCAATCTTTAATTTTTTATTTTTAATTAAATTTATGCGTTTTCTTATTACTGGTGGAGCCGGATTTATGGGCTCTAATTTTATTCATTATCTTTTTAAAAAATATCCAGATTCTGAGATTATTAATTTGGACACAATTACTTATGCAGGCAATCTAGAAAATTTAAAAGATATAGAAAATAATCCTAATTATACTTTTGTAAAAGGGGACATTGCTAACAAAAATGATGTTGCAAAAGGAATCGGAAAAGGAGTGGATATTATTATAAATTATGCAGCTGAAACTCATGTAGATCGCTCCATAATGGATCCCGAAGCTTTTATTAAAACAGATGTTTTAGGAACCTATGAACTTTTAGAAGTTGTTAGAAAGAAACGGGCAAAAAAAATGATTCAAATATCAACTGATGAAGTTTTTGGAGATACTAAAACAGGGGAATTTACAGAGAACTCTCCATTCCTTCCCAATAGTCCTTATAGTGCTTCTAAAGCAGGCGGAGATCTTATGTGCCGGGCTTATTTTAAAACTTATGAAACTCCTGTTATTGTTACTCACAGCTGTAATTTTTATGGTCCCTATCAGTATCCGGAGAAATTAATTTCTCTTTTTATTACTAATTTATTAGAAGGAAAAAAAACTCCTCTCTATGGTAATGGAGAAAATGTGCGGGAATGGATTTTTACCGAAGATCATTGTCGGGCCGTAGATTTGATAATGAATCAGGGGAAAGAAGGCGAGGTTTATAATATTGGCACAGGAGAGCGTCGTAGCAATATAGAGATTGTCAAAATGTTACTTACTAATTTAGGGCTTGGAGAAGATAAAATAAAATATGTAAAAGATAGACCGGGCCATGATTTCCGTTATGCAATTAATAATAGCAAACTTAGAGAAGAATTAGATTGGGAACCTCAATATAAATTAGATGAAGGCTTAAAAAAAACGGTAGAATGGTATCAAAAGAATAAAAAATGGTGGCAGAAGATAAAGGATGGAGAATATTTAGAATATTATAAACGGCAGTATGGAAAATAAAGGATAAGACACTTGCTCGTTTTAGTAAGTAATTAATTACGTAATTTCTATTTTTATTTGATGAAAATTTTAATTATTGGGCATAAAGGAAGCCTGGGCCAGCAGTTAATGAAAGTTTTTAAAGATTTAAATCCTCTTGGATGGGATAAGGAAGATATAGATATAACGAATGAAAAAGAATTGAATTTAAAAATAACAAAATTAAATCCTCAAATAGTTATTAATGCTTCAGCTTATAACGATGTTGATAAATGTGAGGAAGATGAAAAAGAATTTGAATTAGCTAAAAAGGTTAACGGCTATGGTCCCGGCTATCTAGCAAAGATTTGTAGAAAAATAGAAGCAGTTTTGGTTCATTATTCTTCAGATTATGTCTTTAGAGGGGATAAAAAGGAAGGTTATTTAGAGAGTGATATTGGCGATCCAATCCAAAATTACGGAAAGAGTAAATATTTAGGAGAACAAGAGATTGAAAAAAGAACAAAGCGTTATTTTTTAATTAGGACTTCTAAGCTTTTTGGCCCATCGGGCAAGAGTGATATTTCAAAAAAAAGTTTTATTGATATTATGCTTGATCTTAGCCGAAGGAAAAAGAACATTGAAGTAATAAATGAAGAAACGAGTTGTTTTACTTATACTCCCGATCTAGCAGAAGCTACAAGAAAATTGTTAGGATTTGGGAAAGGCAAATCAATGAATTCTAAAAAATGGGCTTTTGGAGTTTATCATTTTGTTAATGGAGATCCTTGTACTTGGTATGAATGTGCTGTTAGGTTATTTCAAATCGCGGGTAGTTCTATTGGAGTAAAACCAATTGGAGCAAAGCAATTCCCTCGTCCTGCTAAAAGACCGGCTTTTTCAATATTATTGAATACTAAGTTTCCAAAACTGAGAAGTTGGGAAGAAGCTGTTCGGGAATTTATTGCTTTAAAAAATAAATAATTGTAGGATTATAAATTCTAAAGAGTTAATTTAGATTAGTTCTATTTTTTAAATTTTAAATACTATCTATGAAAGCTATAATTACTGCTGGTGGTCATGGAACTCGACTAAGGCCCCTAACTTATACTCTCAATAAACATCTTTTTCCCATTGCTAATAAACCAATGATTTTTTATGCCCTAGAGAAGATAAAAGAAGCAGGGGTTAAAGAAGTGGCTATTAATATTAATGAAGGAGACAAAGATATTAGAAAGGTTTTAGGAGGTGGAGAAAAATGGAATTTAAAAATAACTTATCTGGAGCAGAAGGGGGGCGCCTTAGGAGTAGCCCATGTAATAAAAAATGCAGAAAAATGGTTAGCTGGTAGTGATTTATTGTTTTATTTAGGAGACAATATTATCCTGGGTTCTCTAAAAGGAATGGTTGAAGAATTTAAGCAAAAGAAACTAGATTGTTTATTAGCTCTTTCTCAAGTACCTGATCCGGAAAGATTTGGAGTACCTGTAATGAAGAATGGAAAAATAATAAAAGTAGAAGAAAAACCTAAAAAACCGCAAAGCAATTATGCTGTCACAGGAATTTATATTTATTCTAAAAAAGTTTTAGAAGCAGTAAATAATATAAAAGAAAGTAACCGAGGAGAATTGGAAATTTCAGATGCTCATACTTATTTAATAAAAAAAGGAGCTCGAGTAGGATATAAAAAAATAACCGGTTGGTGGAAAGATACAGGAAAACCGGAAGACCTTTTGGAAGGAAATAGCTTAGTTCTTTCAGGTATTTTGAAGAGTAATATTCAAGGATCTTTAGATAAAGAGGCAAGGTTAGAAGGAAAAGTTATTATTGGTAAAGGTACTAAAATAGGAAAAAAAGTTTTGCTGAGAGGGCCCATTGCTATTGGGAAAAATTGCAAAATTGAAAATTCTTCCATAGAGCCTTATACTGCCATTGCTGATAATTGTACCATTGAAGGAGCGGAGATTCACCATTCTATTATTTGTGAAGGCTCCCAGATAATTAACTGTCCCAAAAGAATCACTGATAGTTTGATTGGCAGAAATTGTTTGATTTCTTCGGAGAATTCAAGTAAACCAAGCGGTCATCGGCTTGTTATTGGAGACAATGCTCAAGTAGAATTGTAATTAACAGAAAATAAATTTTTATTTTTAATTTAAATTATCATGCTTGAGAAGCTAAAACAGCTTAGAAAAATTAAGAAGCAAATGGAAAATGTAGAAATTGAAGAAGAAATAAACGGTGTCAAAGTCAAAATGAACGGATCTATGAAAATTTTGGCAATTTCTATTGCTGATAGAAATGATAGAAAACTAGAAAAAAATATTAGGAAAGCCGTAAATGCAGCAACTAAAACTATTCAGAAAAAGATGGCTCAAGATATGATGGCAGGAGGGGATCTTTTCTAAATTCAGCTAGCCTTTGCCTCGCATATACAGGGCAGGTTGGGGGCATTTAGCTCAGTTGCCAGCCAGAGGCTGGTCACCCTTCGGGTGAGTTACCTGCCTACCGGCAGGCGGGGAGCGTCTGCTCATTAAGAAAAGTATTGTAAGTTTTCTAAGTAGTTCAATTTATAATTTATGGGGCAGTTAGCTCAGTTGCCAGCCAGAGGCTGGTCACCCTTCGGGTGAGTTACCTGCCTACCGGCAGGCGGGGAGCGTCTG
>CAZTZK010000034.1:0-31302 GCA_964618065.1 uncultured Candidatus Saccharibacteria bacterium | reverse complement strand
AGTGGGAAGTTGCCCCTCAACAGCCTTTAAAGCAAAAGGAAAGGCTATAATCAGCAAAGAAACCAATAAAGTTTTTAAAATTTCTTTTTTCATTTTGATATCTATTTATTATTTATTTATATTAAACCACCTTAAAAGTTTCTAAATAGAGTCAGCTAAAAAGTATCACTAAATCCCCATAGCCATTCATCTACAGCTTGGACAATCACATAGCCTAGCAAACCAACAGCTACTCCAATAATTGCATAAATCATGCCTTGCTTGGCTTTTTTCATTTTATCTTCATCTCCAGCCGAAGTTAAATAGAGAATTCCGGCAATAACAAAACCAATAATTGCCACCGAACCAAAAATAAGTAAAATCCAACTGGCAAATTCAAAAACAATTTGAGCAATTGTTCCCTCTGGCAATCCTAACTGGCTCGTTTTATCTTTCCCTCTTTGCCAGGCACCACCACTGCCCGAAGAACTAGGTGATGTATTTAGCAAAGGACCAGAAGAAGAGCCACTAGCAGAAGTACCTTCTTCCGTATAACCACCGCCTTTAAAATCACCAAGGTCTTCATCGTCAGATGTAGCAGGATTGCCTTCTTCCGTATAACCACCACCTTTAAAATCACCAAGGTCTTCATCGTCAGATGTAGCAGGGTTACCTTCTTCCGTTTCATCTCCACTAATTACAACATAAGGGTCACCAGGGGGAAGTGGATCATTAGTAGCTTCATTAGCACTTACCGTAAAGGCCAACATTAGCAGGGTTAAAGAAGCTGTAAATAATTTAAACATTTGTCTTTTTATTTTTAAATAATTAAACGAATAATTAAAAATTGGAGAATTCTAATTTATTCTGTCCTCTATTTTTTAATTTTTAACTTTATTTATCCTAAAAGTTTAGCTATTTGTTTTATAATAACAAAAGAGCCAATTGCGATAACTAAACCTAAAATTGAATATTTTAAATATCTTTTAGCAATTTCAGTCTTCTCCTGATTACCAGCAGAGGCAAGATACATAATCCCAGCTATAACAAAAGCAACAACTCCAGCCATTCCCAAAATTTTTAAAAAGAGACCGGTTAAATTTCCTACTACCTCAGCTAAGCCTGGGGAATCAGAAAAAAAAAGAACTGCCGACGCCGGACGGGCAAAAAGTCCAAATCCTAAGACCAAAAAAGAAAAAAAGAAAAATCGGTAAGCCAAATTAAAATACTGTTTTTTGTTATTCTTGCGAAAGTGGAAAGCTGAATGATTAAAACTAACTATTTTCATCTCTTTGTGCCAGTAAATTTAAAAATTCAAACAATGTTTATCTCTCCAAAAAAATAACTGAAACCAAGAATTTACAGAAAAAAGTTTTTTGATATTTTTTTATTTTTGAATATTTAAACTCCCATCTTTGTAGAGATAAAACGCAGTAAAATTTTTAGCTAAATTCTAAATAGCAAAAATTAAAAATTCATTGATCCTCTCAGCCAAGCATCAATAGCTTTAACAATTACAAAACCAAGTAAGGCAACAATAGTTCCAATGAGTGAGTACAGCATAGCCCTCTTAGCTTGATCCATTTTATCTTGATAACCGGTAGCAGTTAAATAAATAATACCTGCTATCACAAAACTAATAATAGCTAATGAACCCAAAATAATTAAAAGCCAGCTCATTAAATTAACAAAGACATTAGCCACTGGAGCATCTCCTCCTCCACCCGCCGGCAAACCAGTTTGAGGATAATTTAAATCAACAGCTAAAGCCTTTTTGAGCATTTATGAATATTAAATGATTTTTATTTTCTCGAAAAAAATTAAAAGTCTGTACTTGAATGTCCTAACCAAGAATCAACAGCTTGAACAATTACATAACCCAACAGACCAACCACTACTCCAATAATTGAATAAATCATACCCTTCTTGGCTGTTTCCATCCTTTCGTCATCCCCGGCTGCTGTTAGATAAAGAATACCGGAAATTACAAAACCAATAATCGCAATGGAACCCAAAATCAAGAGCATCCAGCTGGCTAGATTAAAAACAATGTCATGAATGGTCCCTCCTGGCAAATCTTGATCTCCTGCATCACCTCTACCATCACCCCAATCAGCTCTTGAAAATAGAGGCATTATTAACGACAGCACAGAAACCGGAACTAGCTTTAATAGTTTTTGTTTCATTTTGCTTTTTACTTTTTAATAATTATTTATAAAGAATATTTTTTATTGAAGTAAGCTGTTTATTTGTTTCACTATTACTAAAGCACCAATGGCTATTACTAATCCTAACACCGAATAAATTATCTGTTTCTTACCTTTAGCTGCTCTGTCTTCGTTACCAGCTGAAGTAAAATAAATTAAAGCCCCCCAGATAAAACTAATTATACCAACCATACCTGTTATTGACAAGAGTAGGGAAAGAATTCTTTCTACAATTTGAAAAGCGCTTTGAGCCGCGTTAATTTCAGCGTCAGGAGCAGTCTTGTGAAAAATAATATAGATCTCCTTCAAAAATGTTTTCGCTCCTAAAACAACAGCTAAGCCAATTACCGCTCCCGAAAGCATTTTTTTAGCAATCCCGGTCCGGTTCTCATTGCCTTGAGAAAATATGTAGAGAATGCCGGAAATTATTAACATAATTATGGCAATGCCTGCTACAAAATTCATCAATGTTTCAATTATAGAAGAAGCTACTCCTTCCTTCCCTCCAAAACTAGATGCAGCCAATGGATTTTCAATTTTAATTGAAGCTTGCGCTTTGAAAAAGGGCATACCAATAGCCAAAATTGCCAAAGGAATTGAATTGAGAACGACAACTTTTATTTTTTCAAATAGTAATTTCATTTTTATCTTAATTAGGATTAGCTGATTCTAAAAAAGAGCAGCAACTTGTTTTACAATTACCAATGAACCGATAGATATTATTAAACCTAAAATAGAATAAGTTAAAGTTTTCTTTCCAATTTCCGCTTTTTGTTCATCCCCGCCGGCATGAAGATACCAAAAACCGCCAATAATCAACCCAATGATTCCTAGCATTCCTAAGGAAGTAAGCAACAAGGAAATTGTTTTTTCTAAAACTCCGCTCATACTGCCGGTGGTTTCCATGTTTGCGCCGGAGATAGTAAACAGTGCTTTAGAGCCTAAAGCTTTAGCTACTTCTTTTAGAAAGACTGCTGCTCCAATAGCTATTGCCAACCCTATAATGGCATAAATTATCATCTTTTTTGCTCTGGTCATTTTTTCATCATTCCCACTAGCAACCATATACATAATTCCTCCAATAATAATAAAAATTAGAGATAAACCAATAACAACTTTATAAACAATATCTAAAATATTAGCGATCAAGTTGACTAACATTTCATCAGGGTTACCCTCCCCGGTAACTTCTCCAATAGGATTGTAAAGAGCGCCATTGGTTAAAAAGGGTAAAAAAATAAAGCTTCCCAGGACTAGAAAAAAAATTAAGGGTAAGATTATTTTTTTTAATTTCATAGTTAAAAGTTTATTTTACTTTTATACTCTTTCAAAAGTATCTCCAGTTTGGTATGAATTTTTTCAACTGCTTCTCTTGCGTTTTCCCAACCTAGAGCAGTTCTCTCTATATTTTCATTAAAGATACTTTGGATCTTAGCTTCATCCGGCTGAATAAAACTTTTAGCTAACAAGGCTTGCTGAGCAAATGTCCCTAAACCAGGTTCTCCGATTTGCTCTCCAATTACATCCAAACGGGAAGCCGGCTGTTTAGTTTCTTCTGCATAATAGCCAATTTGTTCTTTCTCTCCTAAAAATTTTAAAAATTTCCAAGCTTCTAAAGGCTTGTTGGCTACTTCAGCTGATTCTCTAGATACTACATAACCCCAATAATTAGCAAAAGTAAGTTTCTTCCCCGGTTGAACTCCTTTAACTTGAGGTATTTCTACTACTTTAAAATTAAGATGAGGAGCTTTATTTTTTATGGTTTCAATAGCGTAAGTATAGCCAATCATCATTGCTGTTTTGCCTTCAATAAAAGAATCAACTGAATGATGCATCCTTGGATTCCAAGTATAATTAGGATTTGAACCGTTAGCAAAGCTTACATAAAATTGCATTGCTTCTAGGGCAGGCCAAAAAAGTTTGCCTGTATCCGGATTTTGAACTTGAACGTCCACAGTAGATTCCAAAGTTTCAGGGTTCACTATGGAACATCCTGTTTGGAGCATTAATAAGGCTAAAATATCTCCCGCCCGATAAATATTTTCTGCAGTCCCTATGGCTGCTCCCGACTGGATTATATTATTGTATTCATCAACCTTAGTTAATTTTTCTGCGTTCTCTTTGAAATCATCCCAATTTTCCGGAGGCCTAGCTATGCCGGCATCGGCAAAAAGATCTTCGTTATAGAAAAGAGCCATTGTATCAACTGTCAAAGGAATTCCATAAATTTTACCGTTCTTAACAAAATCATTCCCTACTACATTTACAAAAGCTCCCTTATATTCACGTTCGGTAAGTAGCGATTTCTCAAGTTTAGGAGGTTTACTACAACCACTTTTTTGTTCAACCGCTTTATTATAGACACTTTGAGCTTCTTCTAGGCTCATCATCAAATCAAGGTGTTGAACCGTCCAAGTATTATGAACTGAAAATATATCCGGCCCATTCCCGGCAGCAAAAGCTTTTATTAGCTCATTTTCATATTCGTCATAAGTAAATTTACGGTATTTTATCTGAGAAATTTGCTCATTTTTCTTTTTATAAAGCCCAATCATTTTTTCCATAACGTCTGAGTCATCCCAAACTCCCCAAATTTCTAAAGGTTCAACACTAGCAGATTTTTTTTCCTTGCAACCACACCCGCTTAAAAGGGGAAGCCAAGCAAAAATTATTAAAAGAGCTAAACTAATTTTAGTTTTGTTTTTCATAATTTTAAATATTCTAAAATCATTTCCTAAAAAAAGAAAAATTATTGCTTAATAAAAACTTTGCCCCAATAATACTTACCTACCTCAAGATCCTTTTTAAAAACAAGGCCTATTCCTGAACAAAATTCCATTACCTTGTTAGGGTCAACTAATAATTCAGGAGAAGGAGCTATTGGGAAACCACTTCTATTCCAGTCAATAATTATCAATTCTTTACCACTCTTTAAAATGCCAACAGCTTCCAAAATAATATTTTCTTTTTCTTGATTAGCGAATAAGACATTTGAAATAATAGCTAAATCAACTGAGCCTCTTTGGATAAATTTTTGAACACTATTTTTTTCTTCTAAATTAGCTCTTTGAAAAACAATGTTATCCAAAGAATTAATTTCAGCTGTACTGCGAGCTGTATCTAATGCTTCCTCTAAGACATCAATGGCGTAAACCTTACCTTTTTCCCCAACTTTTTTTGCCAAAGGAATAATAAAATAACCCTTTCCACAACCTAAATCAGCTGCCGTTTCTCCTTCTTTTAAATCTGTTTGTTGAACTACATTTTCAGGATTTAGATATTTTTCCAGCTGAGTTTTATTTTTCATTTTTATTTTATAATTGAAACCTCTTACCTAAAATAAGAGCGGTTAAACTTTTGTAGCTTGAGCAAGTTTATCGTTGTCCTTTAATCTCATAATTTTAACTCCTTGAGTCACTCGCCCCAATTTAGAAATACTTTTAATCTCCATCCTTATTATATGCCCATGGCTAGAAGTTGCAATAATATCAGAGTTTTCTTCATCTTTTAGGACTAAAGAAGCATGGGCAACTTCTCCATTACGAGCATTTATCTTGATAGTCTTAACCCCCATACCTCCTCGTTTCTGCAACTTATATTTACTTAAATCAGTTTTTTTACCATACCCCTTTTCGGTAATAACCAATAAACTTTTATCTTTTGCTTCTCCTTGAGGAATAACATCCACTCCCACTAAATTATCGCCTTCTTTCATTTTTATTCCTCTTACTCCAGCGGCTGTTCTACCCATTGATCTGACATCTTTTTCTTTAAAGCGAATAGCTTGCCCTTTTCTAGTAACCATAATAATTTCATCTTCGCTAGAAGTTAAATCAACCCACTGCAAATTATCATCTTTTCTTAATTTGATAGCAATAATACCGGAACTCCTTATGTTAAGAAATTTATCCAAAGCCACTTTTTTAACTACCCCCATTTTAGTTGCCATAAAAAGATATTTATATTTCAACTGAGAGCTTAGTGGCAAGGCTACTGTAATATTTTCTTTCTGAGAAAGAGAAAACAGATTAGCAATTGATTTTCCTTTTGATAAACGAGAGCTTTCTCCAATTTCAAAAGCTTTAATTGAATAAACTCTCCCCAACTCACTAAAGAAATAAATATTATCATGAGTTTGCACAGTAAAAAGACAGGAGATAATGTCATCTTCTTTAGTGGCAGCCCCAATAATTCCGCTTCCTCCACGTCTTTGCACTTTATAAGCGTTAGGATTCATCCTCTTAATGTAGCCCCCCTTGCTCATCATTACTATCGCTTCTTCTTCAGGAAAAAAATCTTCATCAGAAAAATCTCCCACATTACCTTTAATAATTTTCGTTTTTCTCTCGTCCCGATATTTATCGCCCAAAATTTTCAGTTCTTTTTTCACTTCTTTTTCTATTTTACCTTTGGAGCTTAATAAATCCTCCAGCTTTTCTATCAACTTCTTTTTTTCTTCTAACTCATCTTCAATCCTTTGTCTTTCTAGGCCTGCAAGAGTCTGTAATTTCATTTCTAAGATTGCTTCTGCTTGTTCATTGGTAAATTTAAATTTCTTCACCAAATTATAATGAGCCGCTTTTTTATTTTTAGAAGATTTAATTGTCTTAATAACTTCATCAATTTTACTTATAGCCTTCTTTAAGCCCTCTAGAATATGAGCTCTCTCTTTAGCTTTCCTCAAATCAAATTGACTTCTTCTGGTGATAATTTCAATCCTATGAGCTAAATAATAACCGAGAAATTCTTTAATATTCATTACTCTCGGTTGAATTCCATTTTCTAAAGCCAACATATTAAAACCGAAATTTTTCTGCAGGTCGGTAAGCTGATAAAGTTTGTTAAGAATTTTTTTGGGGCAAGAATCTTTTTTCAATTCTATAACGATTCTAATTCCTTCTTTGTCTGATTCATCTCTAATATCTTTAATCCCTTCAATTCTTCCTTCTTTAACAAGACTGGCAATTTTAGCAATGGTACTTGCTTTATTTGATTGATAAGTTATTTCAGAAACTACAATTTTAAAGCATTCTTTCTTTGTTTCTTGAATTTCACATTTTGCCCGAGTGACAACTCTGCCTCTTCCGGTAGCATAAGCTTCCAAGATGTCTCTTTTAGAATAAGCTACTCCTCCGGTTGGAAAATCGGGACCTTTAATAAAATTAAGCAATTCTTCAATCTCGCAATCAGGATTATCAATTAGATAAACAAGAGCATCAATAATCTCTCCAACATTATGCGGAGGAATGTTAGTCGCCATCCCTACTGCAATACCTACTGCTCCATTAATAAGCAACTGGGGAAGAGCCGCCGGCAAAACTTGAGGTTCTTTCCTGGACGCATCGTAGTTATCAATAAAATTAACGGTATCCTTGTTTATATCTTTTAAAAGTTCTTCTGCAATAGTAGCCATGCGACATTCAGTATAACGCATTTGGGCGGGCCTATCTCCGTCCACAGAACCAAAATTTCCTTGTCCATCAACTAGCGGATAACGGAGAGAAAAATCTTGAGCCAGCCTAACAGTAGCTTCATAAACTGAAGCATCTCCGTGAGGATGGTATTTTCCCAAAACATCACCAACTACTAAAGCTGATTTTCTATACTTATTTTTATGGAAAAGACCCAGCTGATACATAGCATAAAGAATCCTTCTCTGGCTGGGCTTCAAGCCGTCGCGTACATCAGGCAAAGCCCTGGACACAATAGTACTCATTGCGTAATCGAGATAAGACGTTCTCATCTCTTCAGTAATTTTTCTAGCTTTTATTAAACCGAACTCTTGTTTTTTAACTTCCATGTTTTTCAAAAAAAATTTTTACTTCTTCATTTTCTTTAAAACTCTTAAAAGAGTCTTTTATTTTAGCACTGATATTTTTTATTTTCCCCACCAAGCCTGTAACTTTTTGAGCTTCTTCTGTTTCTCTAATATTAGAAAATGGATTTCCTGTCTGCGCAAAATTATTTTTGTTAAAAGATAAAATTCCTAACAACAAAAAAACGAATAAAAAAAAGATTACTACCCAAAGCTGAATTTTTTTTCTTTCTTCCAGTGGCTTCCTTTGAATCTTTCTAACTTTTTTTATTATAAAATTAGATAAAAACATAACGCTCACGCTAAAACATGACCTAAAAAATTAATTCTAGCAAGGAGTAAGCTCTACTACATCTGTTTCTCCCTCTTCAAGTTTACCTTTCTTCAATTTTAATTTTGTCAATTTTTCTTGAGGTTTCACTCCTAATTCTTTATAAAAATCATCCACTCCTCCCAAGCCTTCCACTTTTAAACCCGGAACATTGTAATGCATGGCAATAACCATAGAAGGTTCAATTGATCTCATTATTTTTACCGCTTCTTGAGGACCAATAGTGTACTTACCTCCGACCGGCACCATTAAAACATCCACTTCTCCAATTTTATCAAGTTGATTTTTTTCTAAAAGATGACCTAAGTCACCAAGATGACAAATACGAAAATCTTCACTTTCAATAATATAAATTGTATTCAAACCTCTCAATTTACCTCCCTGGTCATCATGGTAGGTTTGTAATCCTATAATACTAATCCCTCTAAAAGAATATTCTCCCGGATTATTTATAAGGAAAAAATCGCCCTTCAAGGAACTAGTATCGTTATGATCATAATGTTCGTGAGTGACTAAAACTAAGTCAGCGTTTCCTCGTGGGGGCTTAATCCCCAATTTTTTTCCGAAAGGATCAATTACAGCTGTTACCTTATCTTGATCAGCAAGAGGTTTGGTTGAAAACTTGAAACAAGAATGACCACAATACTCAATTTGCATAACCTAAAATTAAAAAATAAAATCCAATTTTATTTATACTTTACTCGCTTAAGATAATCAAATATTTTTATCTTTTATTAATTTAACATAAAAACTCCCCTCTTGCAAAAAAGGAAATTAAAGAATAGACTAAGTTAGCCTAAAATATCTAAAATACATTTAGAATTTTAAAGACTTTTATTCCTAACGGAGGTAAAAGCAATTTTAATTATTAAATCCGTATTATTTTATTTATGACAGCAAACACAAATTTAGCTAAAGAGAAATCAAATTCGGTTTCTCTTATGAGTCAACTTCTGGAAAAAGAAGATATTCAAATACCTCAAATCGGCAGTTTAGTAAAAGGAAAGGTTATTGACATCGGTAAAAATGCAATCTACTTAGATTTAGGATTAATAGGAACGGGAGTAGTAATGGGAAGAGAAATGAAAGATGGATTAGGAATTTCAGAAAATTTAAAAAAAGGTGATCAAATAGAAGCCACTGTTATTGAGCTGGAAAATGAAGATGGCTATATGGAACTTTCCTTAAGAGAAGCCGGTTACGAAAAGACATGGGATGAAATAGAAAGAAAGAAAAAAGAGGAAGAGACTGTTCAAACTAAAATACTAGCTGCTAATCGTGGAGGTTTAATGATAGAAGTCAACGGAATAACCGGATTTTTGCCGGTCTCACAGCTTGCCAATGAAAATTATCCTCGTGTTGAAGATGGTGATAAAAATAAAATCTTGCAACTTTTAAATGAATTAGTGGATAGCACTCTAAATGTAAGAATTATTGACATAGACAGAGAGAACGAAAAATTAATTGTCTCTGAAAAAGCTACCCTCTCTGAAAAAGAAGAAGGGGAAATTAAAAAGTTTAAAGTAGGAGATATCGTCAAGGGAACAGTAAGTGGAATTGTTGATTTTGGAGTATTTATAAAATTTCCTCCTAAAGATAAAAAAGAAGAAGAAACTGAACCTCAAGATATTTTGGAAGGGTTAATTCATATTTCAGAACTGGCCTGGCAATTGATAGAAAATCCTCGCGATATAATCAAAGTAGGTGAAAAAGTAAAATGCAAAATTATTGGAATTGAAAATAACCGAATTTCTTTTTCCATTAGAGCATTGAAAAAAGATCCTTGGAGCCAAGTAGATAAAAAATATAGAATTGGAGATACAGTAAAAGGAGAAGTTACTAAATTTAATCCTTTCGGAGCCTTTATTCAATTAGACAAAGATATCCATGGTTTAGCTCACATCTCCGAATTAAACCGCTATGCTGGAGAGAAAAAATTAGAAGAAGTCTTAAAAATTGGCAAATCTTATAAATTTAGAATACTTTCCATTGAACCAAAAAGCCACCGAATGGGATTATCCCCTTTTGTAAATAAAGAAGAAGAAAAAGGGGGAAAGAAAATTTCTCCAGATAAAAAAACTAAAAAATCAACTTCTGCCTCCGGCAAGAAAAAAGGTAAAAGTCTCAAAAAAGAAGAAAAAACAGAAAAAGCTTCAAAGGGTAAGCAAAAGAAAGAAAAAAAGCTAGGAAAAAACAGAAAAAAATCTCCTGCTAAAAAAACAAAGACTCGCAAAAAATAGTTAAATTCTAAACCAACAAGAAAAATATCTAGAAAATGGATAAGTTTTTCTTCTCTAAGCTTAATCAAACAATTAGTTCCCATTCTCTAATAAAAAACAGAGATCGAATTCTGGTAGGACTTTCAGGAGGGCCTGATTCAATTTGTCTTTTTTATGCCTTACTCTATTTAAGAAAAAAGAAGCAACTCAAGCTGGTAGCTTTCCATATTAATTACGGAGCAAGAAAAAGTGCCACTAAAGATGAAAAATTCTGTTTAGAAATTTGTCGTAAAGAAAAAATAAATCTCTTTAATTACCAAGTTACCCGAAAAAAATTTCACTTTTTCCCTTTTGAAACAGAAAGTGGAAAAAGTCGCCTTTTAAAAATAAACCTTCCTTCTAATTTTGAGAGAATTTCCAATTTTGAGAATAGAGCAAGAGAAATCAGATACTACCTTTTTGAAAAAATAGCTCAAAAAAATAATTTTTCTAAAATTGCGATAGCCCATAATGCTAATGATCAAGCAGAAACAGTTCTTATTAATTTTTTAAGAGGTAGTGGCCTTAAAGGTATTGGGGGCATGAATTACCAACGAGGAAAAATAATTAGACCTTTGTTGGATATTTCCCGAGAAACGATTCTTCAGTTTATTAAAAAGAACAAAATAAAATTCAGAACAGACGAAACTAATTTTAATATCAATTTCACCAGAAATAAAATAAGACATCGCTTGCTTAAAGATATTGAAAAAAATTACAATCCTAACATTGTAGAAACTTTGGCAAGAAATTCTGCTCTTTATAGGGAGGGAGGAGAATTAATTGAAAAAATGAGCGAAGCTAAAATAAAAGAAGCTCTTATCAAAAAAAATGCCAAGAAAATTATTCTAGATTGGGAGAAAATAAATTGTGAGCCGCCCCTAATAGCAAGAACTGCTTTAAGAATGATAATTTTTAATTTGAAAGGTGATCTAGAAAATATTAGTCAAATTCTAATTCAGAAAACAATCAATTATCTTAATAATCCCTCTCACAAAAAGAAATTTTTAGAAATTGATAAATTGACCATTAAAAAAAATGGTGGTAAAGTTATTTTTGAAAGGCTGTAAAAAATGCCATTTTTTACTTTTTTAGAGATTGAAAAATAAAATTTTTTAATTTTGAAATAAAACTCCAGTTTTGAAGAAAAAAATGACTAATTCTATAAAATAAAGTTAATCATGAAACATATAGTCAAACACATTATTTCCATTCTGCTCTTTTTCCTTATTATTTCTGGAATTTTTACTATTTATAGCAACCCTGCTAAAAAAACAGGCGAGATTCCTCTCAATGAAGTAGCTCAAAAGATAAATAATAGTGAAGTGGCTTTCATAGCAGTCACTGAAAATAAACTTGAGATTGAGCTTAAAAATGGAGAACAATTAATTTCTCAGAAGGAACCGGAATCTGGTTTAACAGAATCTTTAAAAAATTATGGAGTTTCTGATAAAAACTTGCAGGAAGTTAAAATATCCATTAAAGAAAATTCGGGAATTAATTTTATAGTTAAAACTCTCCTCCCTATCTTTATCCCCTTCTTATTCATAGGAATATTCCTATGGTTTTTAATGCGTCAAGCTCAACGAGGTAATAGCCAAGCCTTAAGCTTCGGAAGCTCCCGAGCTAAAATGCAAAATCCAGGCGACAAAAAGAAAAAAGTTACTTTTAAAGAAGTAGCGGGGCTTAAAGAAGCCAAAGCCGAATTAGAAGAGTTAGTAGAATTTTTACGTTTTCCTAAAAAATTTGAAAAATTAGGAGCAAAAATACCACGAGGAACTTTATTGTTAGGCCCTCCCGGTTGCGGTAAAACTTTGTTAGCTAAGGCAGTGGCCGGAGAAGCTAATGTTCCATTTTTTCATATTTCCGGATCAGAATTTGTAGAAATGTTTGTCGGCGTAGGAGCAAGCCGAGTCCGTGATCTTTTTAAAAAAGCTAAAAAAGGAGCCCCTTCTATTGTTTTTATAGATGAAATTGACGCCGTAGGACGCCAAAGAGGAGCTGGACTAGGCGGAGGGCATGACGAAAGAGAACAAACTCTTAATCAAATTTTAGTGGAAATGGATGGATTTGACACCGGAGATAATGTAATAGTTATTGCGGCCACTAACCGCCCCGATGTTTTAGACCCTGCTCTTTTAAGGCCGGGAAGATTTGATAGACATGTTGTTATAGATAATCCCGACATTTCAGAGAGAAAAGCCATTCTAGAAATCCACGCTCAAAAAAAACCAACAAGAAAAAATATAGATCTTAAGAGAATCGCTCAAAGGACCCCCGGTTTTTCAGGAGCGGATTTAATGAACCTAATGAATGAAGCCGCTATCCTTACTGCCAGAAGAAATAAAAAACTAATTGGAATGCCCGAATTAACTGAATCTATTGAGAAAGTAATGTTAGGACCAGAAAGAAAGAGTAGAGTAATTTCCGAAAAAGAAAAAAGAATAACCGCTTATCATGAAGCGGGCCACGCTTTGATAGCTCATTATTTACCTAATGCTGATCCGGTCCAAAAAATATCCATTATTTCAAGAGGACAAGCTGCTGGCTATACCTTGAAACTTCCCTTAATAGATAAACATTTTCAGACTAAGAAAGAATTTTTGGACGAACTCTCTGTTCTTCTGGCCGGTCACGCTTCTGAAAGATTAATTTTCAACGATGTGACTACTGGGGCTTCTAACGACTTAAAAGAAGCTACAAAGATAGCTCGCAATTTAGTAACCCGTTATGGAATGAGTAAACTGGGACTTGCTGTTTGGGGGAATAAAGAAGAAGCTGTCTTTTTGGGTAAAGAAATTCATGAAGGCCGGAACTATTCTGAGGAAATGGCAGCTAAAATAGATAAAAAAATCAGTGAATTTATCCAGAGGGCTCAAAGGAAAACAATTCGCTTATTGAAAGAAAAGATGAAAGAGCTAGACGCCATTGCTAAGATTCTTCTTAAAAAAGAAACTATTGAGAAAGAAGAATTTGAAGCCTTAATGAAAAAATATGAAACTCCTAAACAAAAAATTAAAACAGCCCCGGCAACAGGATAAAGAAAAATCTCCTGAAAACTCAAAAAAATCTCCTGAAAACCAAATAAATTATTTGGCTATTATAAAAAAATCTGTAGGAATTACCGTTAAAAATAGATTTCTCTGGATCTTTGGAATTTTTATTGCTTTGACTTCCGGAACGGGAAATATTGGAGGTAATTTTGGAGGACAAAAATGGGAAGAGAATTTAAATTCCTGGAAAGAAAAAATGAATTTTGGAGACGAGGAACAAATTTATCAAAAAATAGTAAATTTTTGGGAAGGATATTTAATATTTATTATTTTAATAGGAGTCTTGCTGTTTTTATTCGGCGTTGCCATTTATATTTTCAAATTGATAAGCCATGGCGCTCTAATTGATGGAATAAACAAAATAGATTCTAAGATCCAAAGTAATTTTAAAAAATCGTTCAGCACAGGTTTGCAAAAATTTTGGCGTCTTCTGGGAATAAATTTAACTATTTTAGTATTTATACTGATCACCGTTTTTACTATTGCTGCTCCTATTATTTTCTTCTTTTCAATAGATAATTCATCCGCCGCTTTCACTCTTCTATTCCTGGGAATCTTATTATTTTTGCTGATTTCTATTTTTTTCTCGCTTATAGCAAAACTAGCCTATTTATTTACAATTTGTGTAAATCAAAAAGTTTTTGAATCTCTTGGTTCGGCTTATGATCTTCTTAGGCTAAAAATGGCTAAAATCATTATAGCTTGGATTATTGAATTAGTTTGTAGCTTTTTAATGGGGACCGTTTCCTTCTTTGTTCTAACGCCTTTCATTATTATAGGAATTATTACTGGCGGTTTCTTCCTGGCTACTTTTAATCTGATAGGACTAATTCTTCTAATAGTTTGCCTTTTTTCTCTATTTATTATTTTTGAATCTCTCTTGGGGGGATTATATCTAGTATTTATTAAATCTTTTTGGGTCTTGTTTTTTAAAGAAATCGCCGGAGAAAAAATAAAGAGCAAAAAAAGAAAAATAAAAAATAAGGTACCAAACGAGATAATCGCTAGCTAAAAATGAAAAAAAATATTCTACTCTTTTTAGCTCTATTCGCTTTTTTAGCTTTTTCATTAAAGATAGTCCACAGAAAATTAGCTGAGATTAAAGAACCAGCCTCGATAGATCCAACTGAACAGATCTACCTAAGCAAAAAAGCTCTAGAACTAAAGGAAAGAATCGCGACAAAACAAAATTTCTGTGAAAATACTTACTTACCAATAATTCCCGGAGCCAGCTGGAAATATGATTTTTCTTTTGGAGACACCAAACACTCCTTGGAAATAGATATCCCGGTGTCAGAAGATGATTCTAGAAAAATAAACATTTATTATCCTGAGGAGGATAAATCTTTTCAATCAAAAATGTTTTGTTCTTCAGAGGGAATAACCGTTGATAATTTATTTTTTTTGGCTCTACCGGAAAAAATGCCAGAGAAAATTGAAATAAAAAGTAGTAATGGTTTTTTTATTCCTAAAAATCTAGATAAAATTACATCTTGGAATTTTGAGTTAGAAACTCTTTTGCTAGAAGAAAAAACTAATCCGGAAAGTCAAATTACCGAAGAAGACTCCGATGAAGAAAAACTTTTAAACAAAAAAATAAAGATCTTCTTTGATACTCTAGGAGAAGAAGATTTGGAAACTCCTTTCGGAAAAATAAAAACCCGCCATATTGAATCCTGGTGGATTATTGAAGAAGATTTTCCAGAGAATAATGAAAAATTAAAAGTTACCACAGCTACTTGCAACTTCTGGCTAGCTGATCAAACCGGAATAATAAAATCAATCTACGAAGAAAAATCCTCCCCTCCTTTAATTCTTGAATTAAGAAGCTTTCAAATACCAGCCAACCAATAATTAGACCATTTCTCCCAAAAGAATTTTTAAGACGAAAGCAACAGCTAAAAACAAAAAATTCCCCCCGAAAAGAATAAAGGCCATCAATAAAATAGTGCCGTATCTATTTAAAAAGTTCTTCAGCCTATTCATTGAGGAAGGCAAAAAATCCATTAAAATTTTTGAACCATCTAGGGGAGGAATAGGAATAAGATTAAAAATTCCAAAAGTTACATTAATGGCAACCAACAGAAACATTAATTCTTGAAAATTATTTGTCCAAGAAGCAAGTGTCTGATCCGGTAAGAATCTTAAAAGAAGAGAAATTCCTATTGCAACGGCAAAATTAGCTCCCGGACCAGCTAAACTAACCCAGGATTCACCATATTTCCCCTTCAAATTATAGGGGTTCACCGGAACTGGTTTTGCCCAACCAAAAACAAAAGGGGCTCTTGTTAAAATAAGAACCAAGGGGAATAAAACTGTTCCAAAAAGATCTATATGTTTAATAGGATTAAGAGTTAAGCGTCCGGCATATTTAGCTGTAGGGTCCCCTAGCTTATAAGCAACTAAGGCATGAGAAAATTCGTGGACCGTTAAAGCAACAGCTAAACTTATCACCTGGGACATAATAGTTAAATCCATTGACATTTAAATTCAAATGTTTAATATCTATTAGTATAACTGAAAAATAATAATCATCCAAATATTTCCTAAAATTATCCTTATGGCTAGATCCTGTGACATTTGTCATAAAACTTATAACAAAGCTCAATATTTGAATAAACTACGTGGACAATACAACCGCGCAGGTATTAAAATTCAAAAAGCAAATCTCCAGAAGAAAAAAGTAGGAGGAGTTCAAATGCTTCTTTGTACTAAATGTATCAAAAATCTTTCTAAAATAAAAAGAAAAAGAACTGGCAATAAAAAAAAGGCTTAAAAAAGAGGTTTCTTGGTTTTAAAAGCTAATTTTTACTTTTTATTTTATCTCCGGAAAAGATAATATAAAGTGAAGGAATCATAAAAACTGTTACTAAACTGGCAAAGGTAAGACCAAAAATTATTGTAAAGCCCATATTTCTCCAATCCGGTTCTCTAATAGATAATGGGAGCAGGCCCATAATAGTAGTAGCTGTTGTTAAAATAATAGGCTTGAGCCTCCCATGAGCTGTTCTAACAACAATCTCAACTAGAGATTCTTCGCTTTCTTTTCTAGCTTTATTTATTCTATCAATAAGAATAATGGCATTATTTACTACAATACCTGAGAGAGCAATAATTCCAATAAAAGCGGGAATATCTAAAACTAAATTAGCTAAAGTCATCCCCCATAAAACTCCTATGATACCCAAGGGGATGGTAAATAAAATTATTAAAACCTGACGAAAAGAATTAAATTGAGCTACCAGAATAAAAAATATTAAAATAATACCAATTATCATTTTCAGGAACATATCCCTATAAACTTCATTTTGTTCTTGGCTAATACCTCCGTATCCTAAAGAATAGCCAACTGGTAAATTATAATCTTTCATTTGATTCTTAAACTCACCCATAATTTCATTTATATTGGCTCCTTTTGCATTGCGCCCCGATAAAGAGACAGAACGTTCTTGATTTGTTCTTTTAATAGAATTAAGACTGGATTTTATTTCAACATCAGCCATTTCTCCCAAAGTAACTTTTTCTCCAAGAGGACTAGCGAAAGAAATTTCGGTAAGCTCATTGATATTTTTTATTCTACTTTCAGGATAACTTATATTTATAAGAGTTTCATTTCCTTCTTGGCTAATTTTGGCTTCTCTGTTACCAGAAATCCCCTTTCTAAGTTCTGTTGCTATTTGAGCGGGAGTTAACCTATATTCGGCTAAAATATCAGGATTAAAAGTAATTACAAAATTCCCCGGCAAATAATTAATATCCGTTTTAACATCCTCCGCACCTGGGATTTTTTCCATTATTACCCTCATATCATTAGAAATTTCTTCTAGCTTACTTAATTCAGGACCGGTTATTCTAGCTTCTAGAGGAGAACCAGCGGGAGGACCAATGTTAGATTCAACAACTTCTATCTTCCCTTGAGTAATAGGTTGCAAAAGATTTCTAACTTCTTCAGCCAATTGAGAGCTTCCTTTTACACGATATTTATCTTCAACTAAATTGACAGCGATTGTTCCTGCATTGCTACTGGCAGAACCTGTCCCATAATTTATATCAGCGCTGGAACCAACAGATGTCGTAAAATTTTTAATTTCAGGTATTGCATAAAGTTTGTCTTCAATTACTCTAACAACTTTGTCCGTTTCCTCTAAATTAGTTCCTTCGGGCATTGTAAAATTAATCCAAAAATTTTCCGCTTCACTCTCACCAAAGGCTTGAATTTTAAGATAACCGGAGATAGGTAAGATAAGAGAGAGAAGAAATAAAAACCAAGCTCCTCCTACTAAAAAACGGCGATTTTGCTTATTAGAAATTATTTTTCTTAGACTGCTTTTATATTTATCAGAAATAGTTTTAAAAAATACAGAGGCAAAATTAAAGAAGCGCCAGATTCCTCTGTTTTTTAAAACAAATTCAAACTTAGGCTTCAGACAAAAAGATCCAACTGTAGGAATAATAGAAAGAGAAACAAATAGAGCAGCTATTAAAGTTGCAATAACAACAATAGGAATTCCTTTCAAAAATTCTCCAAAAACACCTCCTATAAAAAGCAGAGGAAGAAAAACTGAGATAGTGGTTAGCATCCCTGAAAGAAGTGGCGCAGCATATTCTTTTACTGAAAGCATCGCCGCCGAATAACCACTCATTTTATACTTAGCTATCCTTTCATGCATTCCTTCAACAATAACTATAGCTGAATCAACCAAAAGCCCTAAAGCTAAAACTAGAGAAAAAATAGTAATAAAGTTTAGACTTTGCCCTAAAAAAGCCATCACAACAAAAGCTATAAAAAAGGCGAAAGGAATGGAAAGACTGGCTATAAAAGCTTCTCTCGCTCCCAGGAAAAGCATTAAAAGAACCAAAATAATCGCTATTGTTCCTAAACCATTTTGGCTTAAATCATTTATACTTTTATCAATATATTTAGCCGTGTCGCTAGTAACCTCAATTTGTAGATCTTCTGGATAAAGGCTCCCCTTTTGCTCCGCCACCTTTTTTTTAGCATCCTCAGCAATTTTTGTAATATTACCTCCAGTTTTCTTAAAAACTTGGACAGAGACAGTATCTTGGGCTTTTTGCCCGCCTATAGATATTCTAGAAATAGTAGTTTTTTCCTGAAAGGATTCTTCAACTTCAGCTACATCTTCTATTCTAATTGCAACCTCATTTTCAAAACCAATCACTAAATTAGCAACCTCTTCAACGTTTTCAAACTTATTTTGAACTCTTATGCCATAATTGAAATTATCAATATCAAGAGAACCAATTGGAAAATCTAGATTAAAAGAATTTATTGTCCTAATAACATCATCAAAATTTAAACTAAATTTTTGGAGTTTATCCGGAGAAACGCTTACTTTTATCTCTTTCTTCTCTCCGCCAATAACTTTAACTTCATTAACATTAGCAATTTTCTCAAGTTCGTCTTTAATAGCTTCAGCAAATTCTTTTAGCTCTAATTTATCATAACTCTTCCCTTTCAAAGAAAATTCTAGGATGGGCTGGTTATTTAAATTAATCTCTATAACTTGAGGGTCAACAGCGTCTTCTGGCAAATCACTCCTCACTTCATCTAATTTATCTTTAAGATCTCTAAGAGAACTTTTTAAGCCACTTCCTGCTTCAAACTCTACCACTACCATTGATAGCCCAAACCCGGAATCAGAATCAATTTCTTTTATATTATTCAAGCTTCCAATTTTAGCTTCTATTTTCTTGGTAATTTGTTCTTCAACATCTAGAGAGGAAGCGCCCGGATAAGCCGTCGTAACAACACCAACCGGAATTTCTACTTCCGGACCAAATTCGCGAGGTAAACTGCCAATATTCAAAACTCCTATAAAAAAGAGGAAAATGATAATAAGAAGAGTAACTCTTTTTTTTCTAATAAAAAAAGAGAGGGGTGATTTCTCAAATTTCTTTATTCTCCTCTCCAGTTTCCTTCTAGTTCTAATTTTAAAATTCTCACTCATTATCTAAAAATTAAAAAATCCAAAAATTATTAGGAGAATCAAGAAATAAATTGGTTTTTACCCTAGAAAAATTATTCGCACCGAAAGGATAGAAAAAACTTATTCCTGAATTATTATCCCAAGTAATTTCATCTCCATCTTTTAGATCTTTATTCCCTTTTTCTACCACTAAATCTCCCCTATCCAAGCCATTCAAAATTTCAATAAACCTTCCAAAAATTTCACCTGTCTTTACTTCTCTAAGTTTGGCAACTTTTCCTTGAGCTAGAAAAACAGTATTTTTGTTCTGACCAACTTTGACAGCTGAAAGCGGTAAAAAATATTTTCCTGCTTGAGTAGAAGCCGGAATTTTAAAGCTGGCTTTAACAAACTTATTCACAGAGACACAATCCGGAATTTCATTCAGATTATAATTTATAGAAAGTTTATAACGTAAGTTTAAAGGACTGGGGATATGAGAGATGCTTTCAATTGAAGCTGAATTCGGATAAACTTTTTCTCCACAAATAATTTCTACTTTATCTCCTAACTTTAAATTTTTAATTTCTTTTTCGGAAAGATATAACTCTGATTTTAAATTTCCTTCACCGCTTATAATAGCTAACTGAGAACCTGGGTTTAGATAATCTCCCGAGGAAAAATTTTTCCAGACGATAGTTCCTGTAATAGGCGCTTTAATGAATGTCTTTTCGTAATTAAGTTGAGCCTTTGCCTGATTTGCTTTAGCTGCTTCTAAGTTATTTTGGGCAGCTAAAATTTGCTGCTTCGCTAAAATATCTGTTTTTTCCCGTTGCTTCCTGGCCAGTTCAAGATTTTCTTCAGCAATATCTTCATCTAGGGTAATTAGTCCATCTTTAGCTTTTTCATAATTAATTTTAGCTAAATCTACATTATCTTCTGCAATTTTTTGATCTTGTTCGCTTGATTCTATTGTCTTCTCCAAATTATCTCTGGCAAAGTTTGAAGAGCTACTTGCTAAACCAAGATCTATGGCTGCATTATTCTCCGTTGCACTTTGCCAAAATTGAGCTAAAATTTGATCTTTTTCTACCTTGTCACCTTCTCTAAAATTATCTTCTTTTATAACGCCGGGGTATTCAGAAAATATTTTTATTTCTTCTTCGGTTTTTACCTCTAAAGTTTTTTCCAAAAGAGCAAATTGGGTTTCTCCTCCGCCAATTTCAAAAACTGATACTTTTCTAGGAACTATTTTCTTCTCATCAATATTTTCCTCTTTTCCTCTAATTAAAATAATACTTACCAAGCATAAGCTAGCTATTATCGTAAAAAACACCCATTTATTTTTCAATCGGCTATTCCCTCGTAAAGAATCTTCGTTTATTTTTTCTTCAGAGCTTATAAATCTATTATTCATATTTATTCTAAAAAAATTAAATAACCAAAAATTCTAGCAACCAAAAGCTTAAAAGTCAATCTAATCAAAAGATAAAAACAGGTTCTTAAAACCTGTTTTTGATAAATTTTCCAAAATAAAAATTCTTCTATAATTAAGTTTAAATTCTCTCTAACAGTTTTTTGACTACTCTTTTATCATTCCATTTTATAAGCTTGTTCCCCACCTTCATATTTTCTTCTGCCCCTTTTCCCGTTATCAAAAGAAGATCTCCTCGTTTAGCCAGACTTAAAGCTTTTTTGATAGCTTCACGACGGTTTTTAATTCTAAAGGCATTTTTTCCTTCAGTCTTGCCACCCTCTAGCACTCCCTTAAAAACTTCATCTATAATTTGCTGAGGATCTTCATGATAAGGATCTTCATTGGTAATAATAATTTTGTCTGCGTATTTAGCTGCTATCTTCCCCATAATCGGCCGTTTCCCTCGATCTCTTTCGCCACAGCTTCCAAAAATCCAATAAAAAAGAGGTTTCTCTCCTTTCGTTTCATCCAATTTATTCCGTAGCAGTTTACCGACTTTTTCCATTGAATCGGGAGTAAGAGCATAATCAATAATTATTTTCACCTCTTTATCGTTTGAAACTTCTTCCAGCCGTCCAGGAATTTTCCTCAAGTTAGCTAAAGCTTCTTTAATAATTTGTTCCTTAATCCCTAATATTTTACCCACACAAATTGCAGCTAAAGCATTTTCAACATTAAAAATTCCTGTTAATCCTATTTGATAATTACTTTTATTTAGAGTAAAACTGGTGCCCTTCCTTTCTATTAAAATATTTTCGGCTTGAAAAAAATTACTACTTTTATTTAAAATATTATTTTCCCCAGAATCAAAACTTTTTATTGCATAGAAATAAATCTTAGAGGGATCGTTGAGAACAAATTCTTGGGGATTTTTCAGCGAATAATTAATAACAGCAAATCCGCTTTCCCTTTTATTTTTAAAAGCAGTATTTTTTTTGGCTAAATATTTAAACATTTTTAATTTAGCTAGACGGTATTTTTCTATTGTTCGGTGATAATCAAGATGTTCTCTGGTGATATTAGTGATAACACCAATATCATAATCTGTTCCCCAAGCTCTATTTTGGTCTAAACTATGAGAAGAAATTTCAATCACTGCAAACTGACATTTTTCTTTAACACATTGAGCTAAAAATTTTTGATGAGCAAAAGAACTTAGAGTAGTAAATTTAGTTTTATTAACCCACCTTTTTTTACCAATTTGAAAATCTATAGTAGATATTGCTCCCAATTTGTGCCCGGCTTTTTCTAAAATATTACTAATCATCTTAACCGTAGTAGTCTTACCATTAGTACCAGTAACTCCTATTACAAAAATTTTCTTGGAAGGAAAACCATAAAAAATATTTGCTGTTAGAGCAATCAAAAAATGATAGAAATTTTTTAGGTGCTGAAGAGACATAATCTAAATTTTTTAGTTTAGACACTGATTGCTAAAAATCTAAAAGTTAAATTAATTATGTTCAGACAAGAAATTTAGAATTTTTTCCATTGCTTGATTGGGATTATTGTCTTTCATAGAAATGAAAAGATCAGCTCCTTTTTCTTTAGCTTCCCTGACCTCTTCTTCATTATAAACATTATCTAGAACAATAAGTGGAACTTCCCTAAAACTTTCACTAGCTTTTAATTCTTGAATAACTTTTATACCATCAAAGCACATAACTAAATCTACTATTATTACCAGGGGTTCCAGGTTTTCAAACATTTTGGCTACATTAGAAGGAGGAATGGAATCAAAACCTTTAAATTCAAAAGCTTTTTTCTCAAAAATATTTTTAAAAACACTCAATAAAAATTCGTCATCGTTTAGCATTATGACTAGTTTTTGCTTTTCGGTAATGGGTTCTTGTTCGTTTTCACTAAAAACATCTTCAATTTCTTTAAGGATCTCTCTTAATTTATAATGCGGTTTGAATAAATATTTTTGAACGCCTTTTTCTTTAGCTTTTTCAATTTGTTCCTTATCGTCAAGATTTGACAAAACAATTCTAGGAATAACATTTATTTCAGGATCATTTTGAAATTTCCCCAGTATCTCAAGACTATCTTCTCCGGGTAATACCATGTCCATTACAATTAAATCTGGTTTTTCTTTTTTTATAAGGTCGCAAGAGCCTCTCCCTGTATAAAAATTAAGAATAGTGTATCCCTCTTCCCTAAAAAATTTAGAAAGTATTTCTTGAATCTTTAGATTATCATCAATTATCAAAATTTTTCTTTTTTCTTGTTCCATGTTTATTTATTTTTCATTACTAAAAAAAATAGGGAACTTCATAAAAAACTCAGTGCCTTTATTTTCCTCCGATTTAAACCAAACCTTTCCTCTCAAGCCTTCAATAATTTTTTTAGTTACATAAAGACCTAAGCCTGTACCATTTATGTTGTGACTCAAAATATTGCTTGCTCTAAAAAATTTAGTAAAGATATAACTCTTCTCGCTATCCGGAATACCAAAACCATTATCCTTCACCTTTACAAGAATACAATTATTCTTAGATGAAACTTTTATATCTACCTCTTCTTCTCTAGGACTAAAAGTAAGAGCGTTGGAAATAATATTCTCAATTGCAATTTTTACCAAACCTCTATCACCTTTAACATACATATCAGAAGCTTCATTCTTATAATTAACTTTTATCTTTTTAGATCCAGCATATTCTTTTTGCTCATGAATAATAGAGAGTAAAACCTTATCAAGACTAATGATATCTTTGCCTTCTATTCTGCTCTTATCTTCAATCCTCACGATGTTCAAAAGATCTTTGACTAGAGTAATCATATTTTCGTTAGTTTCAACTATAGAATTAATGCTCTCTTTTTGCTTAGGATTTAACTCCCCTCCGCTTCTCTCCATCAAAACTTCCAATTCCCAGTGAATTGTAGATAATGGATCTTTAAGACGACTGGAAGCTATTTCAATAAATCTAGTTTTTAGCTTATTAAGCCTGGCTAAATCACTTATCCTATTTATAATGCTTGATCCAGTTGAAAGCATTACCATCACCACCAAACATTCTGAAGCAATTAAAACTCTAGGATCGGAATAGTCTTTTGTCATATAGAAAACAACAATAATCGTAGCATAAATAATAATACCCATCAGAAGAAACAAGAAGTTTGGAGTTTGCCAAACGCTGACTCCTAAATCTTGGGCTGTTTTTTTAAAATTAAATTGTTCAAATAACCTTCTCATTTTTTATTAATTTAAATTAGTTAAAATGTCCATTGTTTTTTCAGCTGCTTTTCGCCAACTAAATTCTCGGGCTCTATTCATTCCTTTTCTAGCCAATTCACCCCTGGCGGTGGAATCAGCTAAAAGTTTCCCTAAATGTTGGACAAGCTCATCTTCTCGATTAGGATTAAAATATTCAATCGCTTCACCTCCAACTTCCGGAATGGCAGTTTGATTGCTAGCTAACACCGGACAACCACAAGCCATAGCTTCTAAAACAGGCATTCCGAATCCCTCATAAAAAGAAGGAAATACTAAAAGATCCGCTCCGTTGTAAAGAATTACTTTATCCTCATTACTAACCTCTCCTAAGGTTACCACTTTTTCATCAAGATTAAAATCATTTATTGTTTTTTTTATATTTGTCACTAAAGGATCTTCGCGATTCCAAATTTCTCCCGCAATAACCAGCTTTCTCTTTTCTAAAATATTAGCGTAGTTAGCAACAATTTTCTTGAAAGCACTTAAAAGAAGACCCACATTTTTTCTCTTTTCAAATCCGCCAATGTAAAAAATATAAGGAGGCTCCACCCCTAATTCACCTAACCTTTTAATCAATTTTTTCTTGTCTTCCAAATGTTTAAAGTAATCAGCTACTCCATTTTTAATTACCTTGATAAAAAAAGGATCTATCTTCAAATATTTAACAATCTCTTTTTTGGAATATTCGGAAACTGTGATGAGGTGGGTTGCTCTCTTTACCGCATCAAAAGTTTGTTTCGTGTAAATACTTTTCCTAAAATTGTTTACATAATCTTTTTCATAAACTTTCCAAACTACATCATGTAACGTAATTATATACCTAGTCAGAGGGAAATAACTGGCAGAATTATAGGGGGAGAAAAAAGTTTCTATTTTATCTTTTTTAACTTGACGAGGCAAAATAGCTTTTTCCCAAGTAGTTTTTCTCACTAAATCATCTCTTTTATAAAAAGGAGTCAAAACTAATCTTTTAATAATTCCTTCTCTGTCCGGAATCTTTTGCAGGCTTTCTTTATCTTCAGCGTAAATATAAAAAATATGTTCTTGACTTTCTTCCAAATTCAAAATTTCATTTACTAAATTAATTGTATATTGCCCGATCCCTGTATTTTCTTTACGGGCAAAAGAAAAATTTATTCCAATTTTCATAAGCTAGCTCAGATTTTAAAGTTATTAGAGCAAAACCAAATAATCTATTGAAAGATATTCAAGAGTTATTTTTTTATTATAGCAGATTATCTCAATTTGCTAAAAATTCCTAAATATGAAAAAATTAAGTTATTAGGTTTTAAAAATCTAATATTTTAATTTATAAAATTTCAAAAAGGCTAAAAATGAAAAAAGAAATCGTAACCGTTATTGGAATCGGCTATGTTGGTTTACCACTTGCTTGTTTACTTGCTCAAAAAAAATATCAGGTTTACGGATTTGACCTAAACAAAAAATTAGTAGAAAAAGTTAATAAGGGGGTTCCTCCTTTTAAAGATGCCCTAGTAGAAAAAAATTTGAAAACAGCAGTCTCTTCTTATTTGAAAGCCACTCAAAATCCCAAAGTAATAAAAAAGTCTACTATAATTATTATAGCGGTGCCAACTCCGGTAGATAAAGATTATCGCCCTGACTTTAATCCTCTTGTCAAAGCAGTAGAAACTGTCAGAGATAATTTTAAAAAGGGACAGCTTATTATAGTTGAATCAACAATAAATCCGGGAGTCTCGGAAGAAATAATTCTACCCATTTTGGAGGGAAAAAATCTCAAAGTAGGAAAAGATTTTTATTTAGCTCATGTTCCGGAAAGAATCAACCCCGGAGATCCTAAAAGAAATGTTTCTAATTTACCTAGAAATGTTGGAGCCTTTACTAAAAAAGGTTTGAAAAAAGCTTCTGACTTTTATAAAAGTTTTATTGATGCTCCAATCACATCTATGCACTCAATAAAAGAAGCTGAAGCAACTAAAACAATTGAAAATGCTTTTAGAGATATTAATATTGCTTTTGTAAATGAAATTGCAAAATCGTTTGACCAAATGGGGATAGATGTTACTGAAGTTATAAAAGGAGCTTCCAGTAAATTTTCTTTTTTACCTCACTGGCCAAGTTGTGGAGTAGGCGGACACTGTATCCCGGTTGACCCTTATTACTTAATTCGCAAGGCAGAAACAATAGGTTTTAGCCATGATTTTTTGAAATTAGCCCGTCGCATAAACAATGGAATGCCGGATTATACTGTAGAACTTTTGCAAGATGAATTAAATGAATTGAATCTGTCTGTTAAAAATACCCCCATCGGCGTTTTAGGAGTTTCTTACAAAGCTAATATAGATGATACTCGAGAGAGTCCCTCCTTCAAAATAATTGAAAAAATAAAAAAAATGGGAGGTAAGGTAATGGTTTTTGATCCTTTTGTAAAAAAGTATTCCACGGAAAAATCTCTGCAAAGTATTCTGAGAAAATCAACAGCTATTTTAATTGCTACCGACCACGCAGAATTTTTAAATAGAATCAACGGAGAAACATTAAAAAAATATGGAATAAAAATAGTTATTGATGGAAAAAATTGTCTGGATAAAGAAGAAATTGAATCTCAGGGAATCCGCTATAAAGGAATCGGGAGATAAATTAAATTTAAAAAATAAAGCTTTCCAAAAAATATGCGTCTTCTAGTTAACATCCCCGCCTATAATGAAGAAAAGGTTATCGGGGAAACAATTAAAAAAATACCTCGTGAAATAGAAGGAATTTCTTCAATAACAATCCAGGTAATAGATGACGGATCTACCGACCAAACTAAAATTGTCGCCCAAAAGGCCGGCGCTGATTTAATTTATTCTCATAAAATTAATCGCGGTCTGGGAACAGCTTTCAAAAGCGCTGTTGTCCAAGCCTTGGAAAATAAAATGGACATTATGGTTAATATTGATGCCGATGGCCAATTTAACCCTCAAGATATTCCTCAATTAATTAGGCCCCTTTTAAAAGGAAAGGCGGATATTGCTATTGGTTCTCGTTTTTCAGGAATAAAACCTAAGGGGATGCCTTTTATCAAAAAAAGTTTAAATAAATTAGCAGCTCAAATTATTGGTACTTTTTTAGGAACCAAAACAGATGACATTACTTGCGGTTTTAGAGCCTATAGCAGAGAAGCAATGTTCAAACTAAATTTAACTCATCAATTTACTTACACCCAAGAAACTATTATAGATGCTCTTGGTAAAAATCTAAAAATTATTTGGTTACCTGTTCAGGTAACTTATTTTAAAAACAGAAAGGCAAAACTTACTAAAAATATTTTTAATTTTATTTACCAATCATTTATGATCATTCTAAAAACTTTAAGAGATACAAAACCTCTAAAATTTTTTGGCTTTTTGGCATCAATTTCAATAGTGATAGCCGTTATAATTTTTGCCATTTTCTTTTTTCATTATCTGCAAACTCTTAAAATTTCTCCTTACCGTAACTGGATAGAGTTGGGAAGCATCTTTCTCTTCTTGGGAATTCAACTGATGATCTTCGCTTTCCTGGCCGATATGGTAAAAAGCAACCGCCAAATTATTGAAGAGAAAATGTATGAAGAGAAAAAATATCAATTTGGAAAAAATAAAGAAAAGAAAGAATAAAATGGCTTCTCAAAAAATTAAAATTCTTTTTATTTCAAGAACTTATCCGCCAACCACGGGAGGAATGGAAAAAATGAGCTTCAACTTAATCAATTTTTTTTCCAAGCTCAAAGGCGTTAAAGTAACTGCTATAGTGAATCATAGAGGCAAAGCTTTCCTGCCCTTTTTTATTGTTGGCTTGATACCTAAAATAATATCTGCCGGCAGAAAATACGATTTAATTCATCTCTCCGATGCTGTTTTAGCTCCTCTTGGAGACCTTATTAAAATGTTTTCTCCGAAAGCAAAAGTTGTTTGTACGGTCCACGGATTAGACTTAACTTATGCTAAAAAAAATAACTTTTATAAAAAAATAAATTTGGAAGCTTTATTCTCTTTAGATAAAATAATAGCAGTCAGTCAAGCAACTAAAAAGATAGCTTTAAATTATGGAGCTCCTAGTCAAAAAGTAGTAGTGATCCCCAATGGAATAAACATTAAAGAAAATTATAGGCCCGAAATTCAAAAAGAAGAACTTCTAAGATTGCTTGAGGCTAAACTTGGTGAGAAAATAACAGAAAATACTCTCCAAGAATTTAAAAATAAGGTATTCTTGCTGACTTTAGGAAGACTTTGCAAAAGAAAAGGGATTGAGTGGTTTATAAAAAATGTTCTTGCCAAACTTGATTCTCAAACCTTTTATTTAATAGCTGGCGGAGGAAAAGAGAGAGAGAACATTCAAAAAGCAATCAAGAAATTAAAGCTAGAAAATAAAGCGTTCCTTTTAGGATTTGTCTCTGAAAAAGAAAAACAAGTTTTGTTAAACACTGCTGATATTTTTGTCCAGCCCAACATAAAAGTAAAAAATGACATGGAGGGATTTGGGATAACTTTACTGGAAGCTAATTCTTGTAATCTGCCAGTAGTAGCAACTGGGATAGAAGGAATCACAGAAGCTATCACTGACCGAAAAAACGGTTTCTTAGTAAAATTAAAAGATGTTTCGGCCTGGAAAAGAATTTTGACAGAACTGGTAGAAAATCCGGAAATGAGAAAAAGTTTTGGCGAAAAAGCAAAAAGTTATACTCGCCAAAATTTTAGATGGGAAATAATTGCTAAAAAATATTTAGAAGAATTCAAAAAAGTTAGACAAAAGTCTGACGATCAAATAAAATCTTTTAAACAAAATAGAGAAAAAATTTCTAAACAATAGATTCTAAAATATGTTTTTTGACTATCTAAAAATATTTTCCGCCTTTCTTTTTCTCTTTTTCTTACCCGGCTTTTCAATCTTATATCTTATTTTAAGACAAAAAGTAAAGATATCTCCCTTAGAACATTTTGTTTTTAGCGTAGGTATTAGTCTAGCTTTGATTAATTTCTTGCTCCTATTCTTAAATAGAATTGGAGTGTCTTTAAATTCTTCAAATATTTTCAACGCTACTTTTTTACTTATTGTACTTCCTTTTGTAATTTCAACTTTTTTCTCTTGGCATTTATCTGCTCTCTTTAAAAAGAAAAAAGATCCGGTTTTGGAAAATATTCCCGATAAAACACCCTCTTATCTTCAATTAAAAAAGAAGCAATTTTTTACTGCCATTGTGCTAATCTGCGTTTCTTTTTTTATAACAACTATTTTTTTAAGAGAAGATATTGTTCCTAATAATACTGATCTGGGGCACCACATGTATTGGGTAAAATTAATCGTAGAAGAAGAGAGCATCCCTGAATACAGCACGAGTGATGTAATTGTCGGAGAGCATCTTCCTTTCGCAGCCTTAGCCAAAATAACAGGCATTTCTATTCTTTCAGCTTTTCCTGTTATTTTACTGGCTTCAATCAATTTTATTTCATTTCTAGTTCTATACCTTTTAACTTTGCGAATTTTTAAAAAACAATTCATCGCTTGGTTGGTTTTTCTCTTTAGTGGCGTATTTTATGTGGCGCTTGAACCATTCGGTAAATTTGCTTCGGGAGGAGTAGTGGGGAACGTTTTAGGAAACTTCTTTATTCTTTTAATTTTATTAGCTCTTTACCTGGCCTTTACTAAAAAAAGAAGTGAATTGCTGGCGTTAGCTGTTTTTCTCTCCGGAAGCCTTTTCTACATCCACCACCTTTCGGCTTTTTTACTGTTTTTTATTCTAATGGCTTTTGGCTTAATTTATCTGGGAATTAATTTCAAAAGTCTCGGGAAGATAATTAAAAAATGGTCAAAATTAATCTTTACTCCCCTTTCTCTTCTAGTAATCGGCTTCTTCATTTTCAATGTCGGCTGGGTTTACCTTCCCCACTACATTAGCGAACAAGCAGTAACTTCCGTAGTTAAAAATCCCCTGAAAGAATCTCACCAAGGAGTCAGCTTGGCTAGTTTTATCTCTAGTATTGGAGAATGGAGAGTATTTTTGGGAATGTTAGGATTAGTATTCTTTTCTATAATTAGTTTCAAAAGTAAAAAATATAAAAAATACTCCTTCTCCCTTCTCTTTGGCTGGATTTTAATACTTTGTTTTTTATCTTTTTTCCCTCAACTATTTTTAGTGGACTTACCAAGTAGACGAGTGGTTAACTATTTGATCCCTCCCCTATCTTTGATGGCAGGTTATTTCACGGTAATCTTTTTTAAAAATTTAAAAAACAAATTAGAACCTAACTTATTTTTAATCATTTTAGCAACTTTTACTTTGGCAATTTCTCTTAACGGATTTAGTAGCTCTTTCAAATTATTTCTTTCAGAGAATCAATTTGAAGACGCTGTTCAACTCTATCACGCTTCTCAATATCTAGAAGAAAAAACCAGCAGAGAGGATGTCATTTTAAAAGATCATGCTAATTTAAAAGCTGATACCTGGATTAAATTTTTCTTTTTGAGAGGTTATGACTATGTTCTTGTCCGCACTTTTGATTATAAATATGAAGATCCAACCAATGAACGTGAGACCTGTACTCGGGATATGATAATTGCCCCTGATTCCGCAGAAGGTAAAAAATGTTACCAAGAAACAGGCACCAATTATTTAATTTTACGCAAAGACATTGATAATTTTTTCTTTGAGTTTTCTGATAATTTTTCTAAAATTTATAGTAATGATTCTATAGTAATTTTTAAAAGAACTAGTGATAATCCTTAATTCCTATGAAAATGCCATCTAACAATTTTAAAATAATCTTTATTTTCGGAATAGCCATTTTTTTAATGGGGCTTTATTTGTTTAATTTTGAAAGAAATAACCAAGATGTTCAGTATAAAAAGGACTGGACCGTCGCTTATTTTACCGAGCCCCAGAAAAAATCTTTAAATTTTACTATTGAAAATTATGAGGGAAAAGAAATGTTTTATGAATATTCAATCTTAGCTAAGGAGAACCAAAAAATAATTTTAACAGAAGGAATAAATCTTCTACCTAATCAAAAAAAAGAAATTGAATTTGAGAAAGAGCAA
>CAZTZK010000033.1:0-13387 GCA_964618065.1 uncultured Candidatus Saccharibacteria bacterium | reverse complement strand
ATTTTTTCTCAAGAAAAGCCAAAAATTATTGATCTTTTTTGTTATTGTAAAATATAAATTCTATTTTTTAAAAAAACACTCCCCGAATTTTATTTGGGGAGTGTTTTAGCGGAACTGGACTTAATCTTTGGATTAAATTTATCTATTTTTGGATACCTCTGCCGGAATTCTTCCCTTTAAAACCTTTTCCTACTCCAAAGGGTTTTATTTCTTCTAAATTGATCCCGTTTTCCGTAGCCCATTTTTCTATTTCTTCTCTATTTTGATCTGCTTTTGCTCTTCTCTCTTCGGGTGATAAATTCTTAAACTCTTCCCTATTCTTATTGTTAACTTCCAGCTCGTTTTTTTTAGCAATGATTACTTCTTTTTGTTGCTCGGTTATTTTTCCTTCATCTTGCAGTTGATTTAATCTTTGCTCAAAATTGGCTTCTACTTTTTGTCTCTGTTCTTGACGATTTTCATCAAAAACTGCTTGGACTTCTTCTTTATTAAGCCCAAAACGTTCAGCTATTTTATTAGCAATTTCTAAATTTCCTTCGCCGTATTTTGCAAAAGCGCTATTTAGACCGTAAACCCCAGAGGCAATTAGAACGCCTAGAGTTAAAGCGGTTAAAATAGCATTTTTTGTCTTTTTTCTAGATTTTTTCATATTTTTAACGTTATTATTTAAAAATCCTTGCTTATGGTTGCCAGTTTTTAAGACCGAAATTTTATTTTTAGTGTTTTTCTCCGCGGTAGAAAAAACTATTTTTAAAAGGGTCTTTTGTTCTAACTAGCCTCCAGTTTAATAATACGAAATTTTTGAGGAAAGTTTGCGTATTTTATTTTTTTTGGAACAATTATCTTGGCCCGGATTTTGGGAAAGGATGACGCATTTTTTGTTGCTTTATTGTTTGAATTCGTTGAGCTTGGAAAATAAAATCGCCTATTTTTTCACCAATAGCTTTTATTGATTCTTCTTTTTCTAATTTAACTCCCTGATCAAGGGAGGTTTCTTGTTGGTATCTTATAACCCAGTCTTCTCCTTTGAAGCTAACAATAACTAATTCCTCTGGTTGAACGGAAATAATTTTTCCTGCCAGAAGACCTTCTTCCGGGCTTACCCAACGCATTTCTCGCGGAGGAGAAAATTGATTGTAATGAGGTATTTTTCTAGAAAAGTCAGTGTCTAGGCTTCTATTGAATTTTAAGAAATGGACTAGTAAACCTAGGCTAAAAACTATAAATCCAATAGTGCTAAGGATTAAAAAAGTTTGGTAACGGTAGCCCTTTTTTGTCTTGCGAAATGTTAGAAATCCTAAAGATAGGATAAGGAGTAAAGAAATAATCCAAAAAATAGGCAAAGATTTTATAATTAGCCAAGTAAATCTACGTAATTTTAGATAACGGTAAACTTCTAAATTGAAATCGGGAATACTAAAAATTGTCAAAGAGAAAAACAGAGCTCCCAATAGAACAAGCAAAATTAAGATTGTCCAGAAAAAATAATTTTTCCAGTTGAGATTGAATTTTGAAGTAGGCACTATTTTCTCCTTTTTAATTTTTTTTATAACCTTTTTAGAAATATCTTGAGACATGGTTTTTTATAAAAAATAAAATAGAACTAATTAAATTAAATGCTGTTTTTTCGCTTCCTCTTTTAATATTTTTTTGCCTCGGTTTATTAAAGAGGCTACTGTACCCTTCGGTCTTTTTACAATATCCATTATTTCTTCATAATTTTTTTCCTCTAGGAATCTTAGGATAATTACTTCTCTATATTTAAAAGGTAGTTTACTAATAATTTCTTTGATTTTTTTAATAGTATCTCTAGCTATAGTCTCACTTTCAATGTCAGTACTTGATCTAAAAATTTTTGCCAGTTCTTCTGTCTCTAACCGAGCCTTTTGGGGACGCACTTGCTTTTTTCTGATTGAATCAATCACGCAGTTTCTGGTTATTTGGTAGGCCCAAGTTGAAAATTGGAGAGAATCATCAAAACTGTTGAGATTTTTGTAAATTTTGAGAAAAGCTTCTTGAAGAATATCCTCTGCATCTTCTTTTGAGGAGTAAGAAATCCTTTTGATAAAATGAAAAAGACGATTTTGATACCTTAACATAAGAGCCTCAAAATTATCAGGGTCTTTTTTAGCTAGGTTGACCAACTCAACGTCATTTTTTGCTTTCCAAATCTTTAGCATACAAAATTTAATTTTTTACCACCCTTCTCTTATTAATACGTTTTTAATCAGTTTTATTTTCATTCAGCTTTTTTCCAATCAATATTTTTTAAAAACGAGCCATTTTTATTTTACAGTAAAATATTGAATAGTGTATAGTAAAAAGAACAGAGATGAAGTTTCTGAATTTAAAGATAATAATTTATTCTTTTTTAAATTCTTTAAATTTTTTAAAAAAATAAAAAAATGGAGAAAACTAATAAAACTGACATTTTGATTATTGGCGGCGGTCCTTCTGGGATTACTGCAGCTACGACAGCTAAAAAAAGTTATCCACTTAAAAAAATTACTCTTGTGAGAAAAGAGAAAAAAGGGGTTGTTCCTTGTGGCATCCCTTATATTTTCAACCGATTAAATTCAGTTGACGAAAATTTGATTTCTGATGATTCTTTATTAAAAAACGGAATTGATTTAAGAATTGCAGAGGCTGATCAAATTGACGCTAAAGGGAAAAAGGTGATTTTAAAAAATGGAGATGCTTGGCATTACGAAAAATTAATTCTAGCTCTAGGATCCAGCTCTCATTTGATTCCGATACCCGGTATAGAAAAAGATGGTGTTTGGTTAGTTAAAAAAGATTATGAATATTTAAGTAAATTCCGCGAGGCCGTTTTAAAGAGTAAAAGAGTCGTTATAATTGGAGGCGGATTTATTGGTGCTGAATTTGCTGAAGAGTTAAGCCGAATTGAAAATCTAGAAGTAAATGTTGTAGAGATGCTGGAGCATTGTCTCCTAACTAATTTTGATCAAGAATTTGTCTTGGCAGCAGAAGAAAAAATGAAAGCGAAAGGAATTAATCTTTATACAGGCAGATCGGTAAAAGAAATAATTGGTTCAGAGAAGGCAGAAGGAGTTTTATTAGATAATGGGGAAAAAATACCAGCTGATTTAATTATTTTTTCAATTGGAGCTAAGCCGAATATTGATTTAGCTGAAAAATCAGGGATTAAAGTGGAAGACAGAGGGGCTATTCAGGTCGATGAATATTTAAAGACTAATTTAGCAGATATTTTTGCCATAGGAGATTGTGCTCAAACTAAAGATTTTATTACTGGTACCAATATACCAATAATGCTTGCTTCGGTAGCTACTAGTGAAGCAAGGATTGTAGCTAATAATCTTTATCAATTAAAACTTCTGAGAGAAAATAAAGGAACGGTGGGTGTTTTTGCTACTTCTATTGGAGAATTAACCTTAGGTTCTGTTGGTTTAACAGAAGAAAGGGCCAAAAAAGAATCTTTTGAATATTTGGTTGGGGAAGCAGAGGCTCCCAATAGGCATCCTGCAACTTTGCCCGGAGCGGAAACGATTAAAGTCAAGCTTATTTTTTCTCAATCTTCTGAAAGTTTACTTTTGGGAGGAGAAATTATGGGACCAGAAAGTGCAGGAGAAATGTTAAATATCTTAGCTTTGGCTATTCAACAGCAAGTTTCAATCTTTGATTTTAATATTTGGCAAATTGCTACTCATCCCTTATTAACGTCTGCTCCAACTGTTTATCCTATTATTACAGCTGCTCAAGACGCATTGGCGAAAATAAAATCTTAATTTCAAAGGAAGATTTTATTTTAAATTCAATTTGTTGCAAAGTTAATTTTAGAATTAGACAGAATTTTAATGACAGCCACTGTCATATCTAAGATAGGGGCTGTTTATTTTTGTTTCATAGCTGAGGATAGTAGCTATATTTTTGTTTTCAATTGAAGAAAGATATGAATTGTTGAAAGATGGATCAATTTGATACCAAGATTGTTCTCCAAAATAACACTGAAGATCTTTATGAACAAAGGCTCTTCCATGACGGGCATAAATTTCATTGCGAGCTACTTTCAATTGCCAGGGGGTTAAATTAAATAGTTCGGACTCTGAGATAATCCTAGTGTTTGAATCAGCAATTACATAATTTGGACTTTCATTTAGGGGTTGATTTACATTCCCTTGGAATGTCTTTTGAGGCTTGTTCTGGCTGAAAGACATATTTTCAGAAGTATAAGTTACAGAAATTCTGATTATTCTTTTATCTCCCTCATTTTCTATTTGAATTTCAGCTCTGAAATCTTTTTCTTCAATGTTAATCCAGCCTCCATTATTATCACTTGCTAATCCTTGACTGCCAAAAATCCAGTTATTAATAAAACCTAAATCATTATAGTAATCGTAAATTGTATCAGTGTTTTCCAAGGTTTCCATTTTCATCATTATTTTTGAGTATTCTTCAGTAAAGTTATAACCTGATTCAAAAGACAAACTATGGGGATATTGAAAAAGATTTTCTAAGGTTCTTGTTTTGGTAGTAACTTGAGTATTAGTTGTGTTATCTTCTGATGTTGAAGCTTGTTCTTCCGCTGTTGCCTTGGTTTTTTGATCCTCTGGAGAAGCAATATTTTCAGTTGTAATTTTATTTTCCAGCGCTGAGAGATTTTTCTTAATTAAGGATTTCCCCCAAAAGAAAACTCCAATTCCGGTTCCTACAATAACTACAAAGATAAGAATCCCAATAGTTATCAGTAAGGAAGTATTTGTTTCCTTTTTTTTGTTCTCCATTTTTTTGTTGTTAATTTAAAAAATATTTTTTTAGAATAATTCTAAAATTTTTTCGTTGAATAATCTCATTGTACCAAGACAATCAAATAAAAACAAACTCTAATTAGGGAAAATATTTTTTAAAAAGCGGAGATTAATCTTTTGTTTGCGGTTTAGAAAATTGTGAAGTAAAATTAAAAAGAAAATTAATCATTAGACTAATATTTAAAATTAAAAAATTGAAAGGAAACGGTAAATTAATTTTTCTTTTTTTGATTTTTCTCCTCCATTTTCTAAATGGTTGTGGCTTGCATTCGGAGGAAAAATCAAAGGAGCAATTAAATTACTTGGAAGATAAAATTAAAAATTTAACTGCAGAAAACAATTCAGAAGTTGGAGGTTTTGCTATCTTTGAAAATGCTATTAATGTGAAAGATTATAGTAAATTAACCGAGATTTTAGCGAAGGAAATTTATTATTCTGAAAATGGAAAATATCTTGGCAAAATTGTTAAGGAAGAAGCTATTTTTCATCTTAAAGAATATTTACAAGATAAAGATACTTTTAATTTTTCCCAAAATCAGGAAGAGGTTAAAAATGTAAAAATTAAAGCTACTGAAGAGATTGAAAATCATATAATTGGTCTTTCAGAGAGAAAAGCAATTTTGGGTTATAAAATTAATTCAGATGGCGAAGTCAATAATATTTATGTTAATAATTCATGTGATTTTTTAAACGGAGAATAATTCGTCTATTCTTTAGCTTAAAATAAGTTGACAGATAAAATTATTTATTTTTCCACTTCTTATTTCTTAATTTTAAAAATTATGGAGTTAAATCCTCAAAAAATAAAGAACGCTGATTTGATAATCGGTATTCCCTCTTTTAATGAAGCTGACAGTATTGGTTTTGTTACGGAGACTATTGATAAGGGGCTTGCAAAATACTATCCAAAGCATAAAGGAGTTATTGTAAATGTTGACAATGACTCTCTTGATGGAACCAAAGAAATATTTTTGGAAACCAAAACAAAAAATCCTAAAATCTATATTTCAACTCCTAAAAATATTGCCGGTAAAGGAAATAATTTTTTGAATCTTTTTGAACAAGTGCGCTTGTTGAAACCACAAGCAGTAGCTGTGTTTGATGCTGATTTAAAGAGTATAAAACCAGATTGGATAAAAAAAATGATAGATCCAATTTTAAATAAAGGGTATGAATATGCTACACCTTGGTACGCTCGGAATGAATATGACGGGACAATAACTAATATGCTTGCTTATCCCTTGATATACGGAGTATACGGAACAAATCTTCGTCAACCTATAGGAGGTGATTTTTCTTTTCATCCAAAACTAGTAGATATTTGGATGGCCGATAGATGGCATAAAGCTACTAAGTATTACGGGGTTGATATTTTTATGACTCTTGGGGCTATTATTGCAGAAAGTAAAATCTGCCAAGTTTGTTTAGGACAAAAAATTCATAAACCAAGTGCTTCTAAATTAGGGCCAATGTTTTCTCAGGTAGTGGCAACAATGTTTAAGAAAATTTGTTCTTCTAAAGGACAATGGAGCCAAATCAAAACAATCAAAAAGGTGCCTCTTTTAAATAGAGAAGGAAACGGAAAACCTCAGCCTCTTAGCGTTGATTACAAGAGTATGAAAGTGGCCGCTATTTTTGAATATAAAATGCAACGAGATATTTTAAGGAGGTCTTTAAGCCCAGAAGTTTATCGTGAGCTGGATCAAATTTTTAAAAAAGAAAGATTAGTTATTGGGAGAACACTTTGGGCTAAAATTATTTACGATTCAATTTACAGCTATTGCAATTTTAGCGGGGGAGCAGGTATTATAGAAGCTCTTAAGCCTCTTTATTTTGGAAAAGTTGTCTCTTTTATTAGGCACACTCTTGATTTAAACTATAGAGAATCAGAAGAAGAAGTTTTAAAACAAGCAGAAAGATTTTGGAATTTAAGAAAATACTTCTTAAGAAAATTTGAAGATTAAATTATCATTTTTTTAAAGAAGATTGAAATTATTTAATTAGATATAAGCTCTAATGGTTTCTAAAAAATATTATTTTATAAGCGATTTGCATATTAGTGGTGGTAAAAACGCTTCTGTTTATGAGCCTGAAAAAGAGCTCATTAATTTTTTGGAAGAATTAGAAGATAAGGGAGAAAATATAGAACTCATAATTGTTGGTGACACTTTTGGCTTTTGGGAGATCAATAATTTAGAAGGAGTTGCTAAATTAGAATCTGTTATAAAGGCTCATCCAAGATTATTTAATTGTTTTCAAAAAGTTGGTCAGAAAATTAGAATCACAATTATTCCCGGCAACCACGATTATGAATTAGCCTGTTATCCTGATTTTAAACCATTGCTTGAAAAATACGGAATTCATTTAGAGCCTCAGTGTTTTATAGAGAGAAAAGTTGCCGGTAAAAAAATTCACATTGAACACGGAAGCCAATATGACAGTTTTAATTATATTTCTAACTTTGGTGATCCTAATGCTACTCCGCTAGGATATTACATTACCAATAAGATTGTAGGGGGTGCTAACAAATATTCTTCTTTGGGACGTCAAGAATGGTTAAAAGATTTAGGGTCAGTTTACCCCCATGAACGTATTCCCAATTGGTTATTCTCTAATCATTTTTATCGGGAAATGAGCCCTATCCTTCGCTATACCTTATTACCCTTTTTCTTATTCTTTAGTATTAGTTTTTTTGTTCTAGCAGGTCTTACTCTTGAAAAAACGAAAGTTATAGGAACAAGTATTTTTACTAGAAGAGTAGGAGACTATTTTCCTATCCTAGGAGATTTAATAGACGCCATTATTCTTATTGATATTGTTGTTTTGCTTTTATTTATTGCTTCCGCAATTGTTTTTTTTATCCCTCTTTTTTTCTTTATTAAAGATGTACGTAGAACTTTAAAAAGGTATGAATTCTCAGGACCTGGAAACTTAAGGGCTAAGAAAGAAAAAGCCTATTTAGCAGCTGCTCGAAAAATATTTAAAGAAGATCCCCAAAAATTTATTTACGTTTACGGTCATACCCACTTAACTTCAGTTAAGAAAATAGGTCGGCGAGTTGTTATCAATACAGGTGCCTGGACTAAGAAACTAAAAAAGATAACCTCCCGTTTTTTATTTTTACCGGCTGTTTATTATCCCTCATTTCAATTAGGTTATTTTAAGATTTATAAACAAGGCCAAAAGATAGCGATTGAATATAAAAAGATTCATAAAAAAATTAATCCTAAACTTACTCTAGTTCAAAAGTTTGTCGTTATTGGTAAACGAAAAGAGGATAAAGTAAAAATTCCCCGCAAACTTTTAATCGGTTAAAAAATATGCCTTTTTTTCTGAAAACTGTTTTTGAACATTTTTATTCTTAATTCAGAAAGATATTTTTATTATATTTTAAATGCCTAAAAAGAAGGAAGTAAAAAAGTTTATTGTTATTATAATTCTGACCTTAGTTGTAGTTACGGGATTTTTTTATTTTCTTATAAAGTATTTTTCTAAGCCGGCAAGTTTTGATTGGAATCAAGATAGTAATTTGATTGGCGTAAATTATGATGGATGTTTTTTTGAAATTTCTACAACTGCTAAAACCGTAGAAAATTTTCTAAAAGAGCATCACTTATCTTTAGATGAAGGGGATTATGTTTTTCCTTTTTTAGAATCTCCAATAAATGCAGGGACACGAATAATTATCAAAAGAAAAATCCCTCTAAATGTGAAAGTTGATAGTCAAGAGTTAGAAATTAAAACATTCCAAGAAACTATAAGTGAAGTTTTAGCTGAAGCAAACGTAGAATTAAACCACTTAGATAAAATAAACTATACTAAAGAATCTAAAGTTTTCCGTAATATGGAGGTTGTTATTATTAGGATCAATGAAGAAAAAATTACCGAAGAAGAAAAGATTGATTTTGAAACTATTGAAAAAAATGATCCTGATCTGAAATGGAGAAAAACTTTAACAGAGAGAGAGGGAGAGACAGGTATCAGAGAAAATACTTATTTAATTACTTATGCTGACGGTAAGCAAATAGATAAAACAAAAATTTCTTCTCGGATAACTAAAAAACCGATTACCAAAGTGATTCTTCACGGAACAAAAATAGAAGTAGGGGAAACCTATAAAGGTAAGGCTAGCTGGTATTCTCATACGGGGACTATGGCTTGTGCTTCTTTAAAACATCCTTTAGGAACTTGGCTTAGAGTTACCAATACTGCCAGTGGCAAAAGTATTATTGTTCAAGTTAATGATAGAGGTCCTTTTTCAGAAGATAAAATAATTGACCTCGACAAGAAAGCTTTTGAAAAAATCGGAAGCCTTGCTCAAGGAACAATGCAGGTAAAAGTAGAAGAGATTCTAGATTAATATTTCTTTAGTTTAAAAACTTTATTGTGTAATTTTTTTGCTTGAGGATCAGATAGCTCTTTGTAAGAAATTCGGAGAGTACAACGAACTTTATTTTTAAGAGGGAAAATATCACGAACCTTTAAACTCCAAAGGTTGGCCCCTCCTATTTGTTGCCTTATTTCTTTTATCTTTTCACTAACGAGATTGTCCAAAGGTATTTCTGTATCTAAAGGTAATTCCAAGTTTACATCCAAAGTAACTATTTTTTTAGTCAGTTCTACAGTAGGTTCCGGATGATATCTTTTTAAAGATCGAGCAGTTTGAGAGAGATCTATTTCTGCAAAATAAAAATTCCCTGTTTTTTCAGAATTTGTCTTTAATTTATAAAGAATGCCGATATTTTTTTCTCCGATAATTAAATCCCAACAGGAATGAGGATTGGCGTTTAAAGGTGTTTTTTTAGATTTAAACCATTGAATTTCATCAATTCCTAAAGCTCTCAAACATTTTTCAACGGACTGTTCCATTTTTGGGAGTGCTTTTTCCTCTTGAGGCTTATCAATTAAGATGCCTAAGGCGTCCTGCTCATAATATTTTCCATTTTTTTCTCCAAATATCTTTCCAATTTCAAAAATATTTATTTCTTTTATCCCTCTCTTGGAATATTCTTTGGCTTGATGCATAAGACCTGGCGCCATAGATTGCCGTAATTCGGGATATTCTTCATTAACTGAATTTTGGGTAGTAATAATTTCCCAATTTCGGTAGTTTACTTTTTCATTCTCCTCTTTTTTAATTAATGGAGAAGAAAGAATTTCATCAAACCCTAAAATTGTTAAAGTGTCTTTTATTTTTTCAGCTAATTTAAGAGATAAGGGAGTTATCTTATCAACTATCTCTAAACGAGGAGGTTGATTCACTGGAATTTTGTCATAACCTACCATTCTGATTACTTCTTCTACCAAATCTTCTTTAATGTTAATGTCCATTCTATCCGAAGGCGGAGTTACTTCAACCAATTGCTTCTTTTGTTTTACTTGAAACCTTAAATTTTTTAAAGAGGATATTACCTCTTGAGGGGAAATTTCAATTCCGGCGTAACTTCCGGGATCTTGAAGATCAAGTTTTAATGTCGGTACTTTTCTCCTTTGAGGATAAAAATCAAAGATTTTACTGACGATTTCTCCACCGCAATTATCTAAAATAAGAGATATTAATAAATTAAAAGCATCGGTAGCGGAACAAGTATCCAAATCTTTTTCTAATCGGTTACTAGCCTCAGTAACTATTTTAAGATTACTGGAATTTCTTCTTATTAAAGTTCTGTCGTAAATTGCCATTTCAGCAATTATAGAATTGGTTTTAAGTCCAAGAGCGGCTATTTTCCCTCCAATTATTCCCGCTAAAGCTAAAATATTTTTTTGATCTTGAATAATTAAATCTTCTTTACGCCCTAATTTTATTTTAGAATTATCTAGAGTAGTTATCTCTGAAAAATTTTTGTTTAAGGACCAAGTAAGCTCTCCTTGAATTTTATTTTTATCAAGCAAATGAGAAGGGTAACCGGTAATCAGCATTACATAGTTGGATAAATCAACTAAAAAATTAACACTATTTATTTCATAAAAACTTAAAAAATCTTTTAACCACTTTGGAGATTTTTTATTCTGTAAATTTTTTATTTCCACAGCTAAAATTCTATGAATTGGTTCTTTGTCTCTGATTTCTATGGCTAGAGATTGTTTTTGGGAGAAGGTTTTAAATTCTAATGGTTTAGAAGTTATTAAATTTTCGTTTTGAAGCAAATGCAGGGGATTACGACATTTTAGCCCCCAGTAAGCGGCAACTTCTTGAGCGATACCCAAAACCGAGAGACAATCAGCCCTATTCTGCCTTATTTCTAATCCAATCAAATAATCTTCTTTCTCTTGATAGCTGATTTTTTCAAGTCCATCCATCATAAATCCGGTTAAAGTTAAAGCTTCCCCTACTTTTAGAGGGCTGGCTTTCAATCCCGGAACAAGTTTTTTAAGTTGACTATAGAGTATTTTCATTTTCAAATGGTTTATATCCTAAATTTCCCCCTAAAAGGGTTCTAATGTCGTTTATTTTATATTTGGCCATTACCCAACGATCCAAACCTAAACCAAAAGCAAACCCTCGCCACTTTTTGGGGTCAATTCCGGCCATTTTTAGTACTTGAGGATGAACAATACCAGCGCCTCCCATTTCTATCCAGCCTACTCCCTTGCAAAGACGGCATCCCTTGCCTTTACAATTGAAACATTGCATATCAACTCCGGCGCCCGGTTCTACTTCGGGATAATATTTATTACGATAGCGTAAAATAGTTTTTGGTCCGTAGAGTCTTTTGAAAAGTTTTGTAAAGGTACCAAAAAGATCTTTTAGGCTTACTTCCGGTAAGACTACTAATCCTTGGTAATGGTGGAAAACGAAGTGATTGCTCTTATTAACTTTTTCATTGCGGTAAACTTTTCCGGGACTGACTACTTTTAGAGGAGGCTTAAATTTATCTAAGACCCTGGCTTCAATAGAAGAAGTATGTGTCCTTAAAAGATAATTAGGTTCTTTTATGTAAAGGGTATCTTGCATGGCTCTAGCGGGATGATCCGGAGGCACATTTAATCTTTGGAAACAAAATTCATCTGTTTCTAATTCCAGATCTTCCATTACACTATAACCCATCTCTTCAAAAAAATTATTGAGTTCCCGAATAGTTTGAGTAATAGGATGAAGATGGCCTATTTTAGGAGGTTGAAAACTTAAATTTTCAGCTTGTTCTTGTAAATTTTCTTCTAGTTTAGAGGACGCCAAAGTTTTTCTTTTAGAAGCTAACATTTCCCGAATTTCTTGAGCCTCTTTCTGGACTATAATTGCACGACTCTTTCTTTTCTCTGGAGGGAGTTTGCCAATCTCTTTCAGCATTTCTTTAACTTTTCCTTTGCTGCCCAGATATTCTTTCTCCAGAGCATCTAAATTATCAAGAGAATGAATTTGCTCAAGTTCAACTTTTAATTTTTGAGGTGAATTCTTTTCCATAGTTAATTTTTTAGTTCTTTTAAGATAACTTAAAATTAAAAGCTAGGCAATTGGTAATAAACATTTTTTATTTTTAAGAGGAAAATCAAAAACCCTAAGAAATTTTTCTTAGGGTTTATAAAATCACTGGGAAGCTATTTTTTTTATAACTCTCCAATGATTCTTGAATTTTTTGTAATCCTTGTCTCTTGGATTATACAGCAAGTTTATCAACTTTCTTGCTGATAATCCTAGTTCTAAGGGATGGAGAGACACTTCTTCTATTGTGTCTGCTCCAAAATATAACCTTTTTCGCTCAAGAGCATAAAAGGTTATCTCAGAGACAATTTTTTCCTCCATTTCTTTCTTGTCTTTTATATTACTTATATTCTCCCAACACTCAACCGCGAGTCCTTCCTCCATCATAGGGGGTAGCCCACATGATCTCGCTTCATCTATCCAAATTAAAACAAGTAATATTGTGAAAATTCCAGCAATCTTTAAGTAAACTTTTAACCTTTCCTTTTTCAATCTCTCCATCTTTTCTCCTCCTTTTAAATTAAATTTTTAAGGTACTACTTAAAACCGAATTATATCATAAAAAATATAATAAGTCAAGGGCTTGTACGAACTCAAACTTCTAAACTGATTTTTTATTTGGATTCAATTCATTTTAAAAGCAATCTTTAAAAGATTGCTTTCTAAGAGGGTAAAACTATTTTCCTCTTATTTCTTCTATTTTTATGGGGCATATTTTTAATCCTCCTTTTCCTCTTAAATCTGCAACGGAGAAAGAAGTCGTAAGAGGAGGAAGACTTCCATCTATTGAGCTGCCGGATTCTATTTTCATATTTTCTTCATCCAAAACAACTCTTCCAAATTTTTCAATCTTATCCTCCAGCCAAAATCGGACAATTTTATTATTATACTGGGAGAGTTTTCTTCTGCTATCTAAAAAATTTCCCATCTTGTCCACCTCCTTTTTGAATTTAAAGAACTTTATTTTAACGAAAATTATAGACTTTAAATTAAATTATGGCAAGAGCATGTACTTGACGGGTACATAGGTAACACTTCCTTGCTAAAATTAATTGGAGTTTTATAGCCTAATGTTTCATGTGGTCTGTTAAAATTATACTCAATTAACCATTCAGTTAAATTTTGATTAAATCTATCTACTTCTGAACAATAATTTCCTAATTCTATGAATTCTTCCTTC
>CAZTZK010000032.1:0-25295 GCA_964618065.1 uncultured Candidatus Saccharibacteria bacterium | reverse complement strand
AAAAATAACTAAAGCGGGCTTTTTAAGTTTTCTAAAAGTAATATAATCGGGCAATAATTTTCGTAAAATTAGCTAAAAACATTTAATTGCGGTAAACGATCTATTAGTAACGTTCGGCTAAACATGTTGCCACGCTTGCACCTACGTCCTATCAACCTTGTCATCTTCAAGGAGATCTAAGCTTAATCTTGGGTTGGGCTTCGCGCTTATATGCTTTCAGCGCTTATCCACATTCGATTATAGCTACCCAGCAATGCCCTTGGCAGGGACAACTGGTACACCAGAGATCGACTCACCCCGGTCCTCTCGTACTAGGGGCGAAATCCCTCAAGCTTTCTTGCGCCTATGGAAGATAGGGACCAACCTGTTTTACAACGGTCTGAACCCAGCTCGCGTACCACTTTAATTGGCGAACAGCCAAACCCTTGGGACCTGCTCCAGCCCCAGGATGTGATGAGCCGACATCGAGGTAGCGAACAGCCTCGTCTATGTGAGCTATCGGAGGCTACCACTCTGTTATCCCCGGGGTAACTTTTATCTGCTGAGCTTCCGCGATCCTACGATCTACGGGCGGATCACTAAATCCCGCTTTCGCGACTGCGCGACTTATTAGTCTTGCAGTAAAGCCGGCATTTGCTTTTGTGCTATCAACCCGATTTCCATCCGGGTTTAGCCGACCTTTGTGAACGACTCCGTTACAATTTAGGAGTCGAGCGCCCCACTCAAACTACCCACCAGACACTGTTCCCGAGCTGGTGTTTAGTTACCACTGGTAAATTTCATCTTCAATTATAGAAATCCCCAGAAAATAGCTAAACATCAGCTCAAGGTTAGATCCACACAACTCACAGGGTGGTATTTCATTGGCGACTCCATTTACCCCAAAAGGTAAATTTCAAAGTCTCCCACCTATGCTGAGCAATAAATCGTATAGATCAATATCAAGTTGTAGTAAAGCTCCACGGGGTCTTTCCGTCTTTCCATAGGCAAACGGCATCTTTACCGCTACTGCAATTTCACCGGGTCCTTCGTTGAGACAGTCTCCAAGTCGTTACCCCGTTCGTGCAGGTCTGAACTTACCAGACAAGGAAATTCGCTCTGTTTTGTTAATCTTTATGTTGCCATAAAGCACGGACTATCTTTTTCCGCCTAAATTTTTCAACCTAATTAAATTTACTGTGTTTCTATCGTTATTTAAATTTAAGTCAAAAAATTTAGGCGGATTCAGCGTTTAGTCTCTGAGGATTCTAAAAACCGAGAAGATTTTCTGCTATTCATTTTTTCGATTAATAGCGCGATTTTCTTTATTCCAGTTATTCTTTGATGGACGTTTTCATTCATCAAATTAACAATTTTAGAAAATCTCTTAAAATCTTTCTTTTTAGCTGTTTGGAGTTGGTTTTTTTGAAAGAATGGAATAATTTTTCTTGTTAAATCTTTTCTGTTCCTGACACAATATCTATATAAATCTTCTCTGTGATTGTCATGACGTCGGTTAATAAAAATTTTTCCGCATCCAAAAAATTTCTGAATTGATTCTAGGGATTTCTTGCTTTTTAATTCTTGGGCAACAACAAATTCTGGAAATATTTGCCAACCGAATTTTGTTGTCTTATTTCTAAAAATACTTACTGAAAAGCACCCTTCTCCATCAACATATCCAACTATCCAACCAATGGTTTTTAGCCTTTCCTGCTGGTTGTCTGGTATCTTGGATATTTTCCAAGAAACATTGATAACTTTTTTACTTGGCATATCTTTATAAAAATCTATGGAATAAACATACCATAGTAGTTTCAATTTCTCCAGATTTTCCAGCATATAGCTGAATTTTTTAGGACATCTTAATAACTAATTAAGATAGGCAGCGTTGATACTATAATTGTTCCAGTCCTTCTGAAATCTAACAAGTTAAATTTCAGAACCTTAGAACAATTATAGTTATTGCTGACGTTCACCGGGGCTTCAAGGATTGGCGTTAACCGTTCCTATTAACCTTCCGGCACTGGTCAGGGGTCAGTCCCTATACATCCCCTTACGGGTTAGCAGGGACCTGTGTTTTTGATAAACAGTCGCCCGGAGTCTTTAACTGAGGCCGACTAATGTACTGAATGGTGAACTCGAACTAGATAGTAATCCGCTCGGGCTGTTGTGGGTTTTTTCTGCTTCTAACAAGAAAAACTTGTTAAGACACAGACTAATGCCATAATTGACCAAACTAGAAATCCCATGAAAGGTATTTCTAGTAAAGCAACTACTGCATATAATACATTCTTTGTTCTTTTCTCCATTTTCTCCTCCTTTATTTGAACATTAAATATTTACCCACGTACCATAAAACTTTTTTGTTTTTCTCCTTTCCCAAACTCTTTTAAAGACTGAGTTCGGAGTTTAAATTCATTATTCACCATTCAGCACATTGTCGGCAGGCCTTATCCCGAAGTTACGGCCGCTGTTTTGCCGAGTTCCTTAACGAAGGTTCTCCCGTTCACCTTGGGCTACTCGCCCTACCTACCTGTGTTGGTTTAAGTACGGATTAAACCTAAATAATTTCACAAAGCTTTTCCGGGAAGCTTATTCATTTGAATCTGTTCCACTTGCGTTTCACATTTTTCTCTATCTTAAAAAGATAAAGAAACGTCAATCCAATAAGACGCTCAAACTAGCTAGCTTCGCACTTTGTTATAACTTAGATTTAAGTCAAGGAATATTAACCTTGTGTCCATCGACTACGCTTTTCAGCCTCGCCTTAGGACCGACTAACCCTAGGCTGATTATCATCGCCTAGGAAACCTCAGGTTTTCGGTGGAAAGGAATCTAACCTTTCTTGCGGTTACTTATACCAACATTCTCCCTTCCATAAGCTCCACTAAAACTCGCATTTTAGCTTCACTGCGTATGGAATGTTCTCCTACCCCGCCATTTTAAAAAAATGACAGCCATAGTTTCGGTACTATGTTTAGCCCCATTATATCTTCGGCGCGGAACGACTAGACTAGTGAGCTGTTACGCACTCTTTAAAGGAATGGCTGCTTCTAAGCCAACCTTCTAGCTGTTTGGGAAGTTCCACATCCTTTCCCACTTAACATAGATTTAGGGACCTTAACTAATGGTCTGGGCTGTTTCCCTCTCGTAAATGAAGCTTAGCCCCCACTTACTAACTCGTTGAACTTGAATATCGGAATTCGGAGTTTGTTTGAGTACTCTAGACAAAAGTCATGAATACTCATTCAGTGCTCTACCTCCAATATCAACTATTCAACGGCTATACCGAGATATATTTCGGAGAAAACCAGCTATCGCCGAGTTCGATTGGAATTTCACCTCTAACCACAGCTCATCCCAGCGTGTTGAACGGCGCTTGGGTGCGGACCTCCACCGTCTATTAAAACGGCTTCATCCTGGCCATGGCTAGCTCACTCGGATTCGGGTCTGACCCTAATGACAAAAGCTACTTAAAACTCGCTTTCGCTGAGGCTCTTCCGCCTAAACGGATTAACCAAGCCATTAAAGTCAACTCGTTGGTTCGTTCTGCAAAAAGCACGCGGTCACCCGGCGTATGCCGGGCTCCCACTCTTTGTAAGCAAACGGTTTCAGGAACTATTTCACTTCCCTTGCGGGATACTTTTCACCTTTCCCTCGCGGTACTTGTTCACTATCGGTCACAAAGTGTATTTAGTCTTACCGGGTTAGTACCGGCAAATTCACCTGGAATTTCTCTGGTTCCAGGCTACTCAAGATAAAATAACTCAGAGTATTAATTGTTTTTGCTTACGGGACTCTTACCCTCTAAGGTAAGCCTTTCCAGGCATCTTCGGCTAACAATTAATATTTATTACTCTGCCAAACCAAAAGTTGTAAAAGCACAATTAGATTCTACTTTTACAATTTCAGTCTGAATGCTATTAAACTTATTACCCCCAGTTTAAAAACTGAGTTTGGACTTTTCCCCGTTCGCTCGCCGCTACTTAGGGAATAACTTTTGTTCTCTTTTCCTTCGGTTACTAAGATGTTTCAGTTCACCGAGTATGCTTTTTACTCCTATGAATTCAGAGTAAAATTCTGTCCACCCGCCTAAATTTTTTAAATAAAATAATACTAAATTAATTTTAGATAAGCACTATATTAAAAAACTTAAGTGGGCGGACAGTGGGTTTCCCCATTCGGAAATTCCCGGATCAAAGCTTGCTTGACAGCTCCCCGAGACTTTTCGCAGCCTGCTACGTCCTTCATCGCCACTTTGTACCTAGGCATCCACCATTTGCTCTTTTAACCGCAATTGTTGTTTTTAGCTAATTTACAAAGATTATTGTAAATTATAAATTGATTGCAATTGCTTAAACACCATTTTGCCTAATAGTTGCTTTTTTTGACCACGACTTTCCAAGCAACTATTAAAAAATATTGTTAAAGTTCTTTTTGTGGCCTAAAGAGCAATTTTTAAAAATAAAAACCGCTTTTTAAGCCGCTATTTTTTTAAAAAAAATTAAAAAATTTTTAGGAATTTTGTTACTTAAACTATACAATAATGGTAAGTTTCATTATAACGATAAATGAATTAGTGTCAAACAATTATATTTTTTAAAATAAAAAATACCCTTGATATAAAATGATTAAGGAACTGATATCCTGAAACTCTTAATTTTAATAAGAAACATTTTTGTCTTCAAACGAGAAGATTGTCTTTGAATTCTAAGCTTTCAATATCTGCAAAACTATTTCTAAAACTTTTCGAAATTCCCGCTTTTCTGCTTATCGGCAGGCAGGCACGGGGATAATATTTATGACTTTTATCTTTTCCTCCGCTTCTTCAATACCCTAAGCTTAACTAATTCTTTCTTTAATCTAGCTTCTGCTTCAACAAAAGCAACTTGGGACATATATTTTTTATTTTTTAGAGCTTCTTCAGCTTCTTTTTTAGCTTTTAAGATTGCTTTTTCATCCATTTCATCAATCCTCTCTGCCGCATCAGAGAATATTCTTACTACATTTTTATCAACTTCCAAAAAACCTTCTGTAGTTACTAAAAAAAGTTTCTCTTTTCTATTTCCTCTTTCTAAACAAATTTCGCCGGGTTTTATAATACCTATCAATGATTCATGGTTTGGAAGAATAGTAATTTGGCCCACCGATGTAGGAAGGATTAATTTAGTTACTTCTTCGCTAAAAACAACTTTTTCCGGAGTAACAATTTTAAATTGAATTTTTCCAGAATCCTGAGACATAAAAATAAAAAAAAGAATAAGAATGAAATTATCTATTTTTTACTCTTTTCGGTCTTTTTTTCTGGAGTTTTTAAAACTCCCTGCATGTAAAAATCTTGTTCATCTTTATCATCATGGCGTCCTTCTAGAATTTCTTTGAAATTTTTCACAGTGTCTTCCCTTTTAACATAAACTCCGGGAGTTCCAGTAAATTGTTCTGCAACTTGAAAAGGCTGAGAAAAGAATTTTTGAATTTTTCGAGCTCTATTTACAATTAGTTTATCTTCATCAGATAATTCCTCCATACCTAAAATGGCAATTATATCTTGTAGATTTTTATAACGTTGTAAGATTCTTTGTACCTCAAGAGCTACTTCGTAATGTTCTTTACCAACTATTTGAGGATCAAGAATAGAAGAACTTGAATCTAAAGGATCTACTGCCGGATAAATTCCTAATTCTGTTAGGGATCGGGAGAGAGTTATGGTTGAATCAAGATGGGAAAAGGTTGTTGCCGGAGCGGGATCTGTCATATCATCAGCCGGAACATAAATTGCTTGGACAGAAGTAATGGATCCTTTTTTAGTAGAAGTAATTCTTTCTTGGAGCAATCCCATTTCTTCAGCTAAGGTTGGCTGATAACCTACCGCAGATGGAATTCTTCCTAAAAGAGCTGAAACTTCAGAACCGGCTTGAGTGAAGCGAAATATATTATCAATGAAGAAAAGAACATCTTTGCCGGCTTGATCCCTAAAATATTCAGCCATGGTAAGTCCGGTAAGTCCTACTCTAGCTCTTGATCCCGGTGGTTCGTTCATTTGTCCAAAAACTAAAGTTGTATTAGAAAGAACTCCTGAATCTTTCATTTCTCTGTAAAGATCATTTCCTTCTCTGGTTCTTTCACCGACTCCGGCAAAAACTGAAAAACCTCCATGTTGAGAAGCAATGTTGTGAATCAATTCTTGGATGATTACTGTTTTCCCGACTCCCGCTCCCCCAAAAAGACCTACTTTGCCACCTTTCATAAAAGGGCAAATTAAGTCAATTACTTTAATACCTGTTTCAAAAACTTCTATTTTAGTTGACTGATCGGTAAATTTAGGAGCGGGGCAATGAATAGGCATTTTCTTTTCTTGAGAGACCCCCTTTTTCCCATCAATAGTGTCACCCAATACATTAAACATTCTTCCCAAAGTTATTTCTCCTACCGGTACCATAATTGGCTGGCCAGTATCAACTGCTTCTATCCCCCTTTTAAGTCCGTCCGTAGAGCCCATGGCAATAGATCTAATTCTTTCAGCTCCTAAATGTTGCTGAACCTCCAAAATTAATTTTTCTTTACCTATTTTTACTTCTAAAGCATTAGAAATAGCCGGAAGTTTTCCCTTAAAAAGAACATCTACTATTGGTCCTATTACTTGAACGATTTTTCCAGTCATAAATAATTAATTAAAGATTATTCATATTATTCCCGCGCTTGTCTACCAATAGGCAGAAAAACGGAAATCTCACCCGAAGGGTGACCAGTCTTTAGTTGGTTCTATAAATTTATAAAGGAAACTAACCTATAAAGTTCTAATTAAAACCTACTGTAATTCTTACTTTCTTGGGGATAACGGGTTTTATTCCTCTAAGGCAATCATCCCTCCACTAATTTCTGCCAATTCAGAAGTAATAGCGGCTTGTCTGGTTTGGTTATACTGTAAATTAAAATTATAAATCATATCAGAAGCTGTCTCACTAGCATTTTTCATAGTAATCATTCTAGTGGAAAATTCTGCAGCTTGAGATTCTAGAAAGGCTTGATAAATTTGAACCGCTACTATTTTAGGAAGAATAATATTTAGAATTTTCTTTCTATTTGGTTCAAAGGTATAATACCGGCGACCGACTTCTTGTTTTACCTCTTCCATTTCTTCTTCTTTTGATATGCCCCCTCCTAATTCTTCTAATTGTTTCTCTAAGTCTTCTCTAGAAATTGGTAAGATTTGTCTTAAACGTGGTTTATTTAATACTGTGGATATAAAATCACTGTAAGCTATTATGATTTTATCATATTTTTTCTTAGTATAACTATCAATAACTATTTTAATAATTGGGTTTATGTCTTGAGGGGAGGTTTGTTCGTTTAGATTGGTAAAGGAAGCTATTACATTCTGGTCAGCCTTTATCATCTCGTCTCTCCCTTTTTTCCCTACAGCAATTATATCAATTTTTGCTTCTGAAGGATCAATCCTTGGAAGCATTTTTTTACCTCCAATTCTATTTATCATCATATTGTAAGGATTTTTAATATTAAACAGAACTTTCTTGGTTAATTGGGAAATTAATCCACCACATAATCCTTTATTGGGTGTAATTAGAATTAAACAAATTTTTCTAGAGTCTCGCAAACTTAACAAAGGGTGATGAGTTTTTACTGATTCTGTTATTCTAATTAAGATTTCCCAAGCTGTCTGACTATATTCACGAGTAACTAAGGCGTGAGAAATAACTCGCTTCATTTTTGAAGCGGCTATCATTTCCATCGCCTTGGTTATCTTTCTAGTATTTTGAATTGATTTTAATCTAGCGCGTAATTGTTTCGAGTTAGACATGTTTCAAAGTATTTGGAAAATATTAAATTATTTTTACTTTGCCTTTGTTAATTTTCTTTTAAAAATAGCTTCTTTATTTTTAGTTTCAGCAACTTCAACCAAATCTTCTTTTTTTATTTGATTTTTAACAAAAACTTCAAGAACTTTATTTATTTTTTCTTTATCTTTATCATCTATTGCTTCTCCTCCTTCTATTTTTTTTATTAATTTACCTAGCTTTGCCTCTGCTATCTCCAACCACTGTTTCTCATATTTTTTTACCTTCTCCAATTTTATTTGGTCAAAAGCTCCTTTGTTAGTTGCAAAAACCGACAGTGTTTGGTGGGACATTTTCATTAAATCTCCTTGATTCTGTTTAATAATTTCTGTTAATCTTTTGCCTCTTTCAATTTGAGCTTTAGTTGTTTTATCTAAATCTGAAGAAAATTCAGCAAAGGTCGCCATCTCTCTAAATTGAGCTAGATCCAAACGCATTTTTCCAGCTACTGATTTCATTGCTTTAGTTTGAGCCGCCGATCCTACTCTAGATACAGAAAGTCCAATGTTGATTGCTGGTTTGATTCCTTGATGAAAAAGTTCAGATTCCAAATATATTTGTCCGTCAGTAATAGAAATAACATTAGTAGGAATATAAGCGGATACATCTCCAGCTTGGGTTTCAATAATTGGAAGAGCAGTTAAAGTACCTCCTCCATTTTTTTTATTTAAACAAACGGCTCTTTCCAAAAGTCTGGAGTGAATATAAAAAATATCACCCGGATAGGCTTCTCTTCCCGGAGGTCTCCTTAAAAGAAGAGAAATTTGGCGATAACTCCAAGCATGTTTGCTTAAATCGTCGTAGACAATAAGGACATCTTTACCTTGGTCCATAAAATATTCACCAATGGCACAACCGGCATAAGGTGCAACAAAAGAAAGAGATGCCGGATCAGAAGAACCTGCTAAAACAATAATTGTATGTTTTAAAGCTCCTCTTTCTTCCAGTTCTTTAACAATTCTAGCTACTTTAGATTTTTTTTGGCCGATAGCTACATAAATACAAATGCAATTTTCTTCTTTTTGGTTCACAATAGTATCAACTGCAATAGTTGTCTTGCCCGTTTTTCTATCGCCGATTATTAATTCTCTTTGCCCCCTGCCAATAGGAATCATCAAGTCAATAGCTTTAATTCCTGTCTGGAGAGGAGTGTTTACCGGCTCTCTGGCAATAACTCCCGGAGCAATTTTTTCAATAGGATATAATTTTTGGCTTCTAATTTCTCCCTTGTTATCCAAAGGTCTTCCCAGGGGATCTACGATTCTTCCAATTAAATCTTTACTAACTGGGATTGATAAAACTTTCCCTGTTGATTTAACAATGTCCCCCGCTTTAACTTTTGAATAATCTCCCAAAATTATGGATCCGATGTTGTCTTCTTTTAGATTCAGAGCAACTCCATAGATATCTTGTCCAAAATCTAATAATTCAGAACTCATTGCTTCAGGAAGTCCTGAAATTGAAGCTACTCCGTCTCCAACTTCAACAACCCTTCCTATATTTTCGGTAGTAGTCTCTTGTTTAAATTGTTCAATCTCTTTTTTTAATAAATCTATAATTTGATCTTTTTGAGAAGCCATAATTTAAATTAAATTATTTAAAAAACTATTGTTGCTTTAATTATTTTTTAGCTTTTTCTTAAATTTTTCTAAAGTGGAAGAAATCGATGAATCAACTAATTGATTCTGAATAACAATTGTTGCTCCGCCTAGCAAACTAGAATCTTCTTCAGATTTAACCCTGATTTCTTTTAGAGGATTCTTTCCTTGGAGAATCTCTTTTATTTCATTTTTTGGATCTAAACCGGCATATTTAATTGAAGCTTCTAGGACAAATTTTTCATTAGTAGAATAATATTTTTCAATTTGGTTTAGAATAAATTCGGAATTTTCCAATTGGTAATGTCTGTTTAGAAGCTTTCCAAAATTTTTGATTATCTCTTTCAAAGATTCATCCTTAAAATTTTTTTCTTCAACCAATTCGCAAAAAGCCATTGCATATTTTTGAGTAGGAATTATCATGATTTTTTCTTGTTTTTTATAGATTCAATTAATTCTTTATTTAATTCTTCCCGATTGATATCTTGAAGATTATTCTTAATAATTTTCTCTGTTAGAGTAACAATTAAATCTCCCAATTCTTTTTGAGTCTCCTTAATTAAATTTTCTTTATTCCTTCTTACTTCTTCTCGAGCTTCTTTTTTCATTTTTTCAGCTTCCCTGATAGCCTCTCTCCTTATTTTTTCTCTGTCTTTATCCATTTGAATTCTAGTCCGTTTGATAATTCGGAGAGATTTTCTTTCCGCTTGAGAAATAACTTTTTCTGTTTCCAATTTTACATTTTCCATTTTCTTACTTATAGCATCAGCATCTTGCAAGCTCTTTTTTATCTTTTTTCTTCTTTTCTCCAGGATATTTAAAATTGGCTTGTGAAGAAAGAAATAAAGAATAGACAGAAGAATAAAAAAATTAACAATTTGAGCAATAATAATTTTCCAATCTACTCCTAGTTTTTCTAAAAGTTCCATGATAAAAATAATTAAATACAATCCAGACGGCAATAAAAAATAAAAGATTATTGCCGTTTAGACTTTCATTTAATCGGGAAATTTTTCCCAATCTAGATATCTCTAAACAAATTTAATAATAAGAGCTATTACTAGAGCATAAATAGCTATTGCCTCTGCGAAAGCAATGGCTAAAATCATTGCTCCTTGTATTTTAGACGCGGCTTCGGGATTTCTACCAATTGCTTTTACAGCTTGTTTTGCTATAAGCCCCATAGCGATTGCTGGAGCAACACCTCCAATCGCAATAGCCAAAGCGCTAGCTAATTCTTTTAGTTGAGCACCTGACTCGACTACTTGTTTTGCTTCTTCCATCGTGAATTAATTTAATAATTATTTATTAAATATTAAAATGATTTCTCTGTTTATTGAGAATGACTTTCAGTTGCCATTTTAATAAAAACCAGAGAAAGCATTGTAAAAACTAAAGCTTGTACAAAGCCCACAAAAAGCTCTAATCCGTAGAAAGGCAGGGGTGCTATAAAGGGAACCAAAAAAGTCATTGCCACCAGAAGCACTTCTCCTGCAAATACATTTCCGAAAAGTCTAAAACTAAAAGAAATAATTTTAGCAATCTCGCCTACTATTTCCAAAATTCCCACAAAGAAATTAATTGGATTGGAAAAATTAAAGAATTTTTTAAAATAGCTAAATATTCCCAGGCTTGTTGTTCCGAAAATCTGAACTAAAATTATTGAGATTATTGCCCAACTTAAGGTAGCGTTTAAATCTGAATTAACGCTTCTAAAAAGAGGAACGAAAGATTCATGGCCATCTTTAATTTCTGTAAAGCCAATAGATCCTATCCCTGGTAAAAGGCCAAACCAATTTGAAATAATTATAAAGATAAAGAAAGTAGCTAAAAGAGGAAAGTATTTTCTAGTCTTTTTTCTATTTTCCCAAACAGAATTAAAGAAATTAAAAAGTCCTTCTATTATAATTTCTAAAATATTCTGTAATTTTCCGGGAACCATTTCTATTTTTTTTGTTCCAAAATAAGAGATCAGGGCTAGACTTATTATTACTATCCAGCTGGTTAATAAGGTGTTGTTTATGGAAAAACCTCCTAGACTAAATATTTTTTCTGCTACAAGAGAAATATGCATTAGGTTTGGAAATTATAAATTTCTAATTTTAATAAAAAACTCCGCGTTATTTCTAGTCGCGAGTTCTTACAATAATTTTATAATGCTCCTAAATTCCAAAACTATTTTAAATATTTTTTAAGCTTTACTACTAAAAATATACTTGAAAAAATTATTGCTACTAAAACCAACACCAAAAGAAATACTGGTCTTGAGCTAAATTTTTCATCTAACCAATTTCCCAATAGCACTCCTGCTACTAATGGTATTACTATAACATAGCCTAAAATAAGTGCAACATCTAGAATGTTTACATTATCTATATTTTTTTCTTTATTCTTTTTATTTTTTAGATTTTTCATCTGATTGTTAATATTTCTTTTCTTTCCACCAGACTAAAAGAGGAGAAGCTAGGAAGATTGAAGAATAAGTTCCGGAGATCACTCCAATAATTAAAGCTAAGATAAAATAGAAAGTGCTTTGTCCTCCAAAAAATAAGACGCAAAAAAGAACTAATAAAGTGGTTGTTGAAGTGTTTATTGAACGGAGAAGAGTGTCATTGATACTTTTATTAACTACTTCTCCAAAATTTTCGCTTCCTAGCTTCAAAATATTTTCTCTGATTCTATCAAAAATAACTATAGTATCATTTACTGAATAACCGAGAATGGTTAAAAGAGCAGCGATAAAAAAAGTATCCAATTCAACTCCCCAAAAATGACCCAAAAAAGAAAAAACACCTAAAACAATTATTATGTCGTGGACTAAAGCAACAATTGCAATTACGCCGTAACGAATTGATTCGTATTTATTAATTTGACTAGAAACTGTTTTAAAAGCCCAAGCTATAAAACCAATAATTGCCAAGAGTACAACAATTATAGCTCCTTGTGATTTTTTCTTTAATTCTTCCCCAATGGAAGGTCCAATAGAATCAAATTTAATTTCTCTCACCAATTCTTCTTCAGCTGAACCATTTTGGATTTCAGTTGTCTTCTCTTTTATTCTTCTAAATACTTCTTGGTGCTCCTTTTCGTTTAGAGCTTTCAGTTTAATTATTAATTCTTTTTCTCCAACTGGTTGAGTGGTGATATTGCCATATTTTTCTAGATTGACAAGGCTGGCTTCTGTTTCATTCAGTCCTTCATTATCATTTTCATTTTTTGGATTAAGCAATGCTTGTTTTATTTGCTCATCAGTTATTTTTTCTTTTGAAAACTCAAGTCTCATTAAAGAACCTCCCGTAAAATCAATTCCCGGTTTTAATCCCCAAATAATTAAAAATAGGAGACTTACCCCTACCAAAATAGAAGAAAAAATAAACCAAACTTTTCTTTTGCTAATTATATCTACATGCATATTTTTTATTTACTGCTTTTTTCTAAAACCAATTAAAAGTTTCTCTTTTATCAACAAAGCTAACATTTCTAAAATATTTCTAGTCACAAAAACTGCTGTAAACATGCTTAAAGAAACCCCAATTCCTAAAGTAATGGCAAATCCTTTTACCATGCCTGTTCCTAAACTTGCCAAAACAACACAAGTAATTAAGGTTGATAAATTTCCGTCTCTGATGGAAGACCAGGCTTTCTGAAAACCATTATTAATCGCTAATTTTATTGGACGCTTTTCTCTTAATTCTTCTTTAATACGTTCAAAAATAAGAATATTGGCATCTACTGCCATACCTAGAGATAGAATAAAACCGGCGATACCCGAAAGAGTTAAAGTAATGCCTAAAATTTTAAAAGTGGCTATCATTATTAAAGCATAAAAACTTAAAGAGAAAACTGCCACTAATCCGTACATTAAATAGAAAACTAGCATAAATCCGGAAACAAGACCTAATCCTAAAAGACCTGCTGTTAAGCTTTTCTTTAAAGAAGCTATACCCAAAGAAGCTCCGACTTTCTCTTGACTGACAAGTTCAATGGGAACAGGCAACGCACCAGCATTCAATCGTTTGGTTAATTCTTTAGCTTCGTTAATATCTTGGGATCCAGTGATAACAGCCCTGCCATCAGCTATTATAGTTTGAACAACAGGAATGGTAATTGGTTCTCCATCTAAAAAGATGGCTAGTTTTTTACCAACATTTCTTTCTGTGATTTCTCTAAACATTTTTTTACCTTCATCGTCAAACTTTAGAGATACTTGAGGTTCTTGAGTGTTTTGATCAAAAATTACTTCGGCTCGCTCTAAATTTTTTCCAGTGAGCAGAGTAAGTTTGAAGGGTTGATCAACTTTTCTCCTCTCTTCATCAATGGTTTCAAAAAGAATGTGACTTACTTTGACTTCTCTTTCACCCTCCGTTTCTCTTTCTCCTGTTTTTTTAAGAATATGATAACCAAATGGAGTTTTTACCAATTCAGGCCAAGCCGAGCCTTCTTTAAAATCTTCGCTAAAAGCCGCCGCTTCAAATTCTGGAATCATAACTCCTTTTTTGAAAAAACCTAAATCCCCTGCTTCTTCTTCATTGCTGGAAGGATCTGTAGAATATTCTCGGGCAAGTTGAGCAAAATCTTCCCCAGCTAAAGCTTTTTCTAAAGTATCTTCTGCTAAATTAAGATTGTCCTGATTTATTTTTTTAGCTTCTTCTTGCTCCTCTGAAGAAAGTTTTAGATCTTCTTCTCCCATTTCCTCTCTAAAATCCAAAATAGGTGTTTCCCCTATCATAGAAATAGCCGCTTCTATATTAGATACTCCGGCCATATCAACAATAATCCTATAATTTTCTCCGGATTTGTTTGTCAAAATTTGAGGCTCGGAAACACCATAAGCATTTATTCTTCTTTCAATAACATCGCGAATTCCACTTAAACTTTCCGCTCGGTCTTCAGGAGATATTTCTGACATATTCGCTTGATAGGTTAAGTGAGCACCTCCTTGGAGGTCAAGCCCTAATTTTATCTCCAAACTTCTTAAAGTTTGCCCAATATTTTTACCCAGTAATTTAAAATCCGGCATTTTTGGATAGGCAATACTCCCAGCTAATAGGATTAAGAGGATTATAAGAAAAATATTGAGATAGATTTTTTTCTTCATCTTAAGATTAAAAATTCAAAAAATTTTTATTTAAAAATTGCAATTTTACTTAGCGTCCGTATTTAGGGTAACAACATTTCTTGTATTTTTTACCACTTCCACAAGGGCAAGGGTCGTTTCGTCCCACTTTTTTATTTGTTCTAATAGGGATAGCTGCTTTTTCAACATTCCCAGCTGACCCTTTCGCTTCTTCTCCATTCTGAAAAAAACCACTCTTATTATCTTCTGCCCCTTTAAATTGAAGATTGGCGATATTTTTATTGTTTGCTTCTTCTAAATTATTCCTTTTTTCTTCCGCGACTTTTCTCTCAAATTCATCTTTAGAAATTATTTGGATCTTAAATAAAGTTTCTACCGTACGTAAACGGACACTTCCCAAAAAACTTTGAAACATATCAAACCCTTCTTTCTTATATTCAACTAAAGGATCTCTCTGGCCATAACCTCTTAATCCAACTCCTTCTCTCAAATATTGCATATTGTCTAAATGCTCCATCCATAAAGTATCCAAGTTTCTTAGCATAATAGATCTTTCTAATTTTCTCAAGGTTTTGCTCCCAATATTTTTTTCTTTCAGCTTATATATTTTATGAGCATAACCGAGAACCACTTTTTTTATTTTTCTTTGTTTCTCTTTGGGTTCTAAAGCCTGATCATCAAAAATTTTTCCCATCTTTTTCTTTAAATCTTCCTTAGCGTTGAATAGAGAATGACAATATTCAAAAATTTCTTGCATATTCCATTTAGAATAATCTTCGGCTCTAGTATGAAAATTAATAAACTCAGTTACTACTTTTTTTACGGAATCCCAAAAATCTTCTTGGTCAATAATTCCTAATAAATTTTGTCGTCTTTTTTGATAAATTGTTTCCCTCTGACGATTAATTACATCATCATATTCCAAAACGTGTTTTCTAATATCAAAATTAAAACCCTCAATCTTCTTTTGAGCTGATTCAATAGAACGATTAATAATTTTATTTTCAATGGGCTGGTCCTCAGGCAACCCCAAGGTATCCATTATTTTTTTAATTTTTTCAGAACCAAAACGTCTCATTAATTCATCCTCTAAGGAAACATAGAATTGAGAACTTCCTGGATCTCCCTGTCTTCCGGCCCGACCTCTAAGCTGGTTATCTATTCTTCTGGCTTCATGGCGTTCTGTTCCAATTATATGTAAACCTCCTACCTTTACTACTCCCGGACCCAGTTTAATATCGGTACCTCTCCCAGCCATATTAGTTGCAATAGTAACAGCTTTTGCTCTTCCGGCTTGAGCTATTATTTGAGCTTCTCTTTCATGATTTTTAGCATTTAAAATTTCGTATTCAACTCCTTCTCTGTCTAAATATTTAGAGAGAGCTTCTGATTTTTCTACCGAAATAGTCCCTATTAGAATTGGTTGTTTTTTCTTGTGGCGAGCTTTAATATCTTGAGCTATGGCATTAAATTTTCCATTTTCGTTTTTATAAATTTTATCAGAGTAATCAAACCGGATCATTTTTTTATGGGTTGGAATACTCAAAATATCCAATTTATAAACTTTAAAAAATTCTTCAGCCGAAGTAAGCGCTGTACCTGTCATCCCAGCTAATTTTTTATAAAGGCGAAAATAATTCTGAAAAGTAATAGTCGCCATTGTTCTACTTTCTCGTTGGATCTTTACTCCCTCTTTTGCTTCCAAAGCTTGATGTAATCCTTCTGAAAAGCGACGACCGGGCATTAATCTTCCGGTAAAGTCATCTACAATAATTACTTCTCCCTCTTTGACAACATATTCTTTGTCTTTTTTGAAAATAGCGTGGGCTTTAAGAGCTTGGTGTAAATGATGAACATACTGCATTTGGCCTGACAAATAAAGATTTTTGACTCCTAACATTTTTTCTACCCGACTAATTCCTCTATCAGTTAAAGTGACTGCCTGCATTTTTTCATCAATATTGTAATCTTTATCTAAAACTAGGCGGGGAACAATCTTGGCAAATTTAAGATAAAGTTTGGTTGATTCCGTATCGGGAGCTGAAATAATAAGAGGAGTCCTTGATTCATCAATTAAGATATTGTCAACTTCGTCAACTATTGCAAAATTCAAATAATCTTTTTTAAACATTTTCTCCTCACTCTGATCCCCTCCCTTTTGTTTTTGTTCTTCTTCTTTTTTTAGAGCTAAGAAATCTCTCACCTGAACCATTTGTTTAAGACTAGGAACCATATTGTCTCTGAGATAATCAAAACCAAATTCATTGTTAGTTCCATAGGTGATATCAGCTTTATAAGCTTCTTGCCGAGAAACAGGCCTTAAATTTTCATATTCAATGCTAGTTTCGTTAGCATCCGGTTTGACTTCCTGATCAAAAAGATAAGCAGTATCGTGCTGGATGCAACCAACAGAAAGCCCTAAAAAATTATAAATAGAACCCATCCAATTAGTATCCCGACGGGCTAAATAATCATTAACTGTTATTATGTGAACGCCTTTATTCTCTAAAGCATTGAGATAAACTGCAAAAGTAGCAGCCAAAGTTTTTCCTTCTCCGGTTTTCATTTCTGCTATTTTCCCTTGGTGCAAAGCTATCCCTCCTATTAATTGAGTGTCAAAAGCTCTTTGACCAATAGTTCTTTTTCCAGCTTCTCTGCAAACTGCAAAAGCTTCTGGCAAAATTTTATCTAAAGGTTCTCCGCTTTTTACTCTTTTTTGAAACTCGTGAGTTTTTTCTTTGATTTGTTCTTCCGATAATTTCTTGAATTCTTCCTCTTTTTCATTAATAGCATCAACCAGAAATTGGATTTTCTTTAATTCTTTGGTATTAGGATCCCCAAAGATATTTGATATTTTAGATAGAAAATTCATAATTATAAAAAAACAGAAATAAATTCTTTTACTGGCTATAAATATTTTTTAAAAAATAGCTCCTCTATATTTATAGCTAAAATCTTGCTCCCTCATCAATAGATATCTCTTTTTTTAGACTGATAGCCTTTCTTTTATTAAGCGTTTGGCGTTTCTCTTTAGCTTCTCTAATTTGTTGTATCATTTTGTCACAGACTAAATCAAAAGCCGCTTGAACTGTTTCGGCTTTTTCTTCTCCAATAAAGTGAAAACCTGGACCTTTTAGTTGAAACTCCACTCGGTAATTACCTATTTTATCTTTCTCTATTTCTATTTCACTTAAAGCGGTTTGATTTTTAAAATATTTATCAAACTTTTCAATTTTCTTACGAATATACTCTTTTTCTGCTCCTTTTATTTCTGTCCCATTGAAGTAGAATTTTACCTTCATAGATTTTAGTTTAAATTTTAGTTATTCTAAACTTTTTTTATCATATTATATAAAAGATTTATTTACAAACTATTAAGGCAATCTCTGGGATTCTCTTTGCCAAAAAATATTTTTTTGTGCTAGAATAGCCAAGACATGAAAAAAATTATTATCCGCGGAGCGCGGGAACACAATCTTAAGAATATAAACCTTGAATTGCCACGAGGCAAGCTTATTGTTTTTACGGGAGTTTCCGGCTCCGGAAAATCAACCCTGGCTTTTGATACTATTTTTGCAGAAGGTCAAAGACGTTATTTAAAGAGTCTTTCCAATTATGCTCGTAGATTTCTGAATCAAATAGGTAAACCTGACGTAGACTTAATAGAAGGTCTTTCTCCAACAATATCCATAAGCCAGAAAAATTTCGGACGCAATCCTCGTTCGACGGTAGGTACTCTTACCGAAATTTATGATTACTTAAGACTTCTTTATACTAAGATAGGAACTCCTTATTGTCCTCATTGCGGACAAGAAATCAAAAAGAAGTCTTTAGAAGAAATAATTAAAGAGATTGCGGAAGAATTTAGAGAAAATTATAAAATTAAAATTTACGCCCCGGTTGTTTGTAAAGGAAAAGAAAACTGCCAAACTGTTTTAGGAAATCTCTATGAACAAGGATTTACAAAGGCTGTAATTAATAAAGAAATAATTAAACTTTCAACTTATCGTTTTCTTAAATTTGACGAGAAAACTCCTCTAACTGTTAAAGTTTTAATCAATGAATTAAAACTCAGTACTAAAATTTCAGGAGAATTAATTGAAAGCCTTGAGAAAGCTTTGAAAATAGGAAAAGAAAAGGTTTTAGTAGAACAGGGATCAAAGATAAAAAGCTTCAGTTATAACATGAGATGTCCGAATTGTGGATATGTTCTGAAAAGAATTGAAATGAATTCTTTTTCTTTTAATAGTCCTCACGGAGCTTGCCCAGTTTGCAACGGTCTTGGAATAAATAAAAAAGTGGCTCCAGAATTAATTATTCCGGATGATTCAAAAACTATAGGACAAGGAGGTATCCTGCCTTATAGTTACTCTAGAAGTAAACATTTTATTAATTTAATTAATTCAGCGGCCAGAGCCTTAAAAATTTCCCTTAATACTCCCCTCAAAGAAATTAGTCGCTCAGATATTAATAAATTACTTTTGGGAGGCAAAAAACCGGTTCTTCTTAAAATTAAAGAGCCTCATCCCTGTTCAAAATCTCAAAATATTTCTTTTCAGGGGGTGGTGAATTATTTAAATAATTGCTACAAGCAGGCGAAATCTAAAAAAGTAAAAAAAGAAATTGAAAAATATATGGTTGAAGTAAAATGCTCCGCTTGCCAAGGCGCCCGTCTAAAACCTACCAGTCTTTTAGTAAAAATTAAGGATAAGAATATTAGTGAGGTTGCCAATTTTTCTGTAGAAAAATTAATAGATTTTTTCCAAAAGTTAAAATTCTCCGAGACACAAGAGCTCATTGCCAAAAGAATCAAGCAAGAGATAGCGAGTCGGCTTTTTTTCTTAAAAAATGTAGGGCTTCCTTATCTTAGTTTAAATCGCTCAGCTGCTAGTTTAGCAGGAGGTGAATTTCAAAGAGTGCGTTTGGCCAGTCAAGTAGGAACAGAATTGACTGAAGTAATCTATATCTTAGACGAACCTTCTATTGGGCTCCATCCTAGAGACAATAAAAAACTTTTAGTCACTCTCAAAAAATTAAGAGATGCTGGAAACACAGTTATTGTTATTGAACACGATAAAGAAACAATGCTTAATGCTGATTGGTTGACTGACATTGGTCCTGAGGCTGGAGAAAACGGAGGTAAAATAATAGAAAATTCTTCTTTGCAAAAAGTATTAAAAAGTAAAAAATCTTTAACAGTTGATTATTTAAAAGGGGAAGTAAAAATTGAAACACCCTTAAAAAGAAGAAAAAATACCGCAAAGAAGATAACCGTTCTAGGGGCTCAAGAACATAATTTAAAAAATTTAAAAGTAGCTATTCCTTTGGAAAGTTTTGTTTGTGTTACTGGAGTTTCTGGTTCGGGAAAATCAAGCTTAGTTAATGATATTATTTATCGTGGACTAGCTCGCCATTTTTATAATTCTCCCACTAAACCTGGAAAGTATAAAACGATAAAAGGCCTTAAATTTATAGATAAAGTTATTGGTATTGATCAATCTCCTATTGGGAGGACCCCTCGTTCTAATCCGGCAACTTATACTAAAATTTTGACTCCCATTAGACAACTTTTTGCAGCTACTCCTTCTGCCCAAACCAAAGGTTATACGCCTGGGCATTTTAGTTTTAATATGGCGGGCGGTCGTTGTGAAACATGTAAAGGAGAAGGATTTTTAAAGGTAGAAATGCAATTTTTGCCTGATGTTTACATTCCTTGTGAAGCTTGCAAAGGGAAACGCTTTAAAAAAGAAATTTTAAAGATTAATTATAATGGAAAAAATATAGCTGATATTCTAGATATGACTGTTAATGAAGCTACTCGTTTTTTCTTTAAGGAGCCTGCAGTATTTGGTATTTTAAAAATAATTCAAGAAGTGGGATTGGGATATATCAAATTAGGACAATCAGCCACCACTCTTTCCGGGGGAGAAGCTCAAAGAATTAAATTAGCTTCAGAATTAATTAAAAGGCCTACCAACAAAACTTTTTATATTTTAGATGAACCAACAACTGGCCTTCATTTTGAAGATATAAGAAAATTTTTAGCAGTAATTCAGAAATTGGTTGATCAAAAAAATACTGTTTTAATGATAGAACATAATTTGGATGTTATTAAATCAGCAGATTGGATAATTGATCTTGGTCCCGAAGGAGGTAAAGGAGGAGGAAGAATAATTGCTCAAGGAACCCCAGAAGAAATTACTAAATCGCCTCAAAGCTACACGGGAAAATTTCTAAGAGAATATCTCTAAGTAGTCTTTCTTATTTTATTCAAAGATTCAAATACTTCTAAGCTTTTAGCTACTGTGCTATAATTTAAACAACTTTTGGGTTGAATAAATTTTGCTAAAATTTTTATTTTTCAATTAAACAAAACAAAAAATAATTACTAAAATTAATGGAAGCTTTTTCTTATTATTTTTTAAATCTTTCAGTAGAATTAAGCAATTGGATCGTAAAATTCCTATTTTTTTGGTTAGTTGAAGGACCAAAAAAGTATTGGAAAAAAGTTTTTAGTCTTTCCCTTGCTTTTGAGAGCCTTTGGGCGACCTTGATAACTTTACGTTATTTTTTCTCTCCTCTTTACCAAGATTATTCTTTAACCGGTCGGATAATCGGTCCTTTCTTTAGATTAGGAAGAATAATTATTGGAATCTTTTTTCATCTTCTTTTATTGGGAATTTATTCTATTATATTTTTAGGTCTATGTTTAATTTTTTGGGGGGCTCCTTTTCTATTTTTAATTAATTTATTTATTTGGAGTTAGAGACTTCTCACATCTATGCAAAAAAAAATAAAAAGAAATTCTATAGATTGCCCTCAGTGTGAAAGTAGCGGTCACTTAAAAGGAACAGAAAAAACTTGCCCTGCCTGCAAAGGACTTGGTTATACTGAAGAAGTCCAGGGATCTTATCTTTATTGGGGTAAAAAAATGCGAGGAATACCTCCCTCCCTTAGAAAGTCTTTGGATGGTATATCTTTGACTATTAAAGTAGTAGGAATCGTTTTTTGTTTTCTTGCCCTCTTTATAGGATTATTAAACCTAGCTGATAGTTTGAAAGGACATTCCAAGCTTTTTTTTGATTTAAATCTTTTTTTTGATATTTTTTTCGCGGGATATGCGACTGCTCCTCTCTGGTTGGGTATCATTTTATTGGCTATTCTTTATTTTCATCATTTTGTTTATCAAAAACCAAGAGTTATCTCCCCTGCCAATCCCTGCTACTCTTTTCTAACGGAAAACTCTAGTAACATCAAAAATTCAACTTCTCTAATTAAAAACAAAAGAGTGGATATTTCTGTTTCAGCAAATACAGCAACTTTAAAAACAGTGGACTCTGCTTTAGATTTAGCTTTGAAGCAAAAAGAGCAAGCTGATTACCGTCATTTATTTCTTTCTTTGGCTCAAGAAAAAGAAATAAATAAACTATTTTTAAAATTAGAAATTCCTCTTAAAAATTTTTTAGAAGATATTTTCAAAGAAGCAAAAAGCTCTCCTCAAGCAAAAGATTCTTCGTATTTGAACGGAGAGTACCGAAAATATTTACTGGAATCTTTTTGGCAAGCCTTGGCAACAGAGAGTCCTTTTATTAAGCCGACACATCTTTTATTGGCTCTTTTAAATTTAACTGACTTCAAGAGAGTTCTCAATAAATATGATGTAAAATTTGAAGATTTTCAAAATGTGATGCTCTGGATGAAATACAAAAATACTAAAAATTCTGACTTTTTAAGTCGCAGTTCTTTTAACAAACCTCCTCACCACATTATGAATAGAAGTTGGAGTGCCGTGGTTACTAAAACCTTAGATATTTTTAGTGTTGATATAACCGATTATGCCCGAGTAGGAAGATTACTGCCCCTAGTTGATAGAGAGATAGAAACAAGGATGCTTATTAGAATTCTGCAAAGAAGTGCAAAGAATAATGCTTTGCTCGTTGGCCAAGAAGGAAGCGGACGAGATGCAATTATACGTGGACTAGCAAGTAAAATAGCTAAAAATGAGGTCCCTTCAACTCTTTTTGATAAAAGAGTCGTTAAATTAGACTTAGGTTCCTTAGGTAGCGGATCAGACGGAGAAATGTTAAAGAAAAGGATTGAAATTATCATGCAAGAAGTAGTCCGAGCTCAAAATGTAATTATTTATATTCCTAACATTCATGAATTGGCAAAAGTTCAAAGTTATACGTCCTTAGATATTATAAGCTTTTTAGCCCCCCTGTTTTCTAAAAGAGTCATTCAAATTATTGGATCAACTACTCCTCAAGATTACCAAAAAATAGTTGAACCACGTAAAGATTTTGCCCAAAGCTTTGAGACTATAAAGATAAAAGAGTTGTCCCCTGCAGATTCTTTGAAAGTTCTTTCTATTCAAGTGCCCTTACTAGAAAGAGAAAATCAAATCCTAATCTCCTATCGAGCTTGCCAAGAAGCAATAAAACAAGCTGACCAATTTATACCCGATCGTTTATTACCCCAAAAAGCTTTGGACATTTTAACAGAAGCTATCGTAAGAACTAAAGATGTTAAGAGAAAAGAGTTAGTGACTGAAACAGAAATCCAGGAAGTTTTTTCTGAAAAAACAGGCATTCCCATAACTAAAATCGGTTTAGGTGAGGCTGAAGAACTTCTAAATCTGGAAGAAAAAATAAAGAAAAACATTGTCGGCCAAGAATGGGCTGTCAAAAATGTAGCAGAGGCCATAAGAAGAATGAGAGTTAGAATCGGAGAGAAAGAAAAACCCATTGCCGTTTTCTTATTTTTGGGTCCCACTGGAGTTGGTAAAACGGAATTAGCTAAAACTCTAGCCGAATTATATTTTAAATCCCGAAAAAATATGATTCGGATTGATATGAGTGAATTTTCCAGTGCTTATGATTTACATAAAATGATTGGCAGTCCAACAGAAGGATCAGCTGGCTTATTAACTGAACAAGTTATTCGTAATCCTTTTTCTCTAATCCTCCTAGATGAATTTGAAAAAGCGGATCCTGCCATTTGGGATATTTTTCTGCAAGTTTTTGATGATGGAATACTTAATGATGGGCAAGGGAGAAAAGTTAATTTTACCAATACTATTATTATTGCCACTTCCAATATAGGATCTAAAATAATCCTAGAAAAATTACAAGAAGGCCAAGATGATAGGAGCATCAAACCGCTTATTAAAGGAGAACTCTTAAAAGTTTTTCGACCTGAATTTATTAATCGTTTTGATGACATTATAATTTTTAACTCTCTTTCCTTGGAGAATATAAAAATGATTGCTCGTTTGGAAATTAATAACTTAAATTTAAGATTAGAAGAAGAACAGGGAATAACTATTGAACTAACCGCAGAAGCTCTGGATTATTTAGCCCGCATAGGCTATAGTCCAGAATTCGGAGCTAGATTTTTGAAGAGAATTATCCGCGAAAAAATAGAGGATGCTTTAATAATTGGAATATTAAAAAAACAGCATACTAGAGGAGATGTGGTAAAGATTGGAAGGGAAATATTAGAAAAGAAAGAAAACTTTTCTCCAAATTCTGAATTTTAAAATTTATTTTCACTTTTTCTAAGCTCTGATCTTTTTTAATTTAGCCAAAAAAATATCAACTAATAATTATTCAAGAGTGTATATTTTATCAATTGAAACATCTTGTGATGAAACTTCTTTTGCTGTTGGATCTATAAAAGACGGTCAATTTAAATTACTAGCAAATTCTATTTCTTCTCAAGTTAAAATTCATAGTAAATTTGGAGGAGTAGTTCCTAATTTATCTGCCAGGGAACATTTAAAAAATTTCCAGCCTTTACTGGATAAAACTTTAACCGAGGCTAAAGTTTCTTTGAAAAGAATTGATTATTTCACAGTAGCTGCTGGACCCGGCTTAATTCCTGCTTTGCTTGTAGGTGTTTCTATAGCTAAAACTCTAGCTTTCTTTTATAAAAAGCCCTTAATCTCTATTCATCATTTAGAAGGCCACATCTATTCGGCTTGGATAAAAAAGAATGGAAATTTAAGGAAAGATATTCCCTTTCCTGTTTTAGCTTTAATAGTTTCCGGAGGACACACTCAATTGGTATTAATAAAAGATCATTTCCAATACAAGATAATAGGCAGTACTTTAGATGATGCAGCTGGAGAAGCTTTTGACAAAGTTGCTAAAATACTAGAATTAAATTATCCGGGAGGTCCTTTAATTGAAAAAATTGCTCAACAAGGAGATCCATTCAAATTCAAGTTGCCTCGACCAATGATTCATTCCGATAATCTTGATTTTAGTTTTTCAGGATTGAAAACTGCCGTTCTCTATCTGGCAAAAGAATATTTTAAAAAAAATCAACAGCTTCCTGCAGCTGATATAGCTGCTTCTTTTGAACAAGCTGTGGTGGAAGTTTTAATCAGTAAAACCCAAAAAGCTTTTGAAGTTTATCGTCCCCGTTCTTTAATCCTAGTCGGTGGAGTCGCCGCCAATAAAAAAATAAGAGGGGCTTTCAAAAAAATATCACTTGAGAGAAATATTTTAAAAAAAGAAAAGAGGGTTAAGGTTTATTTCCCTGAACTAGAATATTGTGGAGATAACGCTGCCATGCAACTACCAGCTGCTTTTTTTAAGATAAAAAAGTATGGGAAAGAAAAATATCAGCAAGAGTGGAGAAAAATAACCGCTAATTCTAATTTAGAATTATAATTTTTAATTATCTTGCTCTTTTTTCTCATTTTCTAATAGAAATTTAGCTAGCAAGAATTAAATAATTTCAAAATTGAACAGTGAGATTAATTACGTAATTAATTAC
>CAZTZK010000031.1:0-7705 GCA_964618065.1 uncultured Candidatus Saccharibacteria bacterium | reverse complement strand
TTCTTAACATTTAATTTAATCTTATGCTATCTGTTGGAATTGTCGGATTGCCAAATATCGGAAAATCAACTCTATTTAAAGCGCTTACTAAAAATCCCGTAGATATCAACAATTATCCTTTTTGTACTATTGAACCTAATGTAGGAATAGTTTCTGTAGAAGATCAACGGCTAGAAACTCTTGCCAAGATGTCCTCTTCTCGGAAAACAATCCCGGCTGTCATTAAATTTATTGATATTGCAGGCTTAGTTAAAGGAGCTCATAAAGGAGAAGGACTAGGTAACCAATTCTTAGCTAATATTAGAAATGTAAATCTTATTTGCCATATAGTTCGTTTTTTCAAAGGAGACACCGTAGAACATGTTCAGAAAAAAATTGATCCCGTTAAAGACATGGAAATAATTAATACTGAGCTAGCTCTGGCAGATTTGGAAACTGTTCTAAAAAGAAAACAGAAAACAGCTAAGTCTGCTAAGGGATCTACCAAAGAAGAAGCCCTGATTGAATTAACGGCTCTGGAAAAACTGGAAAGGGCCTTAAATCAAAATCAGCCTGCTTCCTCCGTAAAATTATCCAAAGAAGAAAAGAAAAAAGTTGCCAGCCTCCATTTAATAACAAGGAAGCCAATGCTTTATGTCTTTAACGTATCTCAAAATAATCATCCGGCTTTAGAAAAACTTTCTCAAGACAAAAATTATTTACAATTAGATATAAAAACGGAAACAGAACTTTCAGATTTAGCTCCGGCAGAAATAAAAGAATTGGGTATTCAGCCCCAAATTTATTCTTTGCCTCGAGAAGCCTACCGCCAACTGAATTTAATAACCTTTTTTACTACCGGAGAAGACGAATCGCGCGCTTGGACAATAAGTAAAGGAAGCTCTGCTCCTCAAGCCGGAGCTAAGATCCATAATGATTTTAAAGAGAAATTTATTAAAGCGGAAGTAATAAATTATTCTGATTTCATCAAAGCCGGTTCTTATAAAAAAGCACGCGAAGAAGGGCTTATCAGAACTGAAGGAAAAGACTATACTGTTCAGGACGGAGATATCATTACTTTTAAGATTTAACCCCTATGTTTGCCAAAATTTCTTTAAAAAGAAGGTTGCTCTATACAGCTTCAACCCTTTTTTTTATTTTTAGCTCTACAGTCCTTACTTTTTTTGCTTTAGGCTATCGTTTTAACACCCAACACGGAATTTTTATCTATTCAGGAACCATAACAATTAAATCAATACCTAAAGAAATAAGTATTTATTTAGACAATAAAGAAATAACCAATAAATCCTACGACATTATTAACAATGCTTATAATGTAAATGGGGTTAAGCCTGGCTCTCATTCTCTAGAGATAAGAAGTCCGGGATACATCTCTTGGAAAAAACAAATAGATGTTCATTCGGGGATTGCTACTGAATTCTGGAATATAGTTTTAATTAAAAAAGAACAAGAGAAAAAAAGGCTAGACATTGTAAATCCTTCTTTTTATAAAATCCACAAAGGAGGTGAAAAAATAATCTACACCGAGCAAGATGACGGACCCTTAAGAATCTTTGATTATACAGTAAAAAAAGAAAGCGCTTTCAAGATTTTTGAAGAACTCAGCAACTCTAAAACAAGATCTTCTTTAGAAAATGCAGAATTTTCACCTAGTGATAACAATGTTCTTCTTAGAATTAAAAAAGCGGAAGGATGTTGTTGGTATTTAGCCTTTTTAGACCGGATAGAAAAAGAAGGTCCCAATGATCAAAACTTCATTCTCCTCAATCCGCAACTAAATCAAGCTTTCTCCTCTTTAAAAACAAAAGAAGCTAGGATCCAATTATTTGCCGAGGAAAATAGTGGAGAAAACTTGGAAGAAAGTAATAATTTAGAAGAAGAAAATTTAGCAGAAAATGCCACTCCGGAAGAAGAAGCCTCTGTGCTGTCTAATTTTAAATGGTTGGATGATGATAATTTCTACTTCTTAAGTCAAGAAAATCTCTATTTAGCAACTTTAAGCAAAAAGGAAATTCGGCTTGTTTTAGAAAGAGTAAGAGGGTATGAAATATCCCAAGGAAATATTTTTTCAGTGCAGGCTCCTAATAATTTAGTATTTAAAAATGATTATTTTGGCAGTTCAAATCCAAAACAAATAACTGAAAATTTAATTGACCAAGATTTTCCAGAAGGCGAAGAACCATTTTATAAACTATTTGTTTATGACGAAAAAAGGATGGCTTTGCTCAACCAAAACCGAGAGTTATTTTTATACAATGACAACGATAAAGAACATCGAGTTTTCAAAAAAATAGGTGATAACACGAGAGGAGTGGAGTTCTCTAATGATGGAAAAAAGATTCTCTATTTTAATGAGAATGAAATAAAAGTCTATTATTTAAGAGAATGGGATGTCCAGCCAAAAAATGACGTAGGGACAAATATAAAAATATATGAAAACAAGGAAACTAAAATTCAAGACGCAATGTGGCACCATAATTATCAACATGTTATTTTTTCCCTTGGTCCAAAAATTCAGCTCGTAGAAATAGATAATAGAGGAGGAATCAATAACTTGCCAGTTTTAGAATCTACAATTTCTGAAACTCTATTCTCTTATGACACTAATAACAAAAATCTCTATTTTCTGGATAATTCAGATAAATATATCCAGCTTTTTAGTGTTGAAATGGAAAAATAAAAGGAGAAAACAAGAATTTTCTCACCCTATTGCTATTCCCAAACAAATTTAGGAAATACCGGTTTTAGAGAGAAGAGAAAATAAAAAATAGAAAATTGAAAAATTAGCGTTTTGAGAATTGAGGAGCCCTTCTGGCTTTCTTAAGCCCGGGTTTCTTTCTTTCAACCATACGAGGATCCCTAGTTAAATAGCCTAAATCTTTAAGTTGTTTCCTTAGCTTCTCATCAAATTTTACTAGCGCTCTGGAAATAGCATGTCTAGAAGCTTCTGCTTGACCTCTGATTCCTCCCCCTTTAACAATAATCTCTGCTCTTAAAGAATTGCTGGCGGTAGCTTTAAGAGGAGCCAGGACAACATCCACTAATTCTTTAATAGAGAAAAAATCTTCTCCTTTTTTGGAATTGATAAGTAATTGATTTTCTTTAGGTGACTTTTTGTAAATCCGCGCAGAAGCAATAGAAGTTTTTCTTCTGCCAGTCCCATGCCAATATTCTTGAGAAACTTTTTTTTGAACGCTTTTTTTCTTCATGCTAAAAATTAATTAAACCTTTTTAATTTTTCTTTGCAATCTCTCCTTTAAAAATCCGTAATCTTTTAATCATTTCCTGTCTTAATTTATTTTTGGGAAGCATTTGGTATACCGCCCGACGAAAAACTTTAGGAAAATCTTTTTCAATTGCCTCTTTGAGAGGTGTTTTTTTAATTCCTCCGGGATAACCACTATAATGATAATAAATTTTATTTTCCATTTTGCGCCCTCCCTTAAATTTCAGCTTTTTTAAATTAAAAGCTATCACTTTATCCCCTTGATCAAGATAGGGTAAATACTCAACTTTCCTCTTACCTGAAAGTAAGAGAGCAACCTGGACAGCAGCTCTGCCGAAAACTAAACCGGCTAAATCAATTTGATGTTCTTTTCTTACAATTTCTTTAATCTTCCTGCTCCCCTTTCTTCTTTTTCTTGAAGAAGCTTTTTTCTCTTTGCTAACTTTATTCTTCCTGTTTTCTTTTTGCTCGTTGCTTAAAGAAGCTTTTTGGGAAAGCTTTTCGTTTTTATCAGAAGAAGTCTGTAAAATTTTCTCTTGCTGCTTTGATTTTAAAGATTTTTTTCCTTTATCCATTGTTTAAATAAATCCTTAACAAATTATTTTGATTCCTCCAATTGTTTATCTTCCCGCTGTTTTTTAGCTTTCTCTCTACCAACTTCAACATTTTCTTTAGTTTGAGGAAGCTTGTTTTTCGGTTTTGATTGCTTTTCACCTTTATCTAATTTCTTCCCTTCCTTTTTATCCTCTTGAACTTTTTTTGATTCTTCTCTTGGAAAATCAACTAATTCAACAAGCGCCATTGAAGCACAATCACTTTTACGAAAAGATTTTTTAATTATTCTCAGATAACCGCCTTTTCTTTCCAGATAGAAAGGAGCAATAACCTCAAAAAGCTCTTTGGAAGCCATTTTAGAAATTTTCTTATTAACTAATCTAATCCTGGTCTGATTTTTTACTTTAGCTTTGGTGATAAGCTTTTCTGTATAAGGCCTCATTTCCTTAGCTTTAGCTAAGGTAGTCTCTATCTTTTTATGCATAAATAAAGCAGAAGCCAAGCCTGACATTAAAGATTCTCGTTGAGATTTTACTCTTCCCAAAACTCTTCTTTTTTTTAAATGCTTCATTTCTTTGAAAACTTAATCTTCAAATTAACCTTTTAAAATTAAACCGAAAGCGCCAATAGCTTTTTTAATTTCCTTGATCCCTTTTTCTCCCATACCTTCTAAAGCGTTTAATTCTTCTTCGGATTTTTCTTTAATTTTTCCTAGCGTATTTATATTATTCTCTTCTAAAACTCCCCTCGTTCTTTTAGAAAAACCCAATTTATCAATCTCTAAATCATCTTCGGCTGCTAACGACGTTTCTTCTTCCGGAGTTTCAAGCTTTTTACTCTCAAGGCTAAGAATTTTTTCTCCCTCTTGACTTTCTTCTTTTTCTCTTTCAGCTAATTCTTTATCAGTTTCCATGGCTATTTTTACTTCATCAGCTTGAGCTAAAACTGAAAATTGCTTAGCTAAAATTTTAGCCGCTTCTTTAAAGGCTTCTTCCGGATCAACACTACCGTCAGTTTCAATGGTAAAAGTAATTTTATCAAAATCCGTTCTTTTACCGACCCGCATATTTCTTACTTCATAATTGACTCTTCTAATAGGAGTAAAGAGGGTATCAATAATTATTGCTCCAATTTCTTTTTCTCCTTCTCTTTCTTCAGCTGGAGAAAAACCAACTCCTTTTTCAACAGTCATTTCCATCTCCAATTTTGCTTTAGCATTAGTCAAAGTAGCAATAGGTGTTTCAGGATTTACTATTTTTACACTAGAAGAAGCTTTTATGTCGGATCCTTTAACTTCTTTTTTCCCATGAACTTTAAGTTTCAATTTTGTTTCTCCTTCTTTAGAAGAAGCAAAGCGGAGATTTTTAATATTTAAGATAATCTGAATCAGATTTTCTTTTATACCAGGAATTGTAGAAAATTCATGATCTACTCCTGTAAATTTAACTTGAGTAACGGCATATCCTGGCAAACTGGAAAGCAAAGTTCTTCTTAAGGCATTGCCTAAAGTATTACCATAACCAGGATAACATCCTTTTACTACAAAAACGGCTTCAAATTCATCTCCCTTTACATAACGAGGTTTTTGGGGAAGAGTAATTTTTTCCATGGATATTTTTTTATAAAGATTAATATAAATTTAAAAAATAAAAATAATTTTTCCAAAATTTAACAGCTTAACGGCTGTAATATTCTATAACCATTTGAATTCCTCCACCGTTTTCTGTTTCTTGAAGACTAGGTGTTCCTAAAACTTTAATTGCTCCTTTTTTATAATCAAAATAAACCCAATCATTCTTGGCATCTTTCTTGGAGGCACTTTTAATTTTCTCAGCTATAAAAGATTTTTTTAGTTTACTGTCTTTAATTCTAATCTCGTCACCGGCTTTTAATTCATAAGCAGGCTTATTAACACTGCGCCCATTAATTGAAAAAAATCTATGAGAAACTAATTGACGAGCTTGTCTTCTAGAATCTGCTAATTCAGAACGATAAATAACATTATCTAAACGCATCTCTAATTTTTGGAGTAAAAGCTCTTCCGTATTACCTGTTTTGTTCTTAACTTTACTAAAATAATTTTTCAATTGTTTTTCCTTAATTCCATAACTTCTCTTAACTCTCTGCTTCATAGAAAGCTGCATTCCATACTCAGTCATTCGCTTTCCCATCTTATTTCCATGCTGACCAGGAGGATAATTTTTTTTGACCATAGCACATTTAGGAAGGAAACATCTTTCCCCTTTCAAAAAAAGTTTTTCTCCTGCCCGACGGCATTGTTTACAACTTGGAATTGACATAAAAAAATATTAATTTAAACTCTTCGCTGTTTTTTAGAACGGCAACCATTATGTGGAATTGGGGTAGTATCTTTTATTGAATTAACTTTAAGACCACTATTGCCCAAAGCTCTTACTGCTGCTTCCCTTCCTCCTCCAACTCCTTTAACAAAAACATCCACTTCTCTTAAGCCGGTCTTAGCAGTACTTTCTACCGCTTTAGTAGAAACTAAAGTAGCTGCATAAGGAGTTGCTTTTTTCGCTCCTCTAAATCCTAAAGAGCCGGCTGTTGCCCATCCTAAAACAGCTCCATTTAGGTCAGCAATAGTAACTATTGTATTATTATAAGAACATTTAATAAAAACCTTCCCTCTAACAACCCTTCTCCGGTTATCTTTCTTTTTGAAATAACTTGGCTTTTGAGTAACTTCTGAAGTTTGCTCTTTTTCTCCAACTTCTTTCTTTTTAGCTTCTTTATTTTCAACTTCTTTCTTTTTAGCTTCTTTCTTTCCAACCGGTTTTTTCTTGGTTTCTTTCTCTTCAATTGGTTTTTTTTCAACAACATCTTGCTTGGGTTGATCCTTTGCAACAGATTGAGAGTCGGATTCAGTTTTTGAATTATTCTTTTTCATAAATAAATTGAAATACTAAGATAAAATTAAGTCTTCTCTACCGATCTTCTACCGGAGCTCATCGTTTTTCTTACATTTCCCCGAACAGTCCGACTATTAGTTCTAGTTTGCTGTCCTCTGACCGGTAAATTTTTAATATGACGAATACCACGATAGGAGCTAATGTCTTTTAATCTCTTAATGTTTTCCATAATATCATGCCTTAATTCTCCCTCTATCCTATATTTGGCTTCAATTTCTTCTTTCAAGGAATTAAGTTGGCTGGCTGTTAGCTCGCCGGCTTTTACATCTTTATTGATGCCAACTTTTTCTAAAATTTTTCCACTCAAAGAGTGGCCTATTCCAAAAATATAGGTTAAAGCAATTTCTACTCTTTTGTTTTCAGGGATATTAACCCCTACAATTCTAGGCATAAAAATAAATTTAAAGTTAAATTAACCCTGCCTTTGCTTATGCTTGGGATTTTTTTTACAGATAACATAAACATGCCGGCCCCGCCGTACTATTTTACAATCTTTGCATTTTTTCTTAATAGAAGCTTGAACTTTCATAGCTATAATCTCTGTTTTATTCTACCTTTAGTTAAATCGTAAGGACTCATTTCAACTAAAACTTTATCGCCCGGTAGCAACTTAATATAATGGACTCTCATTCTTCCAGAAATATGAGCCAAAATTTCGTGACCGTTTTCCAGCTTTACTTTAAAAGTTGTGTTAGGAAGAGCTTCGACAACCTCTCCCTCTAGTTGGATTAGTTCTTTTTCCATAAAATATAAAAAAGAGGTGGTACTAATTATCAGGGAATTCACCTAAACATACCTAATTTAAAACAGAGCAATCTTCTTTTAAGAACCCCTCTTTATTTAAAATGATGTTAGCAGAAAATAAGCTCACGTGTCAATATAGAAAGAAAAATTGTCAAAGCAAAGTGATAATGTCCTACCTGAGCAAAGTAGAAATGTCCTACCTAGGGTAATTTATGTTTTTTGTTTTATGATTAGAAATATCTATCTA
>CAZTZK010000030.1:0-16604 GCA_964618065.1 uncultured Candidatus Saccharibacteria bacterium | reverse complement strand
CCTAAAATTAGTACCGTCCCTGGAATATCCCTCACAACCATATGGCAAAAGAGTCGATCCTTTAATAAAAACTTCACCTATTTCCGTGATAATAGAATTTATTATATTAATCATCCCGCTTATCTCTCCTAATTTTCCGCTATCTTTCATTTTTTCCTCCTTGCTAAGATTAAAAGCAAAATAAAATTTCAGAAATTTCTTCTAAACAAGTCCCAGAATTCTCTTTCCTCTTCTTTAGAAAACGGCATACAAAATCGCGGTTCGTTGTAAGAAAAACATTCTACACCATGAACTTGCCGGAAGTTAATTAACATTTTCTCAATTTTTTTCTCATTTTCAGTAGGAACAAAATGAGCATTTATTTCCGCTTTAGTAAAAAGCACAATTTCTTTTATATCCCTACATCCTATTTCCCTCCAAAAATTTTGCTGTTTAATCTCAGCCATAAAAAGGATGCTACTATTAACAAACTCCGCCTTGAATATTTCAATTTCCATCTTATCCTCCCTAATATTAAGAATTGAACAGTTGAAGCTCTCTAATTACTCCATTATTTTCCTCAATCTTTAACCAAGCGGCTCTTTCTTCTTTATCTTCAGGATTTTCAGGATCCTCAGAAAGCCATTCAAAAACTAGCAGTCCATCTTTGGTATATTTAAAAAGAGGATCCGTTTTTAAAACCTTGCTAAAAGCCCTAATAAGAGCCGGCTTTTCTGAAACAATATGCAAAGTTAAAAATTCCGGAAACCAATTTATAAGGGAATTTCCCTCTTTTGCGTATACTCCAAATATAAAAGGAGCAATTTCAAAAATCTTCGTAAAATGTTCACCTCCATCCTCAAAAATTCTTTCTATAAAATTTAGAAGTCCATTAACTCTTTTAACTCTTTCTCTAACCATTTTTCCCTCCTTTATTTTAATTTTAAAGAACTTTGATAACTTTGTATTTAAACATATTAATACTAATTTGTCCAATAAATCAGCGCCATTTTCAAATCTTACTTTACCTTCTTTAACTGCACTCAAAAAACTTTCCGGCTTTTTTACAACTTGGACTCATAATTTTTGAGATTCTAATTTATTACTAATAATGAATTACAATGGGAGTTCTGATGTCCACAAAATTAAAAACTGTTTCAGCAGAACCAACACCCAAGCGGACACAGCCATGACTTACAGGAATACCCAAATGGTTGGTTCCCTCTCTATACCCACTCGGCCAATAAGGTAATTCATGAATATAATGGCCGGCACCGGTAAATTGTAGAGAATAGGGCATCCAGAGTTTATATTTATGGGACCAATGATTTCTTTCCTTACGCAGAACTTGATAAGTTCCGGTTGGTGTCCTCATCCCACTTTTGCCACTAGAGATTTTAAAAGTACCCAGATGAATTCCATCGCTATAGATTCCCATTAACTGCAAAGAGAGGTTGATATCAATATATTTACCGTCCTGAATAGCCGGATTTTCTGTAGATTTTCTTTCGTCTTTTATAATCCCACTAGCATTTCCGGTTTTTAATTTAACAATTTGCTCTTTTTCCATATAACTACCATCTTTCCCATGAATCCCTCCTTTTAAAAGCAAAGTATAATCAGTATCTTCAGCAAAATTAGGATAGATTACCAAAGAACAGCCATTAACGCTAGGCTGAATCTTATAAAGAAATTCAGGAGTAATTTCAAAAGACTCTCTAAAACTTTCTAAGTCAACCGGTTTGCTAAAACTAAAAGTAATTTTCTGATTAGTCGCAATATCCAGAGATTCATTTTTTGGATAACTGCTCAAAAGCTCCAGAGGTTTTAAAGTAGAGAAGGTAAATTCCTTTATTTTTTCTGCTTCTACATTTTTCTTATCCGCTAAATAACGACAGTAAACTTCCACCTTATAGGTTTGATCCTTTTCCAGATTAACTTCGGGATCAAGCACAAATTCTTTTTTCTCTTCATCAGTAATAACCTGAAACTTGAAATCAGGCTCTACTTTAAAATCTAAAGAGTATTTTTCTAAAGGTTCATTAAACTCTATAAAAATTTTTTCATCTATTTTAACCCCCTGTCCTTTAAAAGGAGAGATCCTTACTATTTTTGGATCTTCCTTTATTTTAAATTCTTTACTTGCCCTAAAAGAAACTCGGAATAAATTTTCTCCTTGGAGAGCTAATAAATATTTTTGACCGGCCTCCATAATCCCTTGAGGAATAAAACTAAACCCCGCTAAATCAGCATCCCAAACAAAACTACCTTCTAGAGTAGGCGTCACCTTGAAACTATCCTCTATTGTTTCTTTTCTGACTGCCTGACTAAAACGAACTTTTATCTCACTATCGGGATTTACAAAATCCGAAATTTGAAAATCAACTTTAGGAGTAAGCCCCTTGACCTTACCCGAAGAAAGAGTTAAAAACCAAAAAATCGCTAGTACCAAACAGATAGAAGCGTAAAAAAACCAGGAAATAAAAGACCTTATTTTATTTTTTTTACTTTTTATTTTTTTCATCTCTTGATTCTTATCCTCTAATCTCCTATTCTTCTTTATACAATAATTTTAGAGAAATAAAAAGCAAAAATGCCTTCTTTGAATGATTTAAATCCTAAACAACGAGAAGCTGCTTCTCAAATTAAAGGACCGGTACTAGTTTTAGCCGGGGCCGGATCAGGAAAAACAAAAACCCTTACTTACAGAATAGCCAATTTAATTCAGCAAGATATTCCTCCAGCTAATATTTTAGCAGTAACTTTTACCAACAAGGCAGCTGTTGAAATGAGAGAAAGAGTCGGGAATCTAATTGGTGACTTACTCAAACAGCCAGCTAGTTGGATGCCCCAACATCTTTATAATTTTCCTCTGATTGGAACTTTTCATTTTTTTTGCTTAACAGCTCTCAGAGAAAATTTTGAAAAAGCCGGTTTAGCAAAAAATTTCAGTGTTCTAGACAGTAACGATCAATTATCCTTAATAAAAAAAATTATCAAGTATTTAGGATTAAGCCCTGAAAGGCTTAGCCCTCAAGCAGTCCATTCTAAAATTTCCAGCCTAAAAAATGATCTTATCCCCCCTCGTCAGTTTGAATTAGAAACTGAAAATTATTTTGATGAAAAGACAGCTGATGTCTATAAATTTTACCAAAAAGAACTTCTAAAAAATAATGCTGTTGATTTTGATGATATCATTGCGCACGTAGTTAAAATCTGGCAAGAGAATCAATCAATTCTGGAAAAATACCGCGACCGTTATCCCTATGTTTTAGTTGATGAATACCAAGATACTAATCAAGCTCAATATCAATTGATAAAACTCTTGGCTGCTAAAAGAAGAAATATTTTTGCAGTAGGAGATGATTACCAGAGTATTTATGCTTGGCGGGGAGCTAATATTGGGAATATTCTAAATTTTGAAAAAGACTATCCGGAAGCTAAAATTATTCTTCTAGAACAAAATTATAGAAGCACTAAAAATATTATTACTGTAGCTCAGCATATTATTGATAAAAATCCTCGTCAAAAATTTAAAAAACTTTGGACTCAAAATCCTTCCGGCTATCCAATCGTGGAAAGAGAGGTCGCCAATGAAGAGGAAGAAGCTCAGTACATTATTGAAGAAATTAGTCACTTAGTTGAAAAAGGAGAATCCTACCAAAATTTTGCAATTTTATATCGCATAAATAGCCAATCCCGAGCAATAGAAGAACAATTTGTTAAACAAAATTTACCTTATTGTATCGTTGGAGGAATAAAATTTTACGAAAGAGCAGAAGTAAAAGACATACTTGCTTATTTAAAAATAGCCAGCAATTCTCAAGATTTACTCAGTTTAGAGAGAATTATAAACGTACCTCGGCGATCTATTGGAAAGAAAACTTTAGAGAAAATAATCGCCTATTCAAAAAGAAAAAACAAAGATTTTTTAGAAATTATTGAAAACGCCGAGAAAAAACCGGCCAGTTATTCTTTCTCCAAAACTAAAATTAAACAGCTTTCCAATTTTGCAAAACTAATCAAAGAGATAAAAAAGAAAAGTCAAAATCTCACTCTAAAAGAACTGATTGCTTCCGTTCTAGAAAGAAGTGGATATAAAGATTATCTTTTGTCAGCAGGAGAAGAAGGTCAAAACCGTCTTGAGAATGTAATGGAATTATTATCTGTAGCGGAAAAATATGAACAGGCAAAAGCCCAGGAATCCTTACCTATTTTTTTAGAGGAAGTTAGTTTAGCTACCAGTGAAGAAAATCCTTCTCAAAAGAAAAACGTTGTTTCTTTAATGACTCTTCATTCAGCTAAAGGACTAGAGTTTAAATATGTATTTATTGTTGGCGCCGAAGAAGGACTTTTACCACATTCTCGCTCTTTAGAGGACCCGAAAGAAATGGAGGAAGAGCGTCGGCTTTGCTATGTAGGAATTACCAGGGCTATGAAAAAATTATGGTTGATTCACGCTAGAAATCGTCGCATTTTCGGCCAAATAATAAGTAGCAAGAAGTCTCGCTTTATTGAAGACATCCCAAACAAACTTCTAGATAAACAAATCAGCGCTCCTCAAGAAAATGAGTATTTTGATTATCCCGAAACCGATTCCGATTTTTATGAAAAGCGAAGTATTTTTTGGCAATAATTAAATTAATTAAAGATTAATTAAAGTTGCCAAGTCTAAATTTCTAGGCTATACTCAAAAAGCTAAACAATACCCCTAAAAACAGGGTATTTATTGTTGTATTGTTTTTTTTACAGTAAAAAGACCTATAAATTTTATTTTCAGTTTATAAATTCATAATTAAATTTTAAATCAATGCTAAAAAAAGGAGCTAAAACCAGAATAATTAAAACCAGTCAAGCTCATAAAAAAGATACTGGATCAGCCGGGGTGCAGATATCCCTTTTAAGTGCAAAAATTAATAAGCTTTCTCTTCATTTAAAGACGAACCAGAAAGATAACCATTCTCGTCGAGGCCTTTTACAAATGGTAGCTAAAAGAAAAAAACTAGCTAACTATCTTAAAAAAAATGATAGCAAATTATTAGATAAACTCGCTAAGAAATATAAATTTAAAGCCTAAACATGGAAAAAAATAATCCGCAAGAAAAAGAAAAAAATTATCGTATAGAATTCGGTGGAAAAACAGCTGAAATTACTTTAAACCGTTTAGCCAAGCAAGCTAATGGTTCAGCCTTAGTAAAAATGGGAGAGACTGTCGTGCTAGGAACAGCTACTATGAATACAAAACCCAATGAAGAAATTGATTATTTCCCTCTTTTTGTAGAATACGAAGAAAATTATTGGGCTGCCGGAAGAATTCGTGGCTCTCGTTTTATGAAAAGAAAAGGAAGACCAACTGATGAAGCAGTTCTCGCTGGGCGTATAATAGACAGAAGTATCCGCCCTCTTTTTCCTAAAGGCATGAAAAATGATGTTCAAATAGTTATTACTGTTTTAAGTTTTGATTCCGTAAATGATCCTCGTCCGCTTGCTGTTTTAGCTGCTTCTGCTGCTTTAGAAGCTTCTGACATTCCATTTGAGGGTCCTTTAGCCGTAGTTCATATTGGTAAGATAGGAAACAGGATGATTATCAATCCTTCCCTTGAAGAACAAGAAAAAGGAGACTTGAATATTTTTATAACCGGAGTAAATGAAAATATCGCCATGGTAGAAGCTGGGGCATTAGAAATTGAAGAAGAACAAATTTTGAAAGCGCTTACTCTTGGTCAAAAAATAAACAAAAAGACTTCTAAAGCTTTAGCTGAAATCAGAAAAAATGAAGGTAAGCCTAAAGCAGAAATTCAATTCTTTACAGTTGATCCCCAACTAAAAGAAACTTTGGAGAAAGAAGCTCAGCAAGATTTTCAAAAGATTTTTGATGGCTATAAAGATAAAAAAGATTACGAGAAAAATATTAAAGAGCTAAAGGAAAAGATTATTAAAGAAAAAAGTGAAGAAAATCCGGAACAAGAAGCCCAAATAAATGAAGCGCTTGATGAAATTCATAAAGAAATAATCCAAAAAAATATTTTAGAGAATAAAAAAAGATTGGGAGCAAGAGCTATGGATAAAGTTAGGCCTTTAAATATTGAAGTTGCTACCCTCCCCTATACTCACGGTTCAGCTTTATTTGAAAGAGGAGAAACCCAAGCTCTTACAGTAACAACTTTAGGGTCTCCTGATAGCGAATTAACTTTGGACGGCATGACTGACGAAATAGACGCCAAGAAAAGATATCTCCACTATTATAGTTTTCCCCCTTACAGCACAGGAGAATGTGGTTTTATGAGAGGACCAGGTCGTAGAGAAATAGGACACGGAGCTTTAGGAGAAAAAGCTTTAGAGCCAGTTATCCCAACTAAAGAAAAATTTCCTTATGCTATGGTTATGCAAACTGAAATTATGGGATCTGACGGCTCAACTTCAATGGCAAGTGTTTGCGGCAGCACTTTGGCATTAATGGATGCCGGAGTTCCCATCAAAAGACCTGTATCTGGAGTAGCTATGGGACTAATCATTGATAAAGAAAATAATAATTACCAAGTCTTAACAGATTTGTGTGCTAATGAAGATTTCGCCGGTCATATGGATTTTAAAGTAGCTGGAACAAAAAAGGGAATTACAGCTCTGCAAATGGATATAAAAGTAAAGGGTCTTTCTTTGGCAATTTTAAAAGATGCTTTAAAGGCTGCTCAAAAGGGACGAATGGATATTTTGAAAAAAATGTTAGCTGTTATTGAAAAACCCAGAGAAAAAATGTCTCCTCACGCTCCTAGAATCAAACAGATAAAAATTGATCCTGATAAAATTAGAGACGTAATAGGTCCCGGAGGTAAGGTAATCAACACAATAATCGCAGAAACAAAAGTTCAAATTGATATTGAAGATGACGGTACTATCTATGTTACATCTAAAGATAAGGAAGCTATGAAGAAAGCTATTGATAGAATAGAATTAATTATAAAAGTTCCTGAAGTGGGTGAAAAATACATAGGTAAAGTAACCCGAGTTTTGGATTTTGGAGCTTTCGTAGAATTTTTACCTAAACAAGAAGGCTTGGTCCATATTTCTAAATTGGGAAGAGGCAAACGGGTAGATAGAGTTTCTGATGTTGTAAATATTGGAGATAAGGTTAAAATAAGAATTGATGAGATTGATAAAATGGGAAGATACAATTTAGGATTTCTTGGAAAAGAAAAATAAATTAAGACTAGACAAAACAAATCTATTCTTAAAAATTTCTTTTAAATAAAAACAAAAAATAAAAAATGGAAGATAAAACAACAATAAAAACCAGCCTAACAGATTTAACAAATCAAGAGGATAAATCTGGGAGTGATCTTAATGATTCTACTAACCTGGGTCAATCTAAAATACCCAAAAAAACTCCCCCTCCTGATAATCTACCCCAAGAGGGTTCTGAACCAGTTCCTGTCCCTATCGTTGATAGCTCAACTAACGAAGATGAGGCTGAAGAAAAAACTCTATCAGAAATACCAAAAGACAATCCTAAAAAAGAAAAAGACGAGAATTCTCAAGTTAGTGAAGATGAAAAACAAACAGAAACGAAAGAAAATAATTCTGACGATAAGGCAACAGGACCTTTAGATTTCAATATTTTAAAACCAGAATTATCAAAAGATAATGCTCCAGAGGAAAAAACCGATTCTAATAATGCTCCACCTGTTCCTAAGCCGGTTTCCAATCAAGAAGATAAATCTAGCGATGGAATAAATAATTTAGACGAAAATAAACAATCCTCCCCCTCCACTCCTGAAATAAAATCGGAAGAATTAGAAAAAGAATTTTCCGAGTTAAATCAAAAGCAGACGGACACAACCCAGGAAACAGTTCCTGAAAAAACAACTCAAGAAAAAGAAAAGGAAAACGAGGAAACATCAAAAGAAAAAAATACTCAAGAAGAATCGCACACCATTAAAATATCCAACTCTTCAACTAATTCCTCTGAACAATTAAAAAGTCCGCAGCAATCTTCCACCGGAAAAAATCAAATAAATCCTCCAAAGCCAATCTCAAATTTAAATCTTGCTTCAAGTGCTCAAGAAAACGATTCTTCTAAGAAAAATACAAGAGATATTCGCAGCATTGCAAATAACAATTTGGCAACGTCTCCAAACTCAGGTAATAATAAGCCGAAATTAAATAAAGTCATTCTTATAGGGAGCCTAGTGTTTATTACCTTGTTAATCGGGGTTGGGCTCTTTTATTATCTCAGTTTTTCAAAACAGAAAAAAATTGCAGAAGAAGAAGCGGAAGCATTTAAAATGGAGATTAAACCGGTTAGCCAGGAAGAAGCAACCGATCAAATACAAACAGAGACAAGTGGCATACAGAACAAAGAGGAAGAAAATCAACTAAAAATAGCTACTGAGTCAAAAGAGATAGAACTTTTAACTCTTGAAGAATTAAGTTCAAAGATTGCGGAATTGAAAACTTCAGAAATTATCGGGGGCAATTTAATCCAATTAATTCCTACTCTAGAAAAAAAAGAAATAAATCTAACTCAATTAAAAGAGGCCCTTGGAATAGTTATCCCCATAGAAATAGCTAAAGAGGATACTCTTTTTGCTCTATTAGCAATGGAAGAAGGAGAAATAATAAAGATGAGTTTAGTTTTAGCAACCACCGATTCTCCAGAAATAATTAAATCTCAAATGCTAGAATGGGAGAACACATTAGTAGGAGATTTAAATCCTTTATTATTAGGAGAAACGACAGAAGATCCAGACAACCCTGAAGGTTTTCATTTTTACGACAGTTCTAAATTTCCCAACGGACGCTTTATCAGTTTAAGCAAATCTAAAAATCTTTCAATTGATTACTCAATTCTTGCTGATAAAATCTTAATTGCTACTAGCTACTCAACGCTGGAGGAGCTAACAAAAATTGCAACTGAAGAAAATTAAAAAACGAGGAAATTAATGCTAAGAGAATAGAGATTTTTATTTTTAGAAATGTCTCTTTTTGAAATTAATTCCAGCCGGAATTAAGCGACCCAAAATAACATTTTCTTTAAGTCCTTTCAAATAGTCAACTTTTCCTAAAAGAGAAGCCTCTATTAAGACTTGAGCTGTATGTTGAAAAGAGGCAGCTGACAAAAAACTTTCAGTAGTAAGAGAAACTTTGGTAATCCCAAAAATTAGTTCTTCTAATTTAGCCGGCCTTCTTCCTGTTTGAATCATACGACCATTAATATCATCGGCGACTTCAGCTTCAACAATATCCTTAGCTACTAATTCGGAATCTCCTGGATCAATAACCATTCTTCTAGAGAACATTTGCCTGATTATAATTTCAATATGTTTATCATCAATGCTCTCTCCTTGAGAAGAATAAACTTCTTGAATTTCTCGCGTAATGTAACGAGCAACAGCTTCTCTTCCAGAAGCTTTAAATAACTTTTTTAAATCAATATGACCAGTAATTAATTGTTGGCCGGCAGTTACCAAGTCTCCTTCTGACACTAACAAGGATGCATTCTCTTGAACTAAATATTTTTTCTGTTGTTTTTTACTCTTGGTTCCTTGAGGTTGAATAATAATTTCTTTCTGTTGAGCTTTTTTGCTAATACTTTCCACCTTACCATTTACCTCAGAAATAAAAGCTTCTCCTTTAGGAGATCTCGCTTCAAATATTTCTTCTACTCTAGGTAAACCGGAAACTATATCTTCGCCGGCAACTCCTCCAACATGAAAAGTTCTCATCGTTAGCTGGGTACCCGGTTCTCCTATAGACTGAGCAGCTACAATACCAACTGCTTGACCAAGTTTAACTAATTCGTTGCTTCCTAAATCATTACCATAACATTTTTGACAGACTCCCCCCTTTGCCTGGCAATAAATAGTTGATCTTATTGGAACCTCCTCAATTTTACATTTATCTATCTCTTCTGCTATTTTCCTAGAAATAATTTCTCCCCCAGCAACAATCATCTTCTTAGTTTTTGGATTAAAAATATCCTTTAGGGATGTTCTTCCTTCAATTCGTAATGCAAAATCGCCTCCGATTTCTTCAGTATCACTGCGGTAAAGAATTGTTCCTTTTTTGGTGCCACAATCATTTTCTGACACGATCACATCTTGAGCTACGTCAACTAACCTTCTAGTTAAATAACCTGCAGTAGCAGTTCTCAGAGCTGTATCGGCCATTCCTTTTCTAGCACCATGAGAAGAAATAAAATATTCCAAAACATTTAGTCCTTCCTTAAAACTATCCTTTACAGGTAATTCTATAATTTCTCCGGCTGGATTAGCCATTAAACCTCTCATCCCCATCAACTGAACGAGAACGGCTATCGTTCCTCTCGCTCCAGAATCTACCATTGAGAAAACTGGCCCCTTCATATCTATTTGGCTTTCAACTTCCGCAGTAACTTGATCCCGACAATTATTCCAAATCTGAACAACTTGGGAACGGCGTTCTTCTTCGGTTAAAAGCCCTAGCTTATATTGGCCGTCTAACTCTTTTAGATTTTTTTCAGCCTTTTCAATAATTTTTTCTTTATTTTTAGGAACTTGAATATCGTTCATACCCCAAGAAATTCCTGATTGGGTAGCATATTTAAATCCCAGATCTTTTAATTTATCCACCAAAGTAGAAACTTTCTCTACTCCAGAAAATCTTAAAATAGTGGCAATAAGCTCTTTAACTCTTTTTTTATTTAGATGTTCATTAATAAAACCTAACTCTTCTGGAAATACTTGATTGATGAGAATACGACCCGCTGAAGTCTCAATAATTTCACCATTATTAAGTTTAACTCTAATCTTCTCTCTTAGGCCTATTTTCTCCATTTGTTGAAGAATAATTGCTTCCTCGCAAGAAGCGATGTTCTTTATCTTTTTAGTTTCACTATCATCTATACCAGTCATGTAATAAAGACCCAAAATAATATCCAGAGAAGGAACAGTAATTGGTTCTCCAGTGGAAGGCTTTAATAAATTATTTTTAGAGATCATAATTTCTGCTGCTTCCTCTTGAGCTTTTCTGGTGAGAGGAAGGTGAACTGCCATTTGATCTCCATCAAAGTCTGCGTTAAAAGCAGCGCAAACCATTGGATGAATTTGAATAGCTTTGCCCTCAATAAGGACTGGTCTAAAGGCTTGAATTCCTAGACGGTGAAGAGTTGGAGCCCGATTTAGAATAACATAATGGTCTCGGATAACTCTTTCCAGTATTTCATAAGCTTCAGTGGATTCTTGTTCAACTAATCTACCAGCACTTCTTACATTATGGGCGCTCCCTTGTTTAATAAGATGTCTAATAATAAAGGGTTTATAAAGTTCCAAAGCCATTTTTTTGGGAAGTCCGCACTGATCAATCTTAAGATTAGCTCCAATGATAATCACCGATCTTCCGGAATAATCTACTCTTTTCCCTAAAAGATTTTGACGAAATCTTCCTTGTTTTCCTTTTAACATATCAGCTAAAGACTTTAATGGTCTTTTCTGACCAGTAGAAGCTGCTACCGAAACTTGGCTTCTTCTACCTGAATTATCAAAAAGAGCATCTACTGCTTCTTGGAGCATTCTTTTTTCGTTGCGACAAATTACTTCCGGAGCTCCGATGGACATCAATTTTTTTAGTCTATTATTGCGATTGATAATCCGACGATAAAGATCATTGAGATCAGAAGTAGCAAAACGACCACCATCTAATTGAACCATAGGGCGTAAATCTGGAGGGATAACAGGAACTACTGTAGGAAACATCCATTCCGGCCTCACTCTTGCCTGCTTCATGCCTTTTATTACTCTTAAACGACGAACTAATCTTTTACGATCAATACTCTTAGCCTTGGAAGCTAAAAGATTTTCTACTTTTTTAACTTCATCAAAAAGATTAATCTTTATTAGAATTTTTCTTATTGCTTCTGCCCCGATTCCAGCTTCAAAAATATGTCCATACTTCATGGAAATATCACGATATTCAATCTCTGAAATAATTTTTAATCTTACAAGAGAACCAAGCTCCTCTTTAATCTTTTTCTTTTCTTCTTTAAGAATTGTTATTTTGTCATTTTTTTCCTGGTTGGTCAGTTTATCCTGACGGATTTTCATTAATTTTTCTTTGTATTCTTTATCCACTTGATCCAGGGTCCTCATCTTTTCGTCTTCGTTCACATCGGTAATTATATAACTGGCAAAATAAACTACTTTTTCTAAATCAGCAGAGCTTAGATTTAAAATTAACCCTATTTTAGAAGTGGCTCCTCTTAAATACCAAACATGAGCTACCGGTACAGCCAAAGCAATATGGCCCATCCTTTCTCGCCGGACACTACTTCTCGTAACTTCTACCCCACATTTTTCGCAGATTACACCTTTATAACGAATTCTTTTATATTTTCCGCAAGCACATTCCCAGTCTTTGCTAGGACCAAAAATTCTTTCACAAAAAAGACCATCCTTCTCAAAGCGTTGAGTCCGATAATTAATAGTTTCCGGTTTTAAAACCTCACCATGAGACCAACCAAGAATATCTTCTGGGGAAGCTAATTTAATTTTTATAGATCCAAAATCACTGACTTTATTAGCCATCATTTTAAAATTATCCAGATTATTTAAAATCTCTTGTGTTTCATTTCTTCCTCTTTTATTAATTCAACATTGAGACCAAGCCCCTTCAATTCATGCAAAAGTACATGCAAAGAAGTGGGAACGTTAGGGCTCTGAATTCTCTCGCCTTTAACTATTGATTCATAAGCTTTGGAACGACCCGCAACATCATCCGATTTTATAGTAAGTATTTCTTGAAGCATATGAGCGGCACCATGTCCTTCTAAAGCCCAAACTTCCATTTCTCCGAAACGCTGACCACCAAATTGTGCTTTCCCTCCCAAAGGCTGTTGGGTAATTAAAGAATAAGGACCAATGGAACGCATATGAATCTTATCTTCTACTAAATGATTCAGCTTCATAATATACATCATGCCCACTGTCACTTTGTTATCAAACTTTTGACCGGTAATTCCATCAACCAACTTAATCTTTCCATCTTCGGGAAGACCTGCTTTCTTAAGTTCTTTAACAATTTGTTTCTCACTTACTCCTTCTAGAACGGGAGATGCTACTTTATAGCCTAGAGCAGCAGCAGCCCAACCTAGATGAGTCTCCAAAATCTGACCAATATTCATTCTAGAGGCAACTCCTAGAGGGTTTAAAACAACATCTACAGGAGAACCATCAGGGAGATAAGGCATATCCTCCTGGGGAAGAATTTTAGAAATGACTCCTTTATTTCCATGCCGACCAGCTAATTTATCACCTTCTTGAATTTTTCTTAATTGAGCTACAGTGACTTGAATTTGTTTAATTACTCCCGAGGGTAATTTATCACCCTGCTCTCGAGAAAATATTTTTACATCTACTACTTTTCGCTTTTCTCCATTCGGCATATAAAGAGAGCTATCTTTAATTTCTCGCGATTTTTCTCCAAAAATAGCTCTTAGAAGCCTTTCTTCTGGAGTTAAATCACTCTCTCCCTTGGGTGTAATTTTACCTACTAAAATATCACCGGAAGAAACTTCCGCACCTATTCTAATAATTCCTTCTTCATCTAAATTCTTTAATCTTTCTTCTCCAATATTAGGGATATCTCTGGTTACTATTTCCGGACCTAAGCGAGTATCTCTTACATCAAGCGTATGGTCTTCAATATGGATAGAGCTGTATCGGTCATTATGAATTAATCTTTCTGAGATAATAATGGCATCTTCAAAATTGTAGCCTCTCCAAGGCATTAAAGCGACTAAAACATTCTGTCCTAAGGCTAATTCACCATTATCAGTAGAAGCTCCGTCCGCTAAAAGCTGTCCCTTAGTAACTTTTTCTTTTTGTTTAACTACCGGCACTTGATTAATACAAGTAAAAGCGTTTGATTTAGCAAAAGTCAATAAATTATAAACTATTTTTTCTCTTCTGCCCGATTTATTTTTCTTTGAAGATCGGACAACAATATGATCAGCATCCACTTCTTCAACTTCTCCCGCTTCTTCCGCTAAGATAACTTGCCCTGAATCAGCTGCCGCCTTATCTTCAATGCCTGTTCCCACTATTGGAGATTCCGGTTTAATACAAGAAACAGCTTGACGTTGCATATTAGAACCCATCAAGGCTCGGTTAGCGTCATCATGCTCTAAAAAAGGTATCAAAGAGGTGGAGACACTAACAATTTGCTTAGGAGAAATGTCAACATAGTCTACTAAATTTGGAGAAATAAAAGTCGGTTCGCCCTTAACTCTGGCTTGAACTTTATCTTCTTTAAAATATCCTTCTTCGGTTAAAGCTCCGCCTACTTGAGCAATATTATATTTATTCTCTTCAGTAGCCGATAAATAATCAATTTTATCGGTTACTCTTGGAATTATTTTAATTTTTGTAAGAGAGGCTCTTTTTAATCGAGCAACTATTTCTTTAGTTAATTTGTCTCCCTTTTTTACCTTAGCTTTTTTAACACTCTCTCCTGCAATTTCTCCTTTCCAATCATTTTTTGAAAGTTTAACTTCTTTTACTATCTTTCTATAAGGAGTTTCTAAGAAGCCATAATCATTAACTCTAGCATAACAAGAAAGATGAGTTACCAATCCAATATTGGGACCTTCAGGAGTTTGAATAGGACAAATTCTTCCATAATGACTAGGATGAACATCTCTAACTTCAAAACTTGCTCTTTCTCTTGTTAAACCTCCAGGTCCCATTGCTGAAAGCCTTCTTTTATGTTCCAACTCCGCTAAAGGATTAACATGATCCATATATTGAGAAAGCTGAGAACTAGAAAAGAATTCCTTGATAGAAGCTATTACCGGACGAGAATTAATGATTTGATTCGGCATTACAGTTTCCAAATCACAAGTACTCATTCTATCTTTAATATTGCGTTCCATTCTAGTAAAGCCGGTTCTTAATTTAGCTTGGATTAATTCTCCAATAGCTCTGACTCTCCTGTTCCCTAAGTGATCTATGTCATCAGGTTTAGCTTTAGGATCATTATTCAAACGAATAATTTCTTTTAAAGTTTCAGTTAAATCCTCCAATGTAAGAGTCATATGCTCAGCATCATTGGGAACATTTTGATTAAGTCTGGCATTTGTGCGGTAACGTCCAACTTGGGAAATATCATAATGATCCGGATCAAAAAACATTCCATCAATCATTTGTTGAGCATTTTCTTCAGTAGCCATATCGCCTGGACGAATTCTTTTATAGATTTCCTTGTATCCCTCTCCTCTATTTTTAGCAGCATCCTTGCCTATTGTTTCTTTTATATATTTTATTTCACTAGTATCTACATCAGAAAAAAGCTTTTTTATTTCCTTGTCAGTTGAACAACCAAAAGCTCTTATTAAAGAAGTCGCCGGAATTTTTCTTTTTCGATCTATTTTAACTGAGATAGTATTATTAGCATCGGTCTCAAACTCCAGCCAAGCTCCTCTTTCAGGAATAACTTTTGCACCAAATAATTTTCGGCCTTTAAAAACTCTCATAGTAAAAAATATCCCTGGGGATCTAACTAATTGAGAGACAACTACTCTTTCCACTCCGTTAATAATAAAAGTTCCCCTCTTAGTCATTATTGGGAACTCTCCTAAATAAATTTCTTGTTCGTTTTTCTTTTTACTATATTTATTATCCAATTCTACTCTCAATCTAATAGGAGCCTCAAAAGAGATATTTTTATCTTTGGCTGTTCTTTCATCATACTTAGGCTCATCCAGATAGTAATCAAGAAGTCTAAGTTTTAAATTTTTTCCTGTATAATCTTCAATGGGAGAAACTTCTTTCAAGAGCTCCTGCAAACCTTTTTCAATAAACCATTCATAAGATTTAGTTTGAATTTCTATAAGATTAGGAAGAGAAAAGACTTTTCCAAGTTTTCCTAAAAATCTTCTTTTAGAAAAACTGGATCGCGCGCTAAATCTTTTTTTAAGCTTTAGTTTTTTAGCAGGATTAATCATAAATTCAAAATCACAAAAAGGCAAAATAAAATAAAAGATTCCCTTTCTATCGGGCTTTATTTTGCTTCTTAATTATTAAATTTTTGACCTAAATTGTTTGTCACCCCTAAAAGAGAGTATTATTTGCTTCTGAGTTCAAAGATTACCACATTCAAAAAAAACGTCAAGGGCTTGGATTAAATAAGTGCCATTTGAATACTTTTGCATATTTTTCAATTATTATGAGAAATAAAAAAGGCAAGTTCGCATTAAGCGTTCTTGCCTTTCAATTAAAATAACTCTCAGTAGCAGATTTCAACTCCACCCCCTTTATTTTTTAAGCTTCAGCTAAAATTAAACAACAGAATGATGCCCAGCTTTAATTTTTTTGGTAAATTTTATTTTGGGATATATTTTTTTTCGTAACCAGGTGAAGAAGATAACCAAAGCAACCATAAATAAAATAATATACCAGACAATTAAGACCTTCGCGGAAAACTTAGGAAAATCAGCCAATAAAACAAAATCGCCAATTAAGTAAAAAAGCATTCCCAAAGTTATAATAAAAAAAATGCTGTCAAGGCAAAGTAGAAATGTCCTACCCTCCAGCAATATAGAAATGTCCTAGTAGACCATTTCGTTAGGTTAATTAAATATTTAAACTTGTTGTTTT
>CAZTZK010000029.1:0-17277 GCA_964618065.1 uncultured Candidatus Saccharibacteria bacterium | reverse complement strand
AGATATTTCTAATCATAAAACAAAAAACATAAATTACCCTAGGTAGGACATTTCTACTTTGCTCAGGTAGGACATTATCACTTTGCTTTGACATTTTTTTAAATTTGCCTGAATTCTTTGAGATTGCTATTCTAAAATTAAGAAATGCTTTTGGAAGATAAAAATAATTTCTAAACAATATTTTTAAGATGACAATAGAAGAAGTTATCAAAGTAATTAAAGCAAAAAATCCAAAAGTAAATATCGATTTTGTTAGAAAGGCTTATAAATTTGCTGAAAAAGCTCATCGGGGGCAAAAAAGAAAAACAGGTGAAGATTTTATTCAACATCCCCTAATAGTGACCTATACTCTAGCTAAGCTTAGTTTAGGAACTAAAACCTTAGCTAGCGCCTTGCTTCATGATGTTTTAGAAGATAGCAATTATACTTTAGATCAAATAAAAAAAGAATTTGGTTCAGAGGTAGCTTTTATAGTTGATAGTCTCACTAAGTTAAAGGGCATAAAATTAAGAGGCAAAGAAGACGAACATTATTTGGAAAATTTACGTCGGATGTTTTTGGCTATGGGAGCAGATGTTAGAACTGTCATTATTAAGTTAGTTGATCGTTACCATAATATGCTTACTCTAAATCCCCTATCTCCGGATAAACAATATCAGATAGCTAAAGAGACTTTGGAAATTTATGCTCCTATTGCTAATAGATTAGGGATAGGAGAAATAAAAGGAGCGCTGGAAGATATGGCGTTTCGTTACGTCTATCCAAAAACTTATAAAAAGGTTGATAAGATGACAAGAGAAAAATACAAGGAAAGAACAGTTTTTACTAATAAGGTCATAAAAAGAATAAAAAAAATACTTAAAAAAGAAGGGATAGAAATTCTTGATATTCATGGTCGGGCTAAGCATTTGTATCGGCTTTATTTGAAACTCAAAAAACACAACATGGAGATAGATGAAATTTATGACTTGGTAGCAATTCGGATTGTTGTTCCAGAAGTCAAAGATTGTTATGAAACTTTAGGAATAATTCATAAATATTATAAGCCCTTAATAAAGAGAATTAAGGATTATATTTCTCTTCCGAAACCTAACGGTTATCGTTCTCTTCATACGACTGTTTTTACTCGTGAGGGAAAACCAATTGAACTTCAGATAAGAACTCCGGAAATGCACGAAGAAGATGAATTTGGGATAGCCTCCCACTGGCTTTATTCTGATGAAAAATCTCTGATTAGACTCTTGCCCAGACGGGGTAAAAATAGGAGAAAAGATTTGGCAAAACTTAAGGAAGAATTGGCCTGGACAAAACAATTACGTTCTTGGCAAGAAAAAGCAAATAGCAGTTCCCAAGAATTTTTTGAAGGTTTAAGAATTGATTTTCTAAAAGATCGTATTTTTACTTTCACTCCTAAGGGCGATGTAATAGACTTACCTGAAAAAGCAACTCCGATTGATTTTGCTTATGAGGTGCATACGGAAGTAGGTAATTCCGCAGTTGGAGCTAAAGCGAATAATAAAAAAGTGCCCTTAGATTATCTCATTAAAAATGGAGAAGTTATTGAAATAGTAACTCAGAAAGGCAAAAAAACCCCCGATGTTAAATGGTTAGATTTTGTTAAAACTAATAAAGCGAAAATGAAGATAAAAGAAGTTTTAAGAAAACAAAAAAGGCTTTAATAATTGTGAATAATTGTGTTAAATATTAAAGCCTTTTTTGTTTTAGGATTTTTTATCTAAAAATTGAATAAGTCTTTCTAGATCATTTTCATCGTAATACTCTAAAATTATCTTGCCTCCTTTTTTTCTGTTTTTTATTTTCACCTTCAATCCTAAAATATCAGATAGAATTTTTTCTCTTTGAGTGATCAGGGGACTATTTTTTATTGTTATATTTCTTTGGTGCGCCTTAACATTTATTTTACTGGTAATATTTTCAGTGTCTCTAACCGTTAGATTGTCTTTAACGATTTTTTTATATAAAGCTAATTGATTCTCTGGATCATCTAAGGCGGAAATTATTTTGGCATGTCCTTCATTTATTTTGTCCTCAATAAGACCCTGTTGGACTTCTTCTGGAAGTCTTAAAAAACGGAGAAGATTAGCAATAGTTGATCTGCCTTTTTTTATTTTTTTAGAAATGTCTTCTTGGGTAAAATGGAATTCTTTAATTAATTTTTGGTATGCTCTTCCTTCTTCAATGGGGTTGAGATTCTCTCTTTGAATGTTTTCTATTAAAGCCAGCTCCAATTTTGATAAACCATCAGCTCTTTTGACTATCGCTGGTATTGTTTCAAGTCCCGCTATTTTGGAAGCTTTAAATCTTCTTTCCCCAGCTATAATTTCATAAGCATTCTCTTCTTTTCTAATCACTACGATTGGTTGAATTAAGCCATTCTCTTTGATAGATTCGGCCAAAGATTCTAATTCTTCTTCCTTAAAATTTTGGCGAGGTTGATTAGAATTAGGAACTAATTTATTTAATTCAATGAAAACAATTTTTTCTTCGGAATTAAAATTTGAGCTTGAAGGCAAATTATTCTCTTCTTTATTATTTGCTTTTGCGGTTTCGGTTTCTATAAATTTTCTTTTTATTTTATTAGGGATTAAGGCGGAAAGGCCTTTCCCTAGATTTTCAGATTCCATTTTTTATTTTTTAGATTGTAAAATTTTCTCTTTCCATTTCAATAACTTCCTGAGCTAAATTATTATAGGCTTTAGCGCCTTTGGAAAGTTTAGCGAAATTTAAAATTGTTTTCCCAAAACTAGGAGCTTCAGAAAGCCTTACATTTCTAGGTATAACTGAGCCAAAAACTCTGCCCGGGAAATTATCTTTTACTTCTTTTAAAACTTGACGAGAAAGCTTATTTCTTTTGTCATACATAGTGAGGACTGCTCCCATTATTGCCAAACTGGAATTTAAACCTTCCTTGATAAGGCTTACGGTTTCTAGAAGTCTGCTTAAGCCTTCTAGTGAGTAATATTCACACTGAACAGGAATTATTATTTCGTTAGAAGCCACCAAACCGTTAATAGTTAATAAATCAAGGCTTGGAGGACTGTCAATTATAATATAGTCATAATGCTCCCGAATATTTTTTAAAGCGTCAAAAAGACGATATTCTCTATTGGGCAAGTTTGTTAATTCAATAGGAGCGCCTGAGAGATCTATAGAAGAAGGCAAAACATCAAAATTAACAGATTGAGCGCTTAAAATTGCTTTTTCAGGAAATATTTTTTTTATAAGAATATCATAAACTCCAGTTTGAGATTCATTTTTACTAATCCCGACCCCACTAGTAGCATTAGCCTGAGGATCTAAATCTACTAAAAGAACAATTCTTCCCTTTTCAGAAAGATATTGGGCTAGATTTACCGCAGTAGTTGTTTTTCCTACTCCTCCTTTTTGGTTTACTAAAGAAATTATTTTACCCATTTTTTAATAAAAGGTAATTTTGTTTTTTACTAAAGTTCTATTGAAATAGAATTCTTATTTATTATAACAGATTATAGCAAAAAAGTTTTAAATGTTGAATAATTCGTACCAATAATTTAAGGAATTAAAATATCTTGTTCTATCTCTCCTTCAAATAATATTTCTTCTTTTTGATTATGCTTGAGAATTATTTTAAGGTAAGGATTTTTCATGCCTGCCTGTTTCTGAAAATAAACTTTATAATCTGATAAATTAACGGATTCGGGTATTTTGTAAGTAAAAGAATAATTCTTTTCTTGGCCGAGAGGGACGTAAACCAGATTACCAAAAATTGTTTTTTCTTTTTCTTCTTCAATAGCTACATTTTCTTCGGCTAACATTGATTCATCAATGTACCCCCTGTCAAACCCTTCGGTACTTTCTATTTGAGTACCTTGCGGAGTATAAATTCTTAAATAACTATGATAATTATCGGTCATAAAATTTTTCTCTAAGCAAGTATTTTTGTAATTTATTTTTAGGTTTGCTTGCGCTCTCTCTTTTTCATCGGCATCAATATAATAAGTGAAAGAACGTTCCATACAGCGATCAGTTTTTCTGGCCCCTAGATTTGAATCAACGATAGATAAATAATCATTTTCTTTGGTGGGAACAATTTCTCCTCCCCAATTATTTTCCAAAACAAAATTTTCCATTTGAGGATCCAGAAAGAAAAATTGGATATCTTTTTTATTGAGGAGATTTTTTAATTCATCAAGCATCATAAATTGCTCTAATTTATTCAATTGCATCATTCTAGCTAAAACTATTTCCATTAATTCACCCAAAATATTCTTTCTTTCTTCTTGGGATACTCCTCTTGCGTTATAACCCATTTCAACTTCATATTCTAATTTTTCCAGGCAGTTTTCTTCGGTAAATTCACCAGCTATCCCTTGGATTTCTACAGAGCCGGTTTTTCCAATAAGATAGCTTAGAACATTGGTTGTAAATCCTATTACTCCATCAAGTTTTTCTCCAGTTTGACTCCCCATTTCATAAAAACTGATAGCTCTAGTGGCACTAGTTGGAAAATCAAAAGACCAATTAGAATCTCGCATTCCCCAGCTAGAAGCGTGAAGATATTTTTTAATAAAATAAGGAGGTTCCGGAGAGTCTTTAATATTTTTATCAAAGACTGCAGTATCAAATGTCTCTTTCTTGATTATTTTTCCCCCGGCAATATCTACAATTGCGAAAGATCCAATAAATCCACCCGTTGGTCTTAGCTCCATTGAATTTTGAAAAAGAAAAAGATATTTCTGAGGAGGATCTTTTCTGTTAAATTTTTCAATAAATGTTAAAAAGTTAAGACTTCCTTCTTCTGAGGTCCCTGAAATTTGATTTTCTTGAGAGACTTGATTTGATTTTTCTTTTGGTCCAAAGATTGAGCTCTTGAAATAATAAAATACTGCAATAATTAAAGTTGAAAGCAGAATAAAATACAGGGCTATTTTTATTTCTTTCCTCATTTTAATTTTTTATAAATCTCCATTTATTAAACGATTCAGTCTTTCTTTTATTTGATCTTCACTTAAGTTTTTATTTTTTTCTTTAGGAAATAATTCTTCTTCTATATATTTTTTTTTCTTCTTACCCCTTTTTTCTTTTTCTCTTTTTTCTTTTTTAACTCCAACCTTTTCTCTCTTTTTCTTTTTCTGAAGAAAAGAATTTTCCATTCTTTTCTTAAAGACTAATAAGATGATATTTCCTATTAGACCTCCAAAGATAATTCCTAAGAGAGAAAAATAGAAAAAATCTAGGCGGTTAGTACTAGCCTTACTTGGATTATCTAGAATCTTGATTTCTAGATTTTCAGAGTTTAAAAATTCAGGGAAAGACTCTCTAAGGCTTCGAGCAATTTCTAGAGAATATAAATAAACGATTTTAGGGTTATCAGATTTTATTTTAACAGCAATTAAATTTATTTCTTTATTTCTTTTTACTGAAATAGACCGAATCCAGTCAGCTTTGTCAATTTTAAATTTTTGTCCAAAGAATACTTTTTCTTCTTCCTCATCCAAAAAATCTTTGTAGGTAGAGGAACTATTAAAATCAAGATCTATGTTCTCTTCTATTTTTTCTATAAAGGTATCACTTAGTAAAAAATATTTAGACAACTGGAGAGCGTGTTCTATCTCTTGAAAATTATTTTCATTATTTAGATCTCTAGAAATTGTTTTTTTCTCTAAGATAACAGCTGAAAAACTTGATTGATATTTTGGGAAAAAAAATAAAGCCGTTCCTAAAAAAATTACTCCGGTTAATAAAGAGAAGAGGACTGTAAACTTTATTGTTTTGATTTGTTGCATGTTTTTTTTGGCAAAAATCTTTCTAGTTTTACGGTTTTTCATTTAAGCATAAAGAAAAATGAAAAACAAGTTGTTCTTTTATTCCACTATTTTTGCCCCTGAAGAATCAACACTAATGTCGTCTTTTAGTTTAGTAGTAATTGGTTCGTTGTCTTCTAGCTTATATTCTTTTCCCGTAAAATTATCAGTTCCAGTAAGAATAGCTTTATCTATTAGAATAGGTTCTTGATCAATTTGAGTCTCTTGAGGAGTAATTGAAATTTGAAAAATAACTTCTTTGGCGGCAAGTTGAGTGCCTGTTTGGGCGGTTATTTTATCGGGCTCCCAGATGACCTCATGGGTTCTTTCATCAAATGTTAATTCTCGGGCACCAGCTGGATAGAAATTTTCTTTCCAAAGTATATAATCAGGCAAGGTTGCTTTAACGACAGTTGAAGAAATATCATTGTTTATATTTATAATTTTCCAATGGATTGTGTAGCTGGTTTCTTTTTCAACTTTAGGAGGGATAGGGCCAAAGTTAGGGATAACGTTGTCATTGTAAAATCCCGAGCTCTCAAAAATCACTTTACTATTAACCTTAATCTTCTTTTGATTTGAAGCGATTAATTTATTGGCAGCAATGGGAGTGGGAACATCAGGACTATCAATTTGAGCCAAGACAGAAACTTCAAAATTTTTATCGTCTAAACTTTCTGAAGGCAGAAAAGAAAGTATATCAAATTCAAAACTTAACTCTCCTTCTTTTTGAGGATCTAAAGTTTTCAGAGAAGGATTTTTCCCTCCTCTCCAAACAATTTTTTTCTGGTTGAGGTTAAAGTCTCCGTTTTCTGCAGAGACAGAAGGAAAATCTATAGCTTTTCCTTCTAAAGAAACAGTAATTACTACGTCGTTCATTGGTAAATCGCTGGAATTGAGGTATTTAACTTTAAATTTTAGGGAATCTCCCGGGTTAGTGTTCCCTTTTTCATCAATCCCGCTTAGAATTTCTTGTTGAACAGTTAAAGGAGAACTTACCATTTCTGTTTGAGCCTCTTCTTCAGCTAAAATGGTAAAATTTTCTTCTTCTCTCAACCCTATTTGAGCAGAAACAATCTTTTTTTCTACAACTGATCCCACTAAATTACCTTTGATGCTAATTTCTGTCTCTTCTCCAGGATTAAGAGTAGGTAATCTAAAAATATTATTTCCTTCTCCTGCTGGTGCTATATTAGCTTCTACATAAGTAAAACCCCCAGGATATTTTAATTGAGCTTCTATGCCCTCGATATTCTCTAAAGTATTATTTTTAATTCTCAAAAGATATTCTGCCAAATCTCCCGAAGCTGTTTGGCGAGTAGCTTCTAATTGGACTAGTATTTTTGAAGCTAAAATGTTTATTCCTTGACGACCCGTTTGTTTATTTTCCTCCTCCCCTTTTGTATAAGTAAGAGTTGCATTTAAATAAGCAACCGCTTGCGTTTTCTCAACTATTTTCCCTTTGAAATTTATCGTTCCATTTTTTTTTGCGGATAATTCATTAATTTTAAAAAGAATAAAATCCTCGCCAATTTCCATAGATTCCTGATCAATATTAATTATTTCTAAAGATTCAGGAAAAGTTATTTCCAGTTGGCAATTTTTTAGATCGGCACGGTTGTTATTATGATACAATAGACTAAAAGAAAATTCTCTTCCTGTCTCTATAGATTCAGGAGCATCAAAAGAAAGAATGACATTATCAGGAGAAAATTGTTTTGTTTTATATAAGTAAAAACCGTAACCTCCCAAAAGAAATCCCAGGAGGATGAAAACACCGATAACTATTTTAGTTAAACTCCTTTTTTGTTTTTGAGTAGTCTCGTTACCTTCTGCCCACTTTTCTTGCTCGAGTTTATTGACTGTCCCTTCTTCTCTTCTTTTCTCTTTGACATTTTGAGGGTTCAAAGGATTGAAATCGTGGGTACGTTTTTCAATATCATTTGTTCTAGAGTGGAGTTTATTTTGTAATTTTTTAAGTTCCATTTTTATTTTTTATGTTTTTCTAATCTAAATAATATTTTAGATGATTCAGAGTTAATTTCCAAGTTTTTTCTATAATTTCTTTTTTGATCTTTAATTTTTTAATTTTAATCAAGGGTTCTTGGAGTAAGTAATTAGCTAATTTTAAAGAATTAAAATTGATCTTTTGGCTTGAAATAGAGGATAGAGAAAATTGGCAACAGACTAGTTCCCCACTCTCATTATTAAAATAAATGTTTTTTTTATCATTAAATATTTTTTTACAATTAGCACATTTTTTAAAATCAGGGCGAAAGCCAGCAGAATCTAATAATTTTAATATGAAACTTGTTTGATAAAGGATCAGTTTTTCCCTTCCTAGTTTTTTGACGGTTATACTTTGAAGATATTTTTTGCTCAAATCAAAAAGAGATAAAATTTGGTTCAACTCTTGAATGTCTTCAATGGCTAATTTATCTATCAAGTCTAATGCTTGAAAAAAAATTTTATTTTTGAATGAAGAAAATTTTAAAAAGTCGGGTTTCCAAATGGAAACTGCTCCAGTAAGCAAGTAGCTACCATTTCTTTTTGGGACAAAGTAAAGACGCGAAATACTTCCTGGCTCTAAATGAAAGCCCAGTTTTGCTTTTATTTTTCTAGTGCTCTTGGCAAAAATATTAATTTTCCCATATTTTTTTGTAAGAGCTGTAAAAAAAATATCAAATTCTCCTACTTTTACTTTTTTTAAAATAAGGCTTTCACTTATTTTGGCGTCATTCATTTATTTATTAATGAAGAAAGGGCATCTTTTTTAGATTTTTTTGGATACTGCCAATTTTACAATTTGATCCCCAATTTGTTTTTCTTCCTCCAGATCGTTTTTATCTTTTATATTTTTCTTTAATTCTAAAGCTAAAGTTTCTTTTTTAATTAAATCTCCAAAATTTTTGAAGATATTTTCCGCTCCTGCATAATTTATAAAAATTCTATCATCAAGCTTATAACCTGCTTTACGACGCATTTCTTGAATATGCCTTATAATTTCGCGAGCCGCTCCTTCTTCTTTAAGTTCCGGAGTTATTTCAATATCAAGGCCTACTACTATTTTATTTTCTTTTTTAACTTTAATTTTTTTGAGGGTTTCTATCTCCTCCTCTTTTCCGCAAGATATTTTCTTAATGTTTACTTCTTCTTTTATAATTTTTCGTAATTCCTGGGTCTCGTAAATGTCGTCTTGGTTTATGTAAATTCTTTTTAAAGGTTGACGAACCTTAATGCCGGCTTCAGCTCTTAAAGCTAAGGCTAGTTTAACAATGTCTTGAGCTTTTTGCATCTTTTTTATTAAAGTGCTATCACTGGATTCCTTTTCAACCTTAGGATAATCAGTAAGATGAACCGATTCTTCCCCCGTTAAATTTTTGTAAATGTTTTCTGATAAAAAAGGCATAAAAGGGGCTAGTATTTGGGAGAAATTTACCAATACTCTATAAAGTGTGGCATAAGCCATTTTTTTGTCTCCGTCATTTTCACTTTTCCAAAATCTCCGACGACTTCTTCTAATATACCAATTAGATAACTTGTCAATAAAAATAGGTAAAAGACGGGCAGCTCTGGCTATTTGGTAATTGTCCATTTTTTCTTCAAAATCTTTTGTCAGTAAATTTAATTCAGCTAAAATCCAACGATCTAAAATATTTTCCGGTTTTAATATAACGGTTTCATCATTTTTTCTTTTTTCAGGTATAAATTTATCAATTAGAGCATAAGTAACAAAGAAAGAATAAGAATTCCAGAGAGTTGAAATAAATCCTTTTCTAATTCCGGCGACTTCTTTAACAGAAAAACTAATATTGCGAGCCTCCATGATAGAAGAACTCATTAAATAAAATCTTAAAGCGTCTCCTCCATATTGATCTAGAATAATTTTGGGATCGGTAAAATTTCCCAATGATTTAGACATTTTTCTTCCATCTTCTCCGGCGATTACTCCGGTAGCTACTACATTTTTAAAAGCGGGTCTTTCAAAAAGAGCTACGGCTAGAACATGCAAAACATAAAACCAAGCTCGCGTCTGAGCAATATATTCCGCAATATAATCAGCGGGAAATTTCTGAGAAAAATTTTCTTTATTTTCAAAAGGATAATGACAAGCTGCATATGGCATAGAACCCGATTCAAACCAACAGTCTAAAACTTGGGGAATTCTTTTAAAAGTTCCGCCACACTCACATTTAAAATCTACTTTATCAACATAAGGACGGTGATAATCTTTCAATTTTTGGCCACTAAGTCGATAGAGTTCATCATAAGATCCAACAGCTTTTATTTTCTTACATTTATTACAGCGCCAAATAGGAATAGCGGTCCCCCAATAACGATCACGGGCGATATTCCAATCAGGTGCTGACTGAATTCCTTTCAAGAAGCGGCCATGTTTTAAGAAAGATGGATACCAATTTATTTTTTCGTTTTCAGCTTCTAATTTTTTACGAATTTTATCAATGTTAATAAACCATGCCGGTTGAGTCTTATAAATTAACCTAGTATGGCATCGATAACAAAAAGGATAAGAGTGTTTAATCAACTGCTCTTTATACAAAATCTTTTTTTCTTTCAGGTTTTTGATAATCTCTGAACAGGCTTTCCAAACATTTTTCCCTTGCCAAAGTCCCTCTTTAAACCTAGCTTGAGAATCAACATTTTCAATAAGAGGTATCTTTTTTTCGGAGGATAAATTAAAATCATCTTCTCCAAAAGCAGGAGCTAAATGTACAATGCCTGTTCCTTCTTCAGTGGAAACAAAATCTCCCAAAAAAACATGATGTAAGTTTTCTTCTTTACCGCCTTTATGAGAAGATTCAGGATAAGGAGCACTATAAGGAATACCTTCTAAATTATCTCCTTTAATTTCTTCCAAGATTGCATATTTTCCAAGTAATTCTTTGACTCTCTCTTTAGCGATAATAAGGGTTTCTCTCTTTTCAGTTTTTACTCGGAGATATTGGATATCTTTACCAACAGCGAGAGCAGTATTAGCAGGAAGTGTCCAAGGAGTAGTAGTCCAAACTAAAAAACTGTTCCCTCTATATTGCCCTTCGGTTATCTTAAATTTTACAATAACTGAAGTATCTTCTACCTCTTTGTAGCTATTATCCATCGCAATTTCAAAATTTGCCAACGAAGTTTCGCAGTGAGGGCAATAAAGAGAAATCCTTTTTGCTTCATAAATTAAATTTTTTTCATAAAGTTCTTTAAAGGCCCACCAAACAGATTCCATATATTCTTTATCCATGGTGCGGTAGGAATTCTTGTAATCTACCCACCTTCCAATTCGGTCAATAGTTTTTTCCCATTCATCAGCCATTTGGCTTACTTCTTTCTGACATTCTAAATTAAATTTTTTAATTCCAACTTTGCTCTCAATCTCATTCTTTGACTTAAGGGCCAGTTTTTTTTCAACCCCATGTTCTGCTGGTAATCCATGACAGTCCCAACCCCAACGGCGATCAACCCTGTAACCTTTCATAGTCCAGTATCTGGGAACGACATCTTTAGCTACAGAAGACAGAATGGTTCCATAGTGAGGTATCCCCGTAGCGAAAGGTGGCCCATCAAAAAAACTATAAACCGGAGCTTCACTTCTGTTTTGGATAGAGCGTTCAAAAACTTTGTTTTCTTTCCAAAATTGGAGAATTTCTTTTTCTAAATTGTTTAGGTTATCCCTTGGGCTTACTGGTTTAAACATCAGTTAAAATAAATTCAATAAAAATAAAAAATAAACTAAAAATTGAGGGAAGCTAAATTATTCCCCTAAATTTTTTTAATAGATTCGTTTAAATCTATCTTTAAATATACCGAATATTGCTTTAATCTTCAAGAGTAAAAAGAAAAATAAGAAATAATTAGATTCTATAAAGTTAAAAATTAAAATTTTATTAAAAATAAAAGAAGCCTAAGAGTTTTTTTCAAAGGCTTCTGGGTTAAAATTTTTGATCTTTTATATCTTATTCTTAACTGTTTTTTTTATTTCCCAGTTCCAGTATTTTTCCTTAAAGTATTGTACCAATTTACCAGTTTCTCTGTGAGGGCAGATTGCTAAAAAAGATCCTGTTAGGGGCCACATTATTTGGTTATTAACTTCCGCTATTGTTATCTCGGCATCTATTTTTCCAATAGTTAAAAGGTTTCCCTCTAAATTTCTAGTTAAGTAAAGTGTATCAACCATTCTAACATTTTTTCCGACCATTTTTTTAGAGAGATTTTTTTGCTGGTATCTTTTCTTAAAAAAATGGAGCAATCCTTCTAACTCTTCTTGATGACAAATTGCTAGAAATAGTCCATTTTCCATATCGCCATTTTTCTGAATTTTTTCAATGAGATTTTTTATTTTTTCCGATTGACTAACAGAATTCAGATAAAATGGAACCCTCGTTGATATTTCAAGATAAATCAAATTTAATTTTTTTTCTGCCATTTTTCTCCTCCTTTTTTAATTATTTTTTAAAGAACTTTCAATTAATTTTAAAATCTTTTAATCTTAATAAATACTATCTTATTTATCAAGGATAAAATAGAATTTGTCTTTTAATTTTTATTATTTTTAAAAAAGAAGCTCTTTTTAAGAGCTTCTTTTGTTTTTTAGGATAATGTTAGTATCTTCTTTTTTTCTTTCTTCTCATGTCGTATTATCTTTTCAATACTACTTTTCCATTTTTGTAACCTAAAAAATTTTATAAGTGCTTCTGTCTCCCTTTTCGGGCAGATTGCCAGTAATTTATAGGGATTAGAGATATCCTTTTCTATAAATTCTAAAGCTTCTCCTGCTTCGGACTCTTGAATTAATAATGCTGAGCCTTTTTGCGCTCCTAAATCAACTAAAAATATTAAATCCAATATCGTTTTCCCTTCGCTCATCTTTCCTCCTTTTTGTTAAAGGTTGTTGTTAATTTAGAACATAGGCATAGCACAAAATTCTGAAAATGTAAATGAAAATTAGGGGAAATGGTTTTCTTAGGATTTTGAATTATTTTTTATATAATTTTCCACCATGCAAACCTTATTTTTTATCTATCCTACTCCACCATTTTTTCTGCCAACCTAATCCTTTCCAAAGTTTTTTCTTTTCCTAAAACCCAAGCGCATTCAAAAGGACTGGGGCTTTTTTCTTGTCCGGTAAGAGCTACTCTTAAGGGCCAGAGGAATTCGCCTCTTTTTTCTCCTGCTGCTACCAAAAGATTTTGTTCTATTTTTTCTAGAGTATATTCATCCTCGGTAAAATCACTTATTATTTTTTCAGCTTTTTCCAAATTATTTTTTATCTCTTGTCTATCCATATCTTTCCATTTTAGCATTTCTTCGGGGTATTTTATTTCTTTGTTAAGCAAGTATTCAATTCCTTCCAGAATTTCTGAAAGCTTGCTCGTTCTATTCTTTTGAATACTAATTACTCTTTCTAATTTTTGGGGTTCTATTTCTATATTTCTCTCTTTTAAATATTTTTGAGACAACTTAAGAAGCTTCTTGTCACTCATTCTCTTAATGTAATAGGAGCTTATCCAGTCTAAACGTCCGTAATCAAGCTTAGCCCCGGCTCTGTTTATTTTTTCAATATCAAATTCCTTGATTAATTCTTGCATAGAGAAAAACTCTTGAGTTGTTTTGGGATTCCAACCTAAAAGAGCAATGTAATTTATCAGAGCTTCGGGAAGATATCCTTTTTTAATGAAATCTCGCACTCCTACATCTCCGTCGCGTTTGCTTAATTTTTTACCGTTAAGGTTAAGTAATTGAGGGAGATGCCCAAATTCAGGAATTTTCCAATTGAAAGCTTTATAAATCAAAATATGTTTTGGGGTAGAAGGGAGCCATTCTTCCCCTCTTAAAACATGAGAAATCTGCATTAGATGATCGTCTATCACTACTGCTAAATGATAAGTTGGATAACCGTCTGATTTTATAAGAATCTGATCATCAATTAATTTATTTTCAATAGATATTTTACCGCGGATTATATCCTTAAATTCTGTTTTCCCCTCTTGAGGAACATTAAGTCTAATCACATGCTTTTCTTTATTCCTTAATCTTTCTTCAATTTCGCCCTTAGGCATTTTCAGACATTTTTTATCATACTTGGGTGGCTCACCTCTTTTTTGCTGTTCTTTTCTCATTTTTTCCAGTCTTTCAGGAGAACAAAAACAATAGTAAGCTTTACCTTGTTGGATTAAATCTTGAGCATATTTTTGAAAAATTTCTAGTTTCTCAGATTGAATATAGGGTCCATAATTACCTTTTTCTATAATATTACCGTTAGCATCTAAATCTATCCCCTCATCCCAATCGATACCAGCCCACCTTAAGGAATTAACTAAATCTGCTGCCGACTCTTTCACTAGACGTTTTTGGTCAGTATCTTCCAGGCGAATGACAAATTTTCCCTTGTATCTTCTAGCAAAGAGGAAATTAGTTAAAGCGGTTCTTAGAGTGCCGATATGGGTGAATCCTGTAGGTGAAGGAGCTATTCTTACTCTTATTTCTATTTTTTCCATTTTTTAAATTTAGTTTTAGGTTAAACGGGAGAATAAAAAATAAGTTCTTAACCTCTTATTACTACAAAAATTAAATAACTTAGATAAACAAGGATCAAAGAAGCTCCTTGCCATCTTTCTAATCTATTCTTTTTACCAATAAAAATAAAGGCAAAAATTAGAAAACTAGAAGCAATAACCATTCCCAAATCTATATTATTGGCTTTTTGAAAAACAAGCGGTTTTATAAAAGCGCTTACTCCTAAAACCCAAAGAAGATTAAAAATGCTTGATCCAACAATATTGCCAACCACAATCTCGGAATTTCTTTTAACAGTAGCCACTATTGAAGTGGTTAATTCAGGCAGAGATGTGCTAATAGATATTATGGTTAGTCCTATAAAGGATTTGCTTAATCCTAACAAGTCGGCTATTTGAATAGCTCCATTGGTAATCCATTTACCTCCAAGGGTTAAACCGATAATTCCTAAAATAGCGAAAATAATTGATTTAGGAACACTGAATTCTTTTGATTCTTGTTTGCTTTTTTCTTCTAACCCTATTCCGGCATCTCTTCTATCTGCCCGTACCCTCCTGAAATTATAATAGAGAAAAGTGATGAAGACAAAGATTAACGCCAGCCCTTCCGTTCTATTTAAACTTGGTTCTACGGCTTTATTGCCAAAAAAATCATTAGCAAGAAAACCAACTAATATAGATGTTCCCAATAAAAATGGTATTCCTTTCCAAACAGCATCTTTACTTATTGCTAGAGGAAAAATTAAAGCTGAAATACCCAAGATAAAAAGAGTATTTACTAAGTTACTTCCAAAAATATTAGCGAATACTAAATCTGATTCTTCAAATCCACTAGCAAAAATATTAATAAATAATTCTGGGGCTGAAGTTCCAAATGCAATAACAGTAAGGCCAATAACTAAATAAGAAATTTTCATCTTTCTTGCTAACGAAACCGATCCGTCAATTAACAAATGGGCGCCTTTTATTAAAACTATAAATCCTAAAACGAAAAGAATGAGAACTAACATATAAACTACTTATTTTTAAAGATTGTCTAAAAATTATTTAAAGCTGTTTTTATCTTTAAAGACTTTTTATTATTTTTCTCCAAGAATCAGCTCAGCGTCTTTAACTACCCCTTTACTCCAAATTTTAAGAGTTATTTTATCTCCCGGTTTTTTATCTGCAATAGCCGAAGAAGGAGTATAAGATTCTTCTATTTTTTTACCATTTATTTCCAGAATAATATCATTTTCCGAAAGACCGGCTTTATCAGCAGGAGATCCGGGGATAATAGCTAATTGTCCGATCTTTTCGCCTCTTTGAATAAGAGCTCCGTAGTTATAATCCAATTCATTTTCTTCTGCAATTTCTTCGTTATTTATTATATAGCGGATTCCTATGAAAGGCCTAATAATTTTTCCTTCTTGTTTTACTGATTCAGCTGCCACCTTAACTAGATTAATTGGTAGTGCAAAACCAATATTTTCTGCGCCGTTTGCCATAGCAACATTAACTCCAATCACTTTTCCTTCGAGATCCAGTAATGGCCCTCCCGAATTTCCTTGATTAACTGCCGCGTCAGTCTGAATTAATTCGCTTAAATTTTCTGAATAACCAAAGTTATTTCCGGCTGTTATATCACGTTTTAAACCAGAGATTATACCTTTGGAAACAGTATTCCTGAATTCTCCTAAAGCATTACCGATAGTTATTACTGATTGACCTACTTTAAGGCTAGAAGAATCTCCTAATTCTAAATAAGGAAGTTTAGTGGAAGAAGGATTAATTTTTAGAATCGCGATATCATTGACAGGATCTCTATCTAATATTTGAACTTCAAATTTTTCTCCTTCATTCGTAAGTACTGTATATTCAGCCTCTTCATCGGAAACTACATGCTTATTGGTGACTAAATAACCATCGGAGGAAATAAGAAAACCGCTTCCTCCCCCAATTTCTCTTTTTTCTGTTCCTTTTTCTCTCACCCTTGGAACCTCCCATCCAAAAAAACCTTCAAATCCTTCGAATGGATTTTCGTAATAGTGTTCAATTATAGGAATGTCTTTAGAAATAATTATGCTCACTACTGCTGGATTAGATTTATCTACGACATCTATGATGGTAGATTCGTTTGCATCTTGAGAAAGATTGGATTTTTCTCTCTTATTCTCTTCAGAAGTACCTTCTGAAGAATTTTTTAATCCATTAGTGTTTGCATATTTAATTGTTGCCAAAGAAACAAGCAAACCAAAGACACTTCCCACAATCATAGAGATAAAAAGACTTAGAATAATAATTTTAGATGTAATTTTATCTGTTTTTTTAGCTAATTTTTTATTTTTCATGGAAAAAATTAATAATTAATCAAAAATATAGTATAATTATACCGCTGTTTTCTTTTTTGTAAAATCATAATTCTATTTTTAAAATCAATTTTTCTTTATAGATAAAAAAGGCAAAATTTTAAATTTTAAAATAAAAAGTATGCTTCATTCATGGGAAAATCCTGAAAAATTTAATAGAGTGCCCAATCATATCTTTGAAAGAATATCAAAAGACGCCTTAGACATGATGGGAAAAAACGAAAAAGCCAAGGCCTCATCAATATTAGAAAATGATGAGTTTAAAAAGAAAGCTATTCGATCTTGGAAGAGTAATCTTATTAAAGGAGATCCGGAAAAAAGAGAAATTGAATTAGCAAAAGGTTTAAAGATAAGACTGAAAGAAGAACTTGATAAAAAAGAATCATTTTAAGAAATATTCTAGATTCAAGATAACAAGAACAAGAAATGAATAAGATAATCTAAAAATATTAGTAAGTTTAAAATAAATTAAATAAATAAAAAAGCCCGCTGAAGTTATTTAAAAATAACTAAAGCGGGCTTTTTAAGTTTTCTAAAAGTAATATAATCGGGCAATAATTTTCGTAAAATTAGCTAAAAACATTTAATTGCGGTAAACGA
>CAZTZK010000028.1:0-8250 GCA_964618065.1 uncultured Candidatus Saccharibacteria bacterium | reverse complement strand
TTATCTTTTGCTTTATTCTGGACACTATTATAAGAAATTAAAGCTATGGAAGCTAAAATACCAATAATAGCTATTACTACTAAAAGCTCTACCATTGTAAAACCTTTTTCTTTTATTCTCATCTCATAATCACCTCCTTTCGTTTTTTATTACAAATAAACATTTGCAATTATTTAAATATTTTTTACATAGCACCTGCCATATCGTAAATCGGCATTATAATCGCAGCCACCAAGATCCCAGTTCCTGCACCTAAAACTATAATTAACAAAGGTTCAATAATGGTTGTTAAATTATCTGTTAGATTTTTAACTTCCTTCGTATAAAAATTTTCAATGTTTTCCAAAATTTCACTAGTTCTCCCCGTCTCTTCTCCAATTTTAATCATTTGGGGCACCATTTTAGGAAAAGCTTCCTCATCTTCAAGCATTCCTTCTGTCATACTTTTTCCTCTTTCTACCTCTTTTAATATCTTTTTCATTATTTTTTGATAAACTACATTACCCATAACTTCAGACATAATTCTTAAAGATTTTACAATTGAAATTCCTTCTTTAAGCAAAACCCCTAAATTTTTAGCAAAAAGCGCAATGTAAGAATATTTTACTACTGTTCCAATAACAGGAATTTTGAGTAAGATTATATCCAGGTTTTCTTTACCCGCTTCAGTTTTAAAATAATAAAAAATACCAATTAAAAATCCTGCCAAGGCTATCAGAACAGCTACCCAATTACTCGCCATAAAATCAGAAACAACAATTATAACTTTAGTGGTCCAAGGCAATTCAACACCTGATTCTTTTAAAATGTCAGTTAACTGAGGCAAAACTTTGACAGCTAAAAAGAAAAAGATAGCAACAAAAGCTGTTAAGATGACAACAGGGTACATCATAGCACCTTTTATTTTTCTTTTTAATTCATAACTACTTTCTACGTGATCCGCCAAATAATTAAGAGAATGGTGCAAGTTCCCTGAAGATTCTCCACTTTTTACTACACTAACAAAAAAATGGTCAAACTGTTTTGGATATTTTTTTAAAGCGTCTGAAAGAGAGCTCCCCTCTTCTACCAAAGTGCTTAATCTCAGACAAATATTCTTTAAAGTAACATTTTCCGTCTGATCAGCAATAATTCTTAATGAACGGACAACGGGGACTTTAGAATCAATCAAAATAGCCAACTGACGAGAAAAAATTACTAAATCCTTCTGGCTAACTCTTTGTATTTTCTCCATCAAATTGCTGAAAAGACCCTTAGATACCGCTTGTTCTAAATAAAAAACCCTTAAATCATTTTTCTCCAAAGTTTCTAAAGCATTTTCTTTATTGGAAGCTTTTACAATCCCTGTTTGAACGTTGTTCTGTAAATTTTTAGCTTTATACTTAAAATCCATAAATTAATTTAAAAAGGTTTTATTAAAATTATTTTATCAACAAATGAAGCATTTCCCTATCCATGGTGTATTTTTCAGCATCATCCAAAGTTATCATTTCTTCTTTAATTAAATTAGCTAAAGAGCGATTTATAGAATGCATCCCTTCTTCTAGACTAGTTTCTAAAACATTAGGAATTTGATGAATTTGATTATCTCTAATTAGGTTTTCTACCGCATCGTTTTTAATGAGTACTTCAGTTGCCGGTATTCTTCCTCCTCCTATTTTCGGCAAGAGCCTTAAAGAACAAATACCTTGCAAGACATTCGCCACTTGCATTCTTATTTGATTTTGCTGGGTGCCAGAAAAACTGCCTACAATTCTATCTATTGTTTGCCAAGCGTCGTTGGTATGCAGAGTGGAAAGAATAAGATGACCTGTTTCAGCGGCCGTAAGAGCTGTTTCTATTGTTTCTAAATCTCGCATTTCTCCTAAAAGAATAACGTTGATATCTTCCCGAAAACAAGATTTCAAGCCATCAAAAAAACCGGTAACATCTTGACCTACTTCTCTTTGATTTATTAGACAAAGATCTTCTCTATAAATATATTCTACAGGGTCTTCTATGGTAAGAATATGTTCTGTCCTATTATGATTTATTTCATCAATTACAGCTGCCATTGAAGTAGATTTTCCATGACCGGTAGGACCAACAAAGAGAATTAATCCCTGAGAAAGTTTGCTAAATTCATGAAGAACAGGAGGTAAATTAAGTTCTTCAATAGTTTTTATTTTAGAATTCACAAGACGAAATGCTCCGCTTAGAGTTCCCAATTGGTAAAAAACATTGGCTCTAAATCTAGCTTTTTCTTCCAAGTCAAAAGAAAAATCTACACTCAAATCCCTTTGAAGTCTTTTTTGTTGCTCCGGAGACATAATAGATAAGACTAGACCGGCTGCTTCTTCTTTAGTAAAAGGTTGCTCATTAGATAAAGGTGCTAGAGTTCCATCAACTCTTAAAATTGGAGGCTTACCTGTTGAAATATGAAGATCAGAAGCTCCTTGTTGCACCACTGTCTCCAAAAATTGGCGCATTCTATGACGAGATTGAGTATTAGATTCCATGTTAAATTAAATTAATTAATTACTCTTTTTATTTTTCTTAGTTTTCTTACTCTTTTCCTTATTTTTAGAAATCTCTTTTATTTTCCCAATTACTTCTTGAGGAGTAAACTGTGTTTTAACAATATAATCATTTGCTCCCAGATCCAAAGCTCTTTCAATTTGCTCCTGTTTGCCTAAATTACTTAAAACTATAACCGCTGTTTCAAAATTGGGATTATTTTTTATCTCTTTTAAAACTGCGAAACCGTCCTTACGAGGCATAAGAATATCCAAAAGCATTACATCAAAAGGATTCTGACTTATTTTTTTGACTGCCTCTTCCCCATCAAATGCCAATTCGACATCATATCCCTGATTTTCCAGCTCAACCATGTAAATATCAGATATAAAAGGGTCGTCTTCAACAATTAATACTTTTTCCATCACTAATTATTTATTATATTCTTATGCTGTATTTTTTATTCTCAATAAAATTAATATTTTTCCTAATAGCAACTAATAATAATTAAAGGCTTGGCTCTTTCATATTGGAAAAATATTCTTTATTTTCATCCTTTATTTTTGCATTAGTGTCAGCTTCAGCTTTATTCTCAGCTTTATTGTTCGCTGTAACTTTCTCATTCTTTTTAAGATCAACTTTTTCTTCGGTTTCCTCACTGGTAGCTTCTTCTACAAATTCAATGGTCGTCTCCCCATTTAAAGCTTTCAAAACTCCATCTTCTCTCATTAAAGTAGCTTTCTGGCGAATGAATTCTTCTTCTAGGGCTTCTGCAGTTAAATTATCATCAATAACTTTCCTCATACTGGGTCCGCATTCTACAACTTCAAAAATAGCAATTCTGCCCTTTGTCCCTGTATTTTTACATTTGGCACAACCTCTCCCTCTCCAAACTTTTATATTATTAGGATCAAAATTAGGAATTCTTTCCCGTTTTTCTTCTTCTGAAATTAACTTTAAACTATTTAAAATGTACTTTTTTACTTTTTCTGTTGGTTCAAATTGTTCTCGGCAATGTTCACAAATTCTTCTAACAAGCCTTTGCGCAATTATTACTCTCAAACTGGAAGAAACTAAAAAAGATTCAACTCCCATATCTACTAAACGAGGTATGGCACCTAAAGCATCATTTGTATGCAAAGTAGAAAGAACTAAATGACCTGTTAAAGCTGCATGAGTAGCTAATTCAGCTGTTTCACTATCTCTAATTTCTCCTACCATTATAATATCTGGATCTTGTCTCAAAATAGATCTCAAACCTGAAGCAAAAGTAAAATCAATATCCGGACGAACCTGACTATGGCTTACTCCTGGAATTTTATATTCTATCGGATCTTCTAAGGTTACAATGTTAACATCAGCTCTGTTTAGTTTCCTTAAAGCCGTAAATATAGTAGTTGATTTCCCGCTTCCGGTAGGACCGGTAACTAAAATTGTCCCGTAAGGTTCTTGGATTCCTTTTTCTATAATTTGTAAATTTCTTCCAAGAAGTCCTAATTTCTCAAAACTATCTAAACCGGATTCTCTTTCTAAAATTCTCATCACTACTTTTTCTCCTTCAGTAGTAGGTAAAGTGGAGACTCTAACATCTACTACCCTATCTCCACCTTTTGCCTTTAAACGACCGTCTTGGGGTTTTCTCTTCTCATCAATCTTTAGATTAGACATTATCTTAATCCTAGAAACTAAAGCCGGAGCAATTTTTTTAGATAAAACAAAAGTTTCATGTAGGTCTCCATCTAGGCGATAACGGATTCTCAATTTCTTCTCTTGAGGTTCAATATGTACATCGCTTGCTCCACCTATAATAGCATGAGTTAATATAACATCTACAATTTTAGTAATGGGCGCCGAACCAAGATTTTTCAAATCAACTTCTTCTTTTTTTCGGGAAGATTTTTTCTTTTTTTGAATAATATCTTGTTCTTCTTTTTCGTAATCTTCAACCGCCCTATCAATAATTACTCCCGGCTTTTTATATCCTTTAAAAGCTTCCTCAAAAACTTTATCCGAAATCTTAAAGATTTCTAGCTGGAGACCAAACTTGCTACTGATAAAATGTAAAGCATTCAGTGAATCTATATTTTCCGGATCCACCATGGCCACTTTTAAAGAACTCTCATTTTTTTCAAAAACAATCACTTTGTACTTAGCAGCGGCACTTTCAGAAACGATGTTCAAAACATTATATGGGATTTCCTTATCTTTAAAATCTATTTCTTTAAATTTACCATTTTTATTATCACTTACTACCATTATTATTTCTAATTAACTTTTTCTGACTAAAAAGGATTAGTTTTTCCAAGCGTATTCTCATCAACAAAAATTGGAAATTTCCCTTGACTTTTTAATTTTTGTAAGAACTTTATTGCCTCTTCATTAAAACCATAAGGAATAAAAAGTCCCCCTATATTTACTCCTTTAATCTCATTTTGACTTGTATCCAAAGAGTCCTTTTGTGCAAGACTATTGGTAGCTGCTGAATTACCCGTTTTATTCTCTGCTGTAGAAGCTGTTGAATTTTTAACTGCTACTTTAGAAGAATCTAAGCTCCCGCCTTCTGCAAAAAATAAAAAGTAAACTCCTATACCAACAATTAGCAAAAGAATTAGCAAAAGAATTATTACTTTTTTATTCATTGAACCTTTTGGAGAATCTTCCGGTTTATTTGAGTTTGCTGGACTACTACTACTTGGATTTGCAAAATTAAATTCCATTAGAAAAAATTACTTTTAAAAAATTTTAAAAAATTACTTCTCTAATTCATTTACTGTAGCATCAACACCTTGACTTACATTCGCACTGGAATTTGTACTCCCCGTCGCACTACTACTAAGTACTCTTTTAATACCTACTGCATCAACGGGATCTTGCTTATAAACTTCAATAGTAACATTCGTCTTTAACAAAACATTTGATCCGGATTCCTCCGTTTTCTTTTGAGTTTCAGCTTTAATACTCAAAGAAATTATGTTGGCTAGTCGATCTAAATTTTCCACTTTATTAATAAACTGTCTTAAATTTTCATAAGAACCGGAAATTTCTAAATCTATTTGAATCGGTTCTGGTTGGGGCATCAAAACTGCTTGAGTTTTTACCCCACTCGCTGTGAACTGCTTATTAATTGTATCGCTTTGAGAATCATCCCCTCCTTTAATTGATATATTGCGATAGGTTAAAGAACTATCTAAAATCATAGTTTCAATTTGAGTTAACAAGGATTTAAGATCGCTTTCTTTAGGGAAAGCATAACCTAAAATTTTTAAATCTTCTTCGTACATCCCATATTCTTGTTCTAAATTGACTAAATTTTTAGAAATTTCCAATTCCATATTTAATTCTTCTTGCAACTTAGGCAGTTCTGTATTTTTAATTTTCTGGGCATCTTTATAAGTAGGCATAACTGCCCAAATTAAAATTATTATAGAAAAAACAAGAGAAATTGGAAAAATTAAAATTTTCATTAACTAATATTTAAATTGCTTAGCTATCTAATTCCATTGAAAAACTTTTATTCTCCAGCGTTTTGGCTTTCGGATTCAATACTCCCCGGTTCACTTATATCAACACCATTGCCAGAAGTAGAATCTATCTCTCCTTCTCCTACTCCTTCATAAGCAAATCTTTCCAAAGCATCAGAAGATAGATTCAAAGTCATTAAAAACACTAAACCTTTATCATCTAAAGAAATTTTATCAACTACTGCAGATTCAATTTTATCAGACTTTTTGAAAGCAATGATCTGTTTAGAGATATCATTTAAACTAGAAGAAACCATCCCTATTTTTATTTGTCCTACTTTATTTTTATCATTTACTGAAACAGCTGCTACATTTGGAGCCGAACTACTATTTTCATTATTTAGAGAATAACTAGACTCTCCCTCTAAAGAACTAAAATAAATTGAAGGGAAAGTTTTTCCTTCAATCTCTCCTAGAAAACCGCTCCAAAACTTTTGCTTTTGAGAAAATTGGTTCACAAAATTTAATCTTGTTGCAACATCTAAAATTTCTGCCACTTTATCAAAATCTCTTTGGTTTTTTTCTTGGCTTATTTTACTTTTTATATTGGTTACCTTTCTTTCTTGGGTAAATTTATAAAAATAAGCTCCGCCCCAAATTCCCAAAGAAAAAAGAATTAGCAGAAAAGAAAAAAACATTCCCTTTGCCACAAGTTTCTTTTTTTTCTTCTCTTTATAGATATTAGTTTGTTTTGCAAAGTCTATTCCTCCACCCACTTTATTTTTTTTATTTTTATTTATTTAAAAAATGAAATTTATATTCTGTGCCAAGTATAAAATAATTTATTTTTTTTAGCAAGCAAAAAAATATTTCAAGTAATTTCAAAAGTAAAATACTTCTCAATAATTTATTCGTAAATTATTTTTTAAAAGAAGATGATTGGATTAAATAATCAAATTTTATTTTTTCAAAGCTGTACCAATAGCTACAGCTAGTTCTTCTTTAAAACTATCTAATATTTTTTTGTCTTTTGCATTAAAATTTATTTTTTCAAGAGGATTATTCTCTATAATTTTTAAACCTAGATTCTCTTGAAGATATGTTTTAAAACCTTTTAGCTTAGAAGTTCCCCCAATTAAAATAATTTTTTCTATTTTCTTTCCTGCATTTTTTTGGTTGTAAATATCTATAGTTCTTTTCAAATCTTGAATTATTCTGTCTAGCGTTGGAGAAATAAGATTAAATAATTGAGGATCTTCCATTCCTCTGTCTTTCTTTAAATTTTCCGCTCTTGCAAAATCTACATCCATTCCTCTAGAAATTGATTCGGTGATTCCTCCTCCTCCAATATCCATATTGCGTGTTCCTCTCAAAGAGCCTTCGGCCACAATCAAAGCATTGCAAATTCTAGATCCTATATCCAAAATTAAAAATGCTCCCCTATCTTCTCCTACCAAACAACGTATTAGAGCAAAACTTTCTACTTCAATAGAGCCTAGATTTAACTTAGAGGCTCTGGCTATTGCTTCATATTTAGCGATAGTATCTTTTGAAACAGCCATAAGTAAAATTTTCATTTCATCTTCACCTTTTGCTTTCATCCCTACAGATTTAATTTTTTGATTTTCTTCAACAATTTCCCAGCCCAGTGAAACCTCGGAAAGAGGAACGGGGATCAATCTTTTAGCTTCCGTCTCAACCTTAGAAATGATTTCATCCTCAGGAACTTTTGGGATTACCATAAAAGAAACAAAGCTAGAAAAAGCGGGGATGGAAAAAGAGACATCTTTAGAGTTGATACCACTTCTTTGAAGAGCAAGGGTTAAAATTTTAGAAACTTGTTTGCCCGCAATAATTTGATTGCTTGTTTGGATAGAACCTTCTTTTAATCTAGCTATTACAAAATTCTTCAAGAAAGGTTTTTCATTTGAAAAGCCCAAATGGACCACTTTAATTGAAGAAGTCCCAATATCAACTCCTACCGAATCTTTAGTTAATTTAGAAAAATGACTAAACATCTATTAATTTATTTTTGTTTTCCAAATACAATTTCTAAAAACTAGCTTTTTTCTAAAGAAGATAGTAAAATATTAACACGTTTTAATTTTTACTTCAAATTTATATCTCTCCTTTTAGAAATGTTTGATAAAAATAAACAAAAAAACAAGTTAGCAAAAAAAGGGTTCACTCTAATTGAAATTTTAATAGTAGTGGCAATTATAGGCATGTTAGTTTTGGTGGGATCTCTTAAAAGAAAAGAGTCTATTCAAAGGAAACAGACAGAAATGGAAGC